>CAMCRT010000043.1 GCA_945877355.1 uncultured Mitsuokella sp. | reverse complement strand
GTGAGTTTCATCAAATTATAATGGAAGAGTTTACACATAAACCTTGACACAATCATCAAAATAACATATTGCAAAAAAATAACTTTTGGCGCATAATATAAATAGGAGGTTGCCATGTACGATATCCACTTTTACCAAGACGAACACGGACGTATGCCTGTATACGACTATATCCAAAAGCTTACCCAGAAAGCGGATAAGGACAGTCGAATCAAGGCAAATAAGATAAACGACTACATCACAGCCCTCAGCCATGAAGGAACACGCCTAGGTGCTCCTTTCGTCAAGCATCTGGATGGAGAAATCTGGGAGCTTCGTCCACTTCGCGACAGAATACTTTTTGCCGCATGGATTGGAAACAGCTTTGTACTGCTACATCACTTTATGAAGAAGACCCAGAAGACTCCCCCACGTGAAATCGAACGTGCAAAAAAAGAACTTGCCCAAGTGAAGAAAGGATATGATCTCTATGAAAAATAATCCTGCTATTGGTCTTAGCTGGACAGAGGCCCGACAGAAGCTTTTTACGCCGGAGGAAATCGCGGAAAGCGACCTTCGCGTCGCCCTTATAAGCGAGCTTATCCAGGCTCGCAAGGAAAAGGGCATCACCCAGAAGCAGCTGGAGGAACTTAGCGGCGTCTCCCAGCCCGTCATCGCCCGCATCGAGCGCGGCACCACCAGCCCGAATATCTCCACCCTCACGAAGCTCCTCTTCCCCCTCGGAAAGAAGCTTGCCCTTGTCCCGGTCTAACTTCACAATTCCACAAAAAAAGCGGCTCACGCCGCTTTTTTTCTTATGCCAAGACCCTTGCGAGCCGGACGAGCTCCGGGTCCAGTGTCTTCTTGTTGTTCACCGCGTCAAAGAGGTTGACGCCCACGACCTTGCCCTCGTTGAAGCCGAAGACCACGTTTGTGGCGCCGGAGATGATGGCAAGCGCTGCCTTCTCTCCCAGCATGGAGGCCTTCATGCGGTCCTCCACCGTGGGCGAGCCCCCACGCTGGATGTGGCCCAGCACCGACACGCGGGTGTCGATTTCCGTCTTCTCCGCCACGACCTTGCCCAGCTCCACGGCAGAGCCAGCGCCCTCCGCCACAACGATGATGCTGTAGCGCTTGCCAGCCGCGTACATCTCCTTCAGCTCCGTACACATCTCGTCCATGTCGAACTTGACCTCCGGCACCAGGATGTACTCCGCGCCGCCGGCGATGCCCGACATCATGGCGAGCCACCCGGAGTGGCGTCCCATGACCTCCACGAGGATGATGCGGCGATGGGCCGAGGCCGTATCGCGGAGCTTGTTGATGGCGTCCACGATGGTATTGGCTGCCGTGTCGCAGCCGATGGTGTAGTCCATGCCCCAGACATCATTGTCGATGGTGCCCGGCAGGCCCACGATGGGGAGCCCCGTCTCCTTCGAGAGGAGCGAGCCGCCCGTGAGGCTGCCGTCGCCGCCGATGATGACAAGGCCCTCGACGCCCCGCTTCACGAGATTGTCAAAGCCCTTCTTGCGACCCTCCGGCGTCTTGAACTCCATGCAGCGGGCCGTCCCCAGGAACGTGCCGCCCCGCTGGATGATGTCGCTGACGCTCTTGCGGTCGAGAGGAACGATGTCGTCGTCCACCATGCCCTGGTAGCCGTTGTTGATGCCGTAGACCTCCACGCCCTCAAAAAGCGCCGTGCGGACGACGGCGCGCGCCGCCGCGTTCATGCCGGGGCTGTCCCCGCCAGAGGTCATGACGGCAATCGCTTTCTTTATCATGAGAACATCTCCTTGTCTTGCTTTCCTGCGGCATCTGGCATGTACCAAGGAACCGCTTTCATTCGCTGTATATGTGTCTTATTCGCGCAAAAGGAGGAGAATCCTTCCTGCTGCGTCAAATTCTCGGTCAGTTTTTCGGCTCCTGGAAGCCAAGCGTCCCCATGAGCTCCTCGATTTTCTTCAGATCGATGGGCTTTGAAGCATAGGCATCGCAGCCCAGCTCGAAGGCCTCGTCCACGCACTCCATGGCGGCGACTGCCGTCACCATGACGATCTTCGTGCGCTCCTCCTCGGGGATGTCATGCTGCTCCTCGAAGCCCCGGATGACGCCGAGGACCTTGAGGCCGTCCACCTTCGGCATCATGATGTCGAGGCAGAGAAGGTCGTAGGGCTCTTCCTTTTCCAGGCTCTCGAGATATTTGTCGATGGCCTCCATGCCATCGGTCGCCACATCGCAGGCGCCGAAGGTCGCCATGTACGTCTCCAGCACCTCGCGGCTCGCGCTGTCATCTTCCGCTACGAGTATCTTCATTTGTCCGCCCCCTTCTCCTTTTCCTTCTGAAACCGGGAATACTTCGCATTGCAGTAGGCGATGAGCGCCTCCACGGAGGCGTCCCGCTTCTTTGTCTTTTGTTTCGACCCGCGCAAGGGATTGATATAGACCCCCCGCTCCCGGAACTCCTCGTCCGCCGACTTTGCCGCCTCGTAGGGGATCCAGAAGAGGATCTTCGTGCCGATGCCCATGGAGGACTGGACGGAGATGCCGCCGTGCATAAGGGCCAGGATATCCCGCACGAGGATGAGGCCCACGCCCGTGCCGCCATAGCGGCGGGTCGCCGAGTTGTCCCCCTGGCTAAAGGGGCGGAACAGCAGCTTCTGCTCCACCCGGCCCATGCCGATGCCCGTGTCATGGACGAAGAAATCCAGCGTCTTCTGCCCATTGTGGGTGCCGAGGAAGCCGCCCACCCGCACGGAGCCCTTCGACGTGAACTTCAGCGCATTCGAGATGAGGGCGCGGAATATCTGGCGCAGCCGCTGGGGATCCCCCACGGCGAAGCGCGGCAGATCCTTCGGCTCCTCCAGTGTGAAGGTGAGCCCCTTCTTCTCCGCCTCCCGCTTGTACACCGATATGAGATGGCGTATCACCTGATGCACGTCGAAGCGGATGGAGCTCAGCGTGAGCTTACCCGCCTCCAGGCGGGAGAAATCGAGGATGTCGTCCAGGAGCTGCAGCAGGTCATGGGCCCTCCCATGGGCGCGGCGCAGGCACTTCGTCTGGTACTCCGTCAGAGGCTCCCGCATGGCCAGATCCATCATGCCCAGGATGCCATTGATGGGCGTCCGGATCTCGTGGCTCATGTTCGAGAGGAAGCGGGCCTTCGTCCCCGCCGCCTGCTCCGCCTCGGACTTTGCGATGCGGAGCTGGGTCTCATCCACCTCATGCTTGAGCTCCAGGCCCCGGATGCGCGTCACATCCCGGAGGATGATGCTGCAGCCCACGACCTTGTGCTCCTCCCCCTCGCTGGAGATGGGCGAACAGGTGGCAGAGAGATAGTGGGGCGCACCCCCTAGGAGCAGGCCCACATTCCGGGCAAAGCCCTTTGGCCGTCCCTCTGCCATGACCTCCCGAAGGGGGCTGGCGAACTCCCGCCCCGTGGCGAGATCCACCAGGGGGCAGAGGGCAGCGAAGGGCTCTCCGCAGCCGTCCCCTTCCAGCTGGAGGATATTCCTGGCTGCGGCATTCATATAGACAACATTTTCCTTGTCATCCGTCAAGAGGATGCCGTCACCGATTTCGCCGAGCACGCGCTGCAGCGCCATTTGCTCGAGGCTCTGAGATTCGTCCATGAAAATCCCTCAATTCGTGCCTGTTCAGACCATGTGATACGTTTTTAGCTGGCGATATAGGGAGTAAAAGGCGGCGGGAAAGCTCAGGACGAGGCATATCACCTTCGCCACATTGCCCGTGCCCAGGAAATCATCGGCGCATTTCCCCAAAAAGAGGAATACCCCGATGAAGGCGCAGAGATAGATGCCCACGCCGCTGAGGATTCCAAAGGCGCGCATGACATCGCCGAAGCCCTCCTGCTTCCCGTCCTTTTTCTCAGGCTCCTTCAAAGACATCCGGCCGCTCCTCCGCGAGATTGTAGTGATAGAGGATGGCCTGGATGATGCGGCGGGCCGCCTGCCCGTCCCCGTAGGGATTCACCGCCTCCGCCATGGCGTGGTAGGCGTGTCCGTCCGTCAGGAGCTTCTTCGTCTCCTCGTAAACCCGCTGCTCGTCCGTGCCGATGAGCTTCACCGTGCCGGCAGCGACCGCCTCCGGCCGCTCCGTCGTGTCCCGGAGCACCAACACCGGCTTTCCGAGGGCCGGCGCCTCCTCCTGCACTCCGCCGGAGTCCGTCAGGATGAGGTGGGCGCGGCTCATGAGGTTTGCAAAGGGCTCGTAGTCGAGAGGCTCGATGAGGTGGACCTTATCGAGCCCTCCCAGCTCCTCCTTCACCACAGCCCGTACCTTCGGATTGCGATGGACGGGGAATACGATCTCCACATCGTCGAACTCCTCCGTCAGGTCCTTCAGCGCCTTGTAGACGTGGCGCATGGGCTCCCCCAGGTTCTCCCGGCGATGGGTCGTCACGAGGATGACGCGCTTGCCGGTGAAGTCCACCTTTTTCAGCGTCTCATCCTCGAACACATAGTCCTTCTTCACCGTATGGTGCAGGGCGTCGATGACCGTGTTGCCCGTGATGAAGATGGTGGCCGAGTCCGCGTGCTCCAGCAGGAGATTGCGCTCGCTCGTCTCCGTGGGGGCGAAATTCAGATCCGCGATGCAGCCCGTCAGATGGCGGTTCATCTCCTCCGGGAAGGGGGAGTATTTATTATGGGTGCGAAGGCCCGCCTCCACATGGCCCACCGTCGTCTGGTGGTAGTAGGCGGCAAGGGCCCCCGCAAAGGTCGTCGTCGTGTCCCCGTGGACGAGGACGATGTCGGGCTTTGCCTCCGTCAGTACCTTATCAAGGCCGTTCAGGGCCTTCGTCGTGATATCGAAAAGGGTCTGGCCCGCCGCCATGATGTCGAGATCGTAGTCGGGCTTGATGGAAAAGAGGGAGAGCACCTGATCGAGCATCTCCCGATGCTGAGCCGTGACGGCGACAATGGGCTCGATGGTGTCTGGATGCTTCTGGAGCTCCAGCACGATGGGCGCCATCTTGATGGCCTCCGGCCGCGTCCCAAAGACCGTCATGACCTTGATTTTCTTCTTTTCCATTTATGATACCTCGTAATCTGTGCCTTAGTGTTGATGGGCGGAGTCGTTCATGCGGAAGATGCCCAGCTTCTTGGCGCCGAAGAGCACGGCGAATACCACCACCGCCACGATGACGATGGCGAGCTGACCGCTGACCTCCGTCAGGGCCACCGCCGCAAGGCCGAGAAGCGCGCTGATGACGTACATCAGGAGCACCGCCTGCCGCTGGGTGAAGCCCCGGTCGAGAAGCCGATGATGGAGATGGCCCTTGTCCGGCTTGAAGATGGGCACGCCGCCCCGATAGCGCCGCACGATGGCGAAGGTCGTGTCGAGGATGGGGAGTCCCAGAGCCAGGATCGGCACGATGAGGGCGATGGTCGCCGTGCTCTTCACGGCGCCGATGACGGAGATGCCCGCCAGCATGAAGCCCAGGAACTGGCTCCCCGTGTCCCCCATGAAGATGCGGGCCGGATTGAAATTGTAGTAGAGAAAGCCCAGGGCCGCGCCGGCGAGGGCCGCCGTCAGCACCGCCACGAGGGCGATGTCCTGCTGGATGGCCACGAGGCATATCGTAATCGATGCGATGGTGGACACGCCTGCAGCGAGGCCGTCCAGACCGTCGATGAGGTTCACCGTATTCGTCAGGCCCACGAGCCAGAATATGGTGGCGGGGATGGCGAAGACCTCAAGATAGAGATAGTCGCCAAAGGGGTCCGTGATGAAGTCGATGCGCACATCGAAGCCCAGCACCAGCACCGCCGCCGCGATGATCTGGCCCACCAGCTTCACCTTCGCCGGCAGGTTCTTGTAGTCGTCGATGATGCCCACGAGGACGATGATGGAGCCCGAGATCAGAAGCCCCACCAGCTCCATCATGACCTCGTCCGTGACGGGCGTAAAGGCAAGGATGGCCAGCACCGCCACGAGGAAAGCCAGGTAGATGCCGATCCCGCCGATGCGGGGAATCGGCTTTTTATGCACCTTGCGCGGATCCGGCGCATCCATCGCCCCCGTCTTTGCCGCGAACTTGATGACAGCGGGCGTCACGAGAAGAGCCACCGCGAGAGCTATGACGAAGGCAAACATATAATCCGGCATGGAAAAAGAGCACCCCTTTGAAAAACGCGGCCAAGCCCTGGCCGCAACAATAGCTGGTATCTGGTATAAAGTCCAACCCTATTCTACAACACGCCCTATACCATGTCAATAAAAAGCGCCCCGCAGGTGCCTAAATCCACGGGGCGCTTCTCGATGTTCGGATGGCAGATTGCTATCCTCATTTCTATCGTTCACTATAAAGAATCCTCTTCCCTTTGTCAAGAAAACCTCTTCCAAAAAATTTCAAAAAAGCCCTTGACAAGGCAACACAATCGCGCTAGGATTGTACCCGTAATCAAAACACAAGTCCATACAGAGCAAACAGCCCATGACAGGAACAAGTACATTTCCTCTCCCAGTGGATAGCGAGCCGAGAATGGTGAAAGTCGGCGACTGGCGGAAACGGAATATCCTCCTCGAGGCATAGCGCAGAAAGCAAAGGCAAGTAAGCGCCTACGGCAGCTTCCCGTTACAGAAGCCGCGTATGATGAGGGTCTCCTCTGGTGTACGTCGGAAAGTGTCCCGTGGCTTTGCCATGGGGAATGTGGGTGGTACCGCGGAAAGTTCTCCGTCCCTGTTTTAGGGGCGGTTTTTTTATTGCCGAAATGCTCCCTGCTCTTGTGTCGTATCTATTTCTTTGGAGGGGAAACCTATGGGAACCATCGATTTTGACCATTTGAAACGAATGCGGGATCTGCGCATCATACTGCCAGTCTTCCTCGTGTCCATCATCGCCTGCATCGACCGGGTCAACATCGCCTACGCAAAGCTCACCATGACGGCGGATCTCCCGTGGATCACGCCGGAGGTCTTCGGCGCCGGTGCCGGCATCTTCTTCGTGGGCTACCTTATCTTCGAGATTCCGGGCTCCCTCGTGGCCGCCCACTTCTCCGCCACGAAATGGATCTCCCGCATCATGTTCACCTGGGGCCTCGTCTGCGTCTTCATGGCCTTCATCACCACGGAGACCCAGTTCTTCCTCTGCCGCTTCCTGCTGGGAGCCTCGGAGGCGAGCCTCTACCCCGTCATCTACTCCGTCCTCTTCCCCCGCTGGTTCACCGGGCGCGAGCGGTCCCGGGCCACGAGCCTCATGCTCACGAGCCTCCTGCTCTCGAACATCCTCGGGGCGCCTCTCGCCGGTGTGCTTCTTGAGAGCTCCTTCTTCGGGCTCCACGGCTGGCAGGAGCTCTTCATCCTGGAGGCCATCCCCGCCCTCGCCTTCGCCGTCTTCTTCTTCTTTGGCGTGAAGGACCGTCCGGAGCAGGTCTCCTGGCTCAGCGCCGAGGAAAAGAAATACCTCGCCGACAACTTCAACGCCGAGCAGGAGGCCATGCATCGGGTCAAGAAATACTCCGTCGCCAAGGCCCTCTCCGACCCGAAGGTCCTGAAGCTCTGCCTCATCTACTTCCTCTGGGTCGTGGGCTTCTGGGGCTTCTACTTCTGGATGCCGACGGTGCTCAAGGAGCTCTCCGGCCTCTCCACGTCCCTCCTCGGCGGTGCCATCGCCATCCCCATGACGGCAGCCCTCGTCGTGCAGCTCATCATCAGCTATACCGCCACAAAGACCGGCGACAAGGTCTGGCACGTGGCCGGCGCCCTCTTCGTGGGCTCCGTGGGCCTCGGCCTCTCCCCCTTCGCCCATAGCCTCCCCGTCGCTCTCTTCCTCGTCTGCCTCTCCGCCATCGGCATCCACGCCGCCATGGGCGTCTGGTGGACCATACCCACCACGTTCCTGACGGGCCCCGCCGCCGCTGGCGCCATCGGCCTCATCAACTCCTGCGGCAACATCGGCGGCTGGGTTGGCCCGAACATGATGGCCTGGATCAAGGTAAACACGGGGAGCTTCGACATGGGCTACTACATCATGGGCGCCATGATGCTCCTCTCCGGCCTCCTGGTCCTCACCATCCAGTACCGCCTGAACGGCTCAAGAAAAGCCGCCCCCGCCCTGGAGCAGGAGGAAGCGCAGCTCCAGGAAGCCGAAGCCTAAAAGAAAATACCATAAGAACGCAAAAGACGATGGTTCAAAAACGAGCCATCGTCTTTTTCATTTACAGTCGTGTCGCAAACCGTCACGGCCAGCATCAAGACTCCCTCCGTCACGCCTTCGGCGTGCCACCTCCCTCTAGAGGGAGGCAAGCAAGTTTCCCACGCTTGCAATGGCTTGCTGCTACCGGTGGACTCATCCGCTGGATTACAAGCCTCCGGGGGGCATCCCCCTGTGCTATCACTCTGTCGCTCCCAAATTTCCTGCAGGGATGAAAGAGTCTGTGCCAGAGTATCATGCCATTGCGACCGACTGAGCCTAGCCTCGTCCCCCTCTCGAGGGGGATGGCCCGATAGGGTCAGGGGGAGTCTGCGAGGACGCTGTTATAAGGCGGAAGGACGGGGCCAGAAACTACATGATTTAGTCCTTTTTATTCATCCCCGATAAGGTCATGTTCCGCGAATTTTGCGGTGCCGTTTTTTACGTCTGTCACGACTTTCTTCAAATAGGAGATGTTTTCCGGCGCATAGAAGGGGTCGGCGGCTCCTGGGCCGAACCAGGTCTGGGACAGGGAGGCTTTCAGGGTGGTCAGGGCACGGATGGAGCGCTGAAGGACGGCTTTTGATTTATCGACTTGCACGATAAAATCGGCAAATTGATTTTGTAATGAAATTGGCGGCACGAGAATCTTAAACGGCTTTATTTTCGCAACTGTCAATCTTGTTATAGCTGCACCGCCCATCATAGCTCTTATATGTTGGTACATGTGCTCATTATTAAGCACACCACACAAAAAATGCCCATTCAGTTCATTCGATTTAGGTTTTATCAATGCAACACTGGATAACAATGAAAATTCTTCTTTCAAAGAATTCACCATCGCTATGCCCGTAGTAGCACCATCCTTAATGTACAGCACATCTCCATATTCTGGATTGCATCTGCTATAAATCTCTTTATGAACTTCTTCCGGCACGTAGGAAATATTTGAAAAGTCAAACCCTCCTAATTTAATATTTTTTGCGGTGACATATTTGTATGGCCCAGTCTCATAGCTCTCAGGCGAAAAATGCGTTCCATCCGTTACTTTCTCACATATCTCGACCAATTTTTGTACCGGCCATCCCTTCGGATTCGTCACCGGGTCGCCGAATAGTTCGATAAAGCGGGATTGCACCATCGTATCGAGCAAGGCAAGCTGCTTTTGCCGCTTTTCCAGCACCGCATCTAGTTTGGAGAGTATCTCCGTTCTTCTTTGCTGTATCCCCATGGCAGGTACGTCATAGAAGGTTTCCTTCAGCCATTTGAAGTGGCGATTGTACCCCGTATCAGGTATGTCCTGTTGCAAGAGCGCATAGTAGAAATACTTCGGGATATTATGCTCCTTATCGCGCAGTTGAAGAAGCTTTACTCCATCAGCACCTAGGAAAAACGGTTTATCGACATATTTGATAATTCGCGTGTGGTCGCCAAAAATAAAGGCGGGGACATCCGTAAACAATCCATCTTCTTCGTCCGTATAGCCCGAGCAAAATTCCTGCCCTTGGTCGATAATCGGATATTTTCCCTGCTCTTGATAATCCATCTTGGGGATTTTCCGCGCCGTTCTTGTTACGTCCTCAAAAAACTCATTGAAAGCTTGTTTCTTCATACAATCATTCCACGTATTCTGCCACTTTTGTTTGGCGAGCCCATTTACTCTGCAACACGCAGCATCCCGCGCAGAGCGCCCATTTCCTTGGCGATGTCCGCCTCCACTGCGTCCAGCTCCGCCAGCAATTCCTCCGTGCTGGGGTACTCCACTGGCGTGTACTCGATTTCCTTGTACTTATTATAGGAGAGGTCGTAGCCGTTGGCGCGGATTTCCTCCACGGGGACGAGGAAGCTCTGCTCTGTGCGCTTCCGGTCCTTTTCCGCCGCCAGATTTCCCCAGCGGGCGAGGATGTCCTCGATGTCGTTTTCCTCCACGGGGGTGCGCTTGTCGTCGAGGCTGTAGCCATCCGCCTTCATGTCGTAGAACCACACGTCCTCCGTGCCGCCATGGTCCGTCTTGACGAAGAAGAGGATGGCCGTCGCCACGCCGGCGTAGGGCTTGAAGACGCCGCTGGGCATGGAGACCACCGCCTCCAGCTTGTTGTCGTCGATGAGAGCCTTTCGGATGGCCTTGTGGGCCCGGGAGGAGCCAAATAGGATGCCCGCCGGGATGATGACCGCCGCCCGGCCGCCGATGGCGAGGAGATGGAGGACTAGTGCCAGGAAGAGGATCTCCGTGCTCTTGGAGCTGGCGATCTTCAGGAGGGCGGGATTCACCTGGGCCGCGTCGAGCGTCCCCTTGAAGGGGGGATTGGCCAGCACCAGGGTGTAGCGCCCCTTGTCCCCCGTCTCCGACAGGCTGCTCTTGTAGGCGATGTCCGCCTCCCCGAGGCCGTGGAGCATGAGGTTCATGGCGCCGATGCGCAGCATGGTGGTGTCGTTGTCGAAGCCGTGGAACATCTCCCGCTGGAAGTGCTCCGCCACCTCCGCCCGCTGGAGCGCCTCCCGATGGTGGGCCCGCACATACTCCTCCGCCGCCACCAGGAAGCCCGCCGACCCCATGGCGGGATCCACGATGCAGTCCTCTGGCTGGGGCGAGGCCATCTCCACCATCATGCGGATGATGTGGCGGGGCGTGCGGAACTGGCCGTTCACCTTCGAGGTGCCCAGCTTCGACAGCATGTACTCGTAGAGGTCGCCCTTGCTGTCCTCATCCCCCAGGGCCAGCTCCTCGATGCCCAGCATGATCTTGTCGAGGGCGAGAGGTGTCGGTATCTTAAAGACCGCGTCCTCCATATACCGACCAAAGGCGGACTCCTCGCTGCCGAGGGTCTTCAGGAAGGGGAAGACCTCCCCCTGCACCAGGCGGAAGCGCTCCTCCACGTCCGTCATGGCGAGGAGCCGGGACCAGCGATAGGCCTGCTGCTCCTCCGTGCGGAAAATCTCCGGCTCGTAGTCCTCCCCCAGGAGCTCCGCGTCCGCCTCCGCCGTCGCCTCCCGCTCATCCAGCTGCCGGAGGAATATGAGATAGTTGAACTGCTCGATGACATCCGAGGGGATGGCGATGCCATTGCTGTGAAAATCCAGCCAGATCCTATCCACCTTGTTCCGTTCTTCCTGTGAAAGCATAGACTCTCCCTTTCCTCATTTGAAATGCTCTTAAGATTATACCAAACTACGCGCACGAATGTCCATATAGCAGCATCCCTGTTTGACAACCCCCCGGAAATCGTCTATCATAAATGTATGACAACTGTATGACACAAGGAGGGATAGAGTATGAGTGCCGTAATCAGCGTTCGCGTCAATGAGCAGGAGGCGGAGGCTCTCCAAAAGGCTGCCGATCTGTTCCAATGCGGGATTTCCACCTTGATGAAAAAGCTAGCCTTTGAGCGGCTGGAGGAAGAGTACGATCTCCGTGCCATCGACGAATATGGGAAGGCGAAAGAAGAGGGCTCCCTCGAGCTGATCCCCTTTTCAGAGGCCATCAAGGAGCTTGATTCATGAGTGCCTATAAGCTCTTCCTCACGAAACGTGCCCAGAAGGAGCTCGCCAAAATCGATGCACCGATACGCAAGACAATCATCGCCTGGATGGAGAAAAACCTCCAGGGAACCGCAGTGCCCAGCGCATACGGGAAGGCGCTGACCGGGGACAAAAAAGGCTATTGGCGCTATCGTGTCGGCTTTTATCGCATTGTTGCCGAAATCCGTGACGAGGAGCTCGTCATCATCGCTATCTCCATCGCCCATCGGAGCAGTGTCTACGAGAAGCTATAAAGCCGTCCCCTTCTCCAAGGGCCCTATAAAAAATTTTATGTGGAAAACCGTGTGTTCGACACAAAATTCCTATCAGATAATCCGTCTCTCTATACGCAAAAGACCTCCCTCGTAATCGAGGAAGGCCTTTTATTCTAAGGAAACAATTCATTATCTTTTAGAGAAAAACTGCCCTCATTTTTTTGACTGCAGCCCATACTTTACCCAATATGTATATTGGGTAGCGGGATTATTCTTATTTTGCTTTTCACTCCTTTCGTCAATCCGCCCCTTCAGTGCCACTCTGAATTTGTTTCTGTCATGTACGTACATCGATATATCCTTGTCATTCAGCAACCAAGACACTGCAGAGCTATATTGGCTGTCACGCCAACTGGATTTCCCGTGATAGCTGACCAATACCTGATAGATTCTTTCCTTGATATCCGCCGCAACTGACCGATAATTCGTAAAGAAACCAATCTCAGCGAGCACGACTCCAGCACCATCTTCGACATCAACCTGCAAAGTCTCGCAAACCGTATCTTTTCCTACGTTCCCTTTGACAAAGATGTAGGTCGTAAAAGGAATCCTCTCTGAAGACCAAGTAAATCGATGGGATTTTCGTTTCTCCGCAAGTTTCCAGTCTTTCGCCCCAGCGAAGTTCGCCTCCAAGTCTTGGGCGGACATCCCCATGTAGACAGTAAGAATCACGTTGGGGTCCTGCGTTGCCAGCTTGACATCATCCACATAGCTGCCAGCCTGTGCAGCCCCGGTGCTCATGAACATCATGCCAATGCCAATCAGGACTGCCGCTAGAAAGTTCCGTACCTTCATCCCTCATCTCCTCCTACCGATTCTTCCGATTGAAATACTCGACCTCATCCCCATTGAAATGATAGATGTCCTGGTTGATTCGGTTCTGCGCCTGCTTGTCATCCACATAAACAAGCGGATAGGTCATCTCATAATTCGTGCCCTTATCCGTCCCGCTGCCGACCGTTGCCGATGCAGTCGATAAGCTCAGTGAAACGAGCAAGGCCGCTATCAGAATCGTTCTTTTCATTTCTGTCTCTCCTCGTCATCCTTCAAAGGGGCGTTTCATCAGATATTGGTATCTTGCGATTTATTCCAGAATCTCTATATAGCTCATACAGCTTTTTCCATCAAGCTATTTTCTTATCATTTGCCGTACTGTAGTCCACAATAGAAATTTTGCTGGAGAGCTTTTCCAACTCCTCCAGAATATCGTCAATGCGCTCCAGAACACTTGCAGAAAACACAACCTCGCCACACTGTTCGCACTTGTAGCAGGGCACTTTCTCGATAATCACATAGCCGCTTTCCACCTGCGCAAAATAGCTCTCCTCTGCCGGAATCATCGTCCCGGATTTACATACAAGGCAATTCAAATGAACAACCTCCTGTCAAAGCTTTTGTTAGAAATATGCTGCTACCAGCATCAAGACTCCCTCCGTCACGCCTTCGGCGTGCCACCTCCCTCAGGAGGGAGGTATGCAGGCTCGTCACTTGCTCTCGATGGAAAGCTGCAACCTGGATGCTCTCTGTCTTGCGTAAATTCGCGCACCTGTTTCTTCCGAGAACAACGCCCTAGCGAGCTTCTCCGATATTCCATACCATTGCAAGATTTCCAAGCAAGACTCGTCCCCCTCTCGAGGGGGATGGCCCGACAGGGTCAGGGGGAGTCTACGGGAAAGATGATTCCCAGACTGAAGGGCGAGGCCCAAAACGTTACTGCAGGGAGCAAGCCCCATCTCAAGCGATTCCCGCGTTTTCGGTGATTTCCCTTACCGTCCCCATGATATCCTTTGCGATCGCTTTCTCTGCGGGGGTCTTGAACAGCTTCGAGATACCGCCGTAGGTCTTGAAGGGCTCCGCCTTGAAGGCCGCACCGGGGTTTTCGAGATAGCCGTTCTTTGCGATGTAGCCCAGCAGCGTCTCCAGGAAGTCCATCTGGGTGGCGGTCAGTGTATTCGTCTGGAGAAAGCGGGAGAAGGCCGCTTCCAGCACGGCGCGGTCCACGCCGACGATGGAGCGCACGAGCTTCCCGAGGGGCTTGTCCTCGTAGCTCGCCCGGTACTCCGCCTCGGTGCCCAGCTCCTGCCAGAAGATGCGCTCCAGCTCCTTCACGTCCGTCTCCGTCAGAGGGATATTCGTGTGGAGCTTGTGGATGGCAATATTCGTGCCGTGCTCCTTTAGGTACGCCTTGACCTTCTCCTGGTAGGACTCGGCGGGCTTTGGGGAGAGGATGGGGCCGGAGGCGGGCAGGTCGATTTTCTCGTCGGTGAAGTCCGTGTAGTAGACGGGGCCGGGCTCCATGTCGATGAATTGGACGATGGTGCGAAGCTCCCGGCGGATGTTCTCCAGCTCCACCGCATTGGCCTGGGCGATGGCCCCGCCCGTGGCGAGCCGGCCCAGGAACGCCGCTTTTTCTTTGACGGCAGGTATCGTGCGGAGCCTTGGCTCCCGGAGCTTCTTCACCGTATCGAGGAGCCGCCCCTCGCCGGCGTCTGCCGCCTTTCCAGAGAGGCGGGCGGCGATGAGGGAGAGCAGGAGCGCGTCGAAGCGGCGGGTCTGCACGTCCTCCGCCTCCCGCACGGCGATGAGCGGGGCGAGCTCCCGCTCCACCTCCTGGGCCTCCTCCTTCGACAGGGACTCCCATACGCCCTCTGCGGCGTATTTTTTAATGGTCTTCACGTGGTTCTTCGCCACGAAGCTCTCCCGGTCGATGGCCGCCACCGTCTCCCGCATGTCGCTGGCCAGGGAGGAAAAGAGGGCGGCTTTGCTCTTGATATCCGCCCCGTAGGCCGGTGCTCCCTCTGCCACCTGCAGGGCCTCCTCGCCGCTTTCGTGGAGCAGGTGGAGGATCCAGCCCTTCAGGGAGAAGATGCGGGCCGTGAGGGAGGGCGTGGCCTTCCCATCGCTCCCCCGATGCTCCGGCAGGCTGAAGAAGGCAAAGTTGCCACCCCAGTCGAAGATAAGGAACCGCTCCTTCCTCCGGCCCTTGCCAAAGAGATCGTCACACAGCCTCGTGCCCCGGCCGATCATCTGCCAGAATTTGCTATAGGACTGCACCACCTTGAAGAAGACGAGGTTCACCACCTCGGGGATATCGATGCCCGTGTCCAGCTTGTCAACAGAGATGGCAATCTGGGGCCGCTTCGAGGGATCTGCAAAGGTGTCGATGAGCTTGTCGGAGTACTTCACCTGGTAGTCGATGACGGTGATGAAGTCGTCGCCGAGCTCCGGGTACATGGCGCGGAAGCGCTCGGCGATGGCCTCGGCGTGGCGGTGGTTCTTGGCGAATATGATGGATTTGCCCAGCTTGTCCCCGTCATCCACGTGGATGCCCTCCTCCATGAGGCGTTCCAATACGAGCTCGATGGTCTTTCGATTAAACACGGTCTTGTTGAAGAGCTCCGGGCGGATGTCTCTGCCGCCGATGCGCTCGGCCCCGTCCACCGTGCCGAAGGTGCGCTCGTACTCCTCCCGATCCGCCTCGGAGAGGGCCTCGTACTTCACCCCCTCCTTCATGCGCTCCGTGATGTACTCCCGTGTCTCGTAGTCCACGAGATACTTCCCCTCCACCGCCTCCTCGTAGCCGAAGTAGTAGGTGGGCTCCCCGTCCGGCAGGTCGAAGAAGGCGTAGGTATTGTGATCCATATCGTCCTTCGGCGTGGCGGTGAGCCCCAGGCGCATGGCGTCGAAGTAGTCGAAGATTTCCTGATACTTGTTGTAGATGCTCCGGTGGCTCTCGTCCAGGATGATGAGGTCGAAGAAGCCGGGGGTAAAGAGGCGGCTGCCGTCCGCTCTCCGCCGCCCGTCGATGGCGTGGAGCATGGAGGGATAGGTGGAGAAGACAATGCGGCTCGTGGCCGGGTCCTCCCCCTTCTTCTGCTCCAGGAGGCTGGCGAGGGAGTAGGTGTCCTGGAATACCTTGGAGAAGGTGCCCTTTGCCTGGCTCACCAGCTTCGTCCGGTCGGCGAGGAAGAGGATCTTCGCCGCCCAGCCAGCCCGCAGCAGCACATCGGAGAGCATGGCCGCCACCCGGGTCTTGCCCGTTCGATGGGTATAGATTGCGACTTTGTCTATGACAAAATGCATCCTTTGCTGACATCATATCCGTTCACTCCCAAGATGTTGCTCCTAGTGTACATGGCGGAGAAGCTGAAAGCAAGAGACGCATTGCCAGACATGGTGGCAGTACTTTCCGAACTCGTTAGCGTCTCCATGGAAGATTCGAAGATAGACAAACAGTCTCTTGCTGAACGAGCGAACAGCACACTCGAGTACATACGTGAACGCATGATTGAGGCATTGAAGGATAGGCCCAGAGAAGTCGTGAGTTGCATACATGAGTCTAGCGGTGATGTAGAAGTCACGGCCAACAGCATTCTGAAGTCTGGAAATACCGCTCTTTTTAAGAAGTTTCAAAACAAGGACGAGGACGCCTTTGACGCGATGGAGTACGTGCCATTCAAGACGCTGTATAGGCTCGTCAACAAATTCCCAGAATCATTGTTCGATGGAAAGGTATTCTCGGCCCCCTATTCCGACATATGCATTGGCGATGCCAATACTACGGCTCGGATGCGCGAGGACTCGAGGGAACGAATCCTCGCGTGCATAAAAGAAGCGGAAAACGCGACAACTTACGTGCTGGAACTTAGCAAGGAAGAATTGACAAGGATGTCGTTGAGCGTTGATGTTCTATCTCGGGAGCTCCGTCCATGACATTCTACACAGACAAGATATCCCAAGGATACGACTGGAGCGGGCTGGAACGCGCCATAGCCCGGCTCATGGGATACATAGGGTGGAAAAACGTGGAGGTCATCGGTGGTTCCGGTGATATGGGTGGCGATGTTATTGGCACGCGAGATGATAGCAAGGGTACATCGTCGTGGGTAGTGCAGTCGAAAGCGGTGTCCGGTAACAGATACATCGGCCCGTCTGCTATCAACGAAGCGATTAACGCGATGTCCGTGTACGAGACCAACGTTGCCGTGGTCGCTACCAACGGGGAATTCACGAAGACGGCTCTTAATAGGCAAAGGGAGCTTGAAGCCCATGGCTACCCAATCAAGTTGTGGAACGGGGCGTTCCTCAGGGCTCTCATAGACAAGATGCCAGAAGAACATGCCAGGCACCGTGAACTGAGACCATATCAGAAAGACATTGTTGAGAAGGTGACACGACTCTTCGATGATGGCCGCAAACGAGCATTCTACGTGGTCGCCACTGGCCTGGGCAAGACTGTCATTGCCGCGACAATAGCCCGTAACCTGTGGCAGAGGGGGTGTAGGAGGATACTGGTGCTCTGCCATGCTACAGACTTGGCAATCCAGCTTGAGCAGGGCTTTTGGCCACAACTGGGCAAAGAGATACCGACGTCCGTGTTCTTCGCTGGTCTCCCCCCACGCGGTACCGAAGGCATATCTTTCGGGCTATACCAAACGCTCTATGGATATCTATCCGGAATAGAACCGAGCCGTTTTGATGCTGTCATCGTTGACGAGGCACACCATGCATTAGCCTATGGTTTCAGGACTTGTATCGACCACTTGCGTCCGAAGTTTCTCGTCGGTATGACGGCAACTCCATGGCGAGGCGACGGACAAAGTCTTTCGACCATGTTCGGCGAGGCCGTGGCCAAAGTATCACTCGTCGACGGCATGGCCATGGGCTTCCTGTCACGAGTGGATTATCGCATACTTTGCGACAACATTGACTGGGAAAACATGCAGAAGTTCAGCAAGAAAAAACTGACCATACGGGATCTGAATAAGCGACTTTTCTTGCCACAAAGGGACGATGCAGTCATATCAAGGCTGGAACAAGTCGTGAAGGAAATCCGTAACCCGAGGGTTGCTGTTTTCTCGCCTTCCATAGAGCATAGTGAGCGATTTTCCGCGATGTTGTCGGCTGCTGGCATGCCGTGTACAACGCTGTCAGGGGTAGACAAGGTTGAGCGTCGTCGCAGGCTACTTGCTTTCGCATCGGGGAACTATGTGGCTGCTTGTGCGGTCGATGTCATGAACGAGGGGATTGACATACCGGACGTAAACATTTTGGTCTTTCTGCGAGCCACGCATTCCAGAAGGATATTCGTGCAACAATTGGGGCGCGGTCTCCGGCTGGCAGAAGGCAAGGATCGCGTCATCGTGCTGGACTTCGTGTCTGACATAAGGCGTATGGCTGAAATGGTAGAAATGAACAACGAGGGCAAGGAGAAAGGCAAGGAACGTGAAATCGTCTATCTAAAGAACGGTTTCGTCTCATTCTCTGATGCCCGTGCAGAGCGCTTCGTCAATGCGTGGCTAGAAGACGTGGCGGACTTGAGTGGTTCTGACGACGAAGTAAAACTGACATTTCCGGAGGGGTTTTGAATGCCGTGCAAAGTGCCAAAGAAAACGAAAATCGCCATACAAAAGGAGGTGTTCGATGAGGCGGATCGATTCGGCTATATGGCATGTAGTCGATATGACAGCGGGAGTTTCCTAGATAGACTGGTAGAGAGCCCCAAGGTCGGCAAGAAGCTCGCCGAGTATATGGAACAGGCCCATGTGCGCACCTACATAAAAGATGCCATACTGAATGCCTACACGAAGATGAAGAAGAAGGAGGCACTGGAATCAATCCCTCCCGAAAAATTGATAAAAGACGTGTATGGCGATGATGCCAGCATAATCCAGGAATTCGGAGGCAAACATAAAGGCATGTACGTCTTGAGAGGCAAGTCCGGCAAGTTCTACATATTGAGTCCGGGAACCGTACTGAAGTGGGAGACCGCACTGCGCAAGGCATTGCAGGTCGTAGCTCAAGAGCCTCTCGGTGGAGAGACCCCGCGCATATGTCTCAGCCTGTACAACGGCGAGCAGCCGATGACGGAGCCAGACAGGAAGCTGATAATTGATTCCTTGGCAGTCGTGGGCGTCAAGGCAACGTTCTGCGCGAAGAAAAAATAATATTGGACTATAATGCGTACATGAGAACCTTTTGTACGCATTTTTTTATGTCCTTCCGTATGTCTGATTCCCAGAAACGAAGCACTAGCCATCCCATCTCCGTCAATGCGTCGTTGACCTCTTTGTCACGCTCGACATTTCGAGCAAGGTGTCTAGTCCAGTAATCTCGATGCGTCATGATTTGTTCACCTGGATGCTCTTCGTGACCGTGAGCATGCCAGAAATCGCCATCAACGAATATGGCTATCTTCTGCCGTGTCAGAGCGATGTCTGGGACTCCTGGCAGTTTCTTATAGTTCTTTCGGTACCTAAGTCCGGCATGATAAAGCGCCTTGCGAAACCTGATTTCTGGCCTAGTATCCTTGCTCTTATTGCATGCCATGGCCCGATGGCGTTGCTCGGGTGTCATCACGTCCATCTTCATTCCCCCATGAATATAATCTACCATGTGATGTCATAGAAAACAATGGTATCTCAAACTTCGCACCCTTGAAACTACTGGAATTCCAGCATATTAGCCCGCTCT
>CAMCRT010000042.1 GCA_945877355.1 uncultured Mitsuokella sp. | reverse complement strand
GAGCCGCGAGAGGGCTGGGAAGTAGCTGCGTGCCACCATGCCCTCCAGGCCGCGGAGCTCCTCCACGGAGCCAGCCCTCGCCGCTTTCTGCTGCAGGGCGCGAAGGCCCCAGGAGGTCTCCCGGATCGCCTGCCGCTCCTCCCCCGCCAGTCGCTTGCAGTGGCGGAGCAGCAGGGCCCGCTGGCCGCGGATCTTCTCCACCACGAGGCGGCTGGCGAGCTCCAGGCGCAGGGGAGCGCAGTCCGCGATCCGCTTCTGGCTAAAGAGGCTCAGGAGGGTCGTCTCCCCTGTCTCGATGACGCCTGCCGTCCGCCCCTTTCCGCTGACGAAGGCGAGGTCCGCCTTTTCCTGCAGCAGGGCGAAGATGAGCTGGGTCGTGACCTGGGCCAGAGGCCCGATGAGCACCCGCTCCACCGTGGCGATGGGGGTGCTGGAGACCTGCTTCCCTTTCCGCTCCACGATGAGCCGTCCCCCGGCCTTGCGGGCCGTCGTCCCCTTTTCCAATAGATAGACTACCATGATCCTTTCCTCCTCAGGATGCAACGGGCAAGGATTCTTCCTCCTGCTTCTTGTTACGGCCCGGCCATCCATCCGCCGCCTCCTCCCGGATGGCTTCCTCGTCGGTGACGAGGCGATCTGCCCAGACTGTCAGATGGTGGCGCACGTGCCAGAGCTTATCCGCCTTTGCCTTCGGGTGGAAGAAGTCGTCGAGCTCCCCCATGATGCTGGAGTCCGGGTCGACCCCCAGGAGCTCCGCCACTTCCCTTCGATTCTCCAGCATGTAGCGCTTCGCGTAGTAGCTGGGCTGGAGCTCGCCCTCCAGGTAGACGGGGCGGCCCTGACGGACCTCATACCAGGTGCGCTCCGCCTCCTCCCGCCCCCGCACCATGACGTTCACATAGTCGAAGCCCATGTCAGAGCGGTAGTTGATTGGATACTTCTCTTCCGTCGGCTTCCGGAGGACGCGCACGCGAAAATGCAGGAAGTCCTTCCCCAGGAGAGGCGGCATGTAGACGAGCCCTGCCAGCCGTACCCGTGCCATATACTCGCTCCTTCCCTCACGGATGCGCTCCGCCGCCAGCTCCGAGCCATCGTGGATGTCGTCGAGCCAAACGGTGTGGAGCTTTTCCCGCATGTGGTACGAAAAGCCGGAGAGCTCTGCCACCTTCTCCACGGTATGTCCCGACAGGCCGCACTCCTCCTTCACGATGCGCCGCAGGAGCTCGTAGTAGGCGCCGAGGCGGTGCATCTTCAGCTTCGGCTCGTAGGCCTGGATGCGGCCGGAGCCCGCGAAGTGTGTCACAGCGGGGCCCTCGCCTCCCGGCAGGTAGAGCGCGCGCACGCTGCCAAAGAGGCCTTCGCCCGCCACCATGCGCAGGAATGCGCTCTTCTTGTCCTCCGCCAGAGACGGCACGGCACCATCCACGAGGGCGATATCCACCGGCACGTGGTCCTTCCGGTTGTCCTTCGTGTGGAGGTAGCGAGCCTTGTGTTCCTGGAGGGCGGGCACGAGGAAGTCGACGCGATTGAGGTTCGGCATGTCGGCATACTGCTCAAAGAGGTACTCGAGCTCAGTGTGATGAAGTGGCTTCTTCTGCATGATGGACTCCTTCCTGCGGCTCTGCCGCAATCCTTCCTGAAATGTGTGGCTGCTATCCAAGGCAAAGCCAGAGGAGAGGGCCTCTCCCCCGGCTTTCATCTTGGATTATCAGTAGATCTTGTAGTCAACCGTCCAGCTATAATCCGTCACAGTATAGGGGCAGTAAGCGCTGTAGATCGTAAAGGTTTGCTCCACCGTCTGGCCAGCCGGCACATAGATACCTAGGACATAATAAGTGTTAGAGTCATCCCAGAGGTGCTCGCCATTCGCATCGGTCATATTGACGTCAATATGGAAAGTGTCAACGATGGCATCCGTATCCCCCGTATTGGTAAACCGTCCGTAGATATCAACGTAGCTGTGACGCATCTGGACATTCGTGGCCTCGAAGGTGACAGCGGGTGCCGCAGAGGCTGTGGGCGCGAGGCTCAGGGCAGCAGCGGCGCAGAGGAGGAATGCGGCAAGCAGCATGGAAATACGGTGTGTGAAATACTTCTGGATAGTCATGATGGACTCCTTCCTGTGGCTGTGCCACAATTGTTGTTGTCTGATGAGCTGCTATCGGCAGGGCTTATGCGAACATCTTGCCTCCTGGCTGGAAGCCGGCGGCGAGCTCGGCCCCCGCAGGGGCCTCCCTTACCCTTCGATTTCATTTATCTCGGCCCGCCAGGAGACAACGCTATCGGGAGGCGGGGTATTCTCCTCCTTGAGGAAATACGTATGCTCCACTGTCGCCCCGGGAGGTACGATTACATTGTCAGCGCCCAAGAATACGGTGCCGGCCTCCCACTCTTCGCCATCTTCATCCGTCATGTAGACCCCGATGCCTATCTGGTCGACTATGGCAGGCAGATTCCCTGTATTTGTGAGCGTTACTGTCACATCGACGCCCTCTTGGGGCCGGATATGGATGCCTGTCGCCTGGTAGGTGACCTGAGCCCCTGCTGTTGCCGAAGCAGTGGGCGCGTAGCTCAGGGCGGCAACTGTGCAGAGGAGGAATGCGGCGAACAGAATGGTGAGGCGGTGTGTGAGATTCCTTACGATGATCATGATGGACTCCTTCCCGTGGCCTTGCCACAATGCATTGTTGTGTTTTCCTTTTGATGATGCTATTCTAGCAGGACTTGCGCGGATAGATTGTCGATTTTTTGCGGAATCGTTTCTTGACCTGTATTTGAATCTTCATTAAAATGAGAAGAAAGGAGGCCAAAGCATGAGCACAAACCATTTCAAAAATCCTTGGAAAGTACGCCAGCTGACCCGGTTGATTGCCTTTGGCGGACATACACAAAGCACCTATGAGGATAATGTTGAAAATATTCATCCTGGAAAGTCTACCTCCATCAGCGAAAGCATCAATCGCATGGAGTATATCCTGAGCGAGCAGACAATCCGCTCCATCAAGGAGGGGAATCGTGTGTACTACAGCTTCAGCGGCGATGGCTACCTCTCCTCGAAACGGGAGGTAGCTCGGCTTTACACCTCTATTTCCCTCCTCCCACGGACGTGCTTCTACTACATATTCGCTCTGAAATATCTCTCCATCGCCATGCGGAAAAGAAAGTTTGCTCGAACGAGTGAACTGACAGGAGAGGATGTATGGGGACGCTTCCAGCTGCATTGGGAAACGCGGCTTTCTGCCCTTGAACCGGAAAATACTTCAAATACCTCGAAAAAAACAAAGAAAAAAGATAAATTATATTCCCAGGCAGCGAGGGAATGGTTTCGGAATCTAAAAGCAGCAGGCATCGTATCCATGCTGAAGAAAGGAAAATACATTCTTCCCAACAATCCACTGAAAGGCCTTACAGAGCAACAGGTTTCCTATCTGATGGCCGGCATCGCCTTCTACCAGAACCTTGCCCTGCTCTCGCTTCCAGGGTACTATCTGAACAACACCCTCGGCCTCCTTTATCGGGAATATCGGGAAAACAAGGTTCCCGATATCTATCAGTTCAAAGGAACAAGTCCGCTCCCCTTGATGGAGGAGCAGGTTGTCGCAATTGCCCTTGAAGCATTAAAGACAGGGCAGGGCATCGGCTTCAAGCTATTCAGCGAGACAGACGAAAAAACGGAAACCGCCCCGGAGCATTGTCTCCCCAGCAAGGAGGGGGATCCGAAGGGATATCCCATCAAGGCAATCATCACGGATACGGTGCATCATCGCCAATATTTTCAGATTGTCGGCGAAAACGGCAATGACCCACGACGTGTCGATGGCATCAGCGAGGTCATCCTCCGCGAGGAAGGCAAGCCCATCCATAAGAGAAAGTGGAGAAACCAGAAAAACAAGCAGAAACCGGATGGATCTATCGTGGAGCTGCGTATTTTTGCACAGGATGCCCTGCACAAGGAGAGGATCCTGCAACGTCTTTCCAGCCGCGGCGATGTGACAATTCTCCAGCAGGGAGACGACCATACGGCCCATGTCCAGGTACACTTCCCAGCCCCAAACGCGATGCGCTTTCTTCCTTTTCTTCGCACACTATTCCCCGCTGTGGAAATCCTCGACGCACACATGGGCAAAGAGCTCTACAAAAGAACGATGGCTGATTTGAAGGAGGTGGCACGATATTATGAATGAAAGCATCGAGTTCAACAGCATCCTCTTCACCTCTCTCCTCCATCTCCTGCAAAATGACATCGCCAAGACGACGCCCGAAGAAGCTCTTGAATACTTGAAAGAAAAGACGGGCTGCGAGGAGCATAGAATCGATACAAACTACCAGCGCGAAAATGAGATCATTGACTTGCTATATCGCATCCCCAGACACTTTCTGTCGCTTTCCCCCTACAAGGAAGAGGACAGGGAAGAGTATGAGAGCGTATTTGAAGACGTATGGAAGCTCAAAAAAGAGGAGCTCAAGGAATGGATGAGAGAGCCCGTCCCCATTCTCCCCACCACCTCAGAGCTCTCCTGGCTTCGTGACTTTCTCGATGCCCCTGAGTCAAAATTCCTCCTGCCACCGGACCTATGGAAAATCCTTGACGAAAAATTGAAGGACACGGAGAAGCTCGTCCCTGAAAAATTCTGGAAGAAGCGCATGGCAAGGGACAATCTCAGCAGCGCAGAAAGAGAGAAGCTGACAAAAAACCTCGCAGAAATCCAAAAGGCCCTCATTGAAAAAACGATGCTTCATTATGTCCACCAAGCTGCAAACGGCGAGACCTTCGACAGGCACGCCGCCCCCGTCCGTCTCGAATATGACATCGTGGAGAATTCCTACAGCCTCGTCGTATGGCAGGAAACGGAAGACAAGGATGCAGGCGAGCCTGTGGAGCGTGCCGTCAAGATGAGCGTCCAGCGGCTTCCTCTCGTCGAGGCGGAGAAGGATAAAATACCGAAGGATGTGCCCGAAAAGCTTCGGAAATTCTATCGTCAACAGAAGCGCCAAGTATCCATCGAGCTCCGCGATCTCTACAATACCATGGAGCGAGCCTTTCTGATTTTTACTGGCTACGAAAAGACGGCCTACGAACTGAAGGATGCTCCCGACGATTTCCGCTTCCACATGGATATTTCCTTTTTCCACTTTGACCGGGATGAGCTATGCGACAAGCTCATGAGTCTCGGTGCCGGCGTGCGGGTGGTCACAAACGAATCCGTAGACGACGCAAAGGCAGGGAATGCAGAAAAAAAGGGCAAGGAAAACATAAAAGATGCCAGCAAGGAAATACGCAGCATTCTTGCAGACCGCTGGAGAAAAACCATCGCCCGCTACGAAACCACCGAATGACAAAGAGCCTGTTTCCCGGGAAGTCCCGAGAAACAGGCTCTTTCTGTGCTATGGGTCAGAAGGGCGGTGTGCTCCCGCGGGAGCATCCGCTAATCCTTCATCCATTTGTCTTGTTCTGCTTTTCCAGCTTGCGGAGCTTTGCCTTGAGGGACGGGCCGTGGACGCCGAGGGTGAGCTTACGGATGGCCTGGATGGTCTCGTACTCCTGCTTCTCCGACTGCGTCATCTTGCTCGTGTTCCCGCTCGTCGCCTTCTCGTAGGGGATATCGAAGTTGCCGAGGTACTTGAAGGGGCGCCCGCTGGAATCCTTCACGTACATGACGGTCTTATTGGCCCTGCCGCCCTTGAGGTACGTGGATTCCTTCGCGAGGGCGAGATTTTCCGGTGCCCAGCGTCCTCGCTCGATGCTCGTGGCAATCTGTCCGGCGAGGTACGTGGTGCGCGCCGCCGCGCTGGCGTAGGAGTTCTTCGGGACGTAGCCGGTGCCCAGGAAGTCGCGGGTATCGTAGTTCAGCTCGCCGTCGCGGGAGACCAGCACGTGGCCGTCAGAATCCTTGCGGATCGCCTCCCGCACCCGGTCAAGCCGCAGCTCGTCGGTGGAGTGAGGCTTCATATAGTTGTCAAATCCAGTGGCCTCTCCCCAGCTCATCCAGCGGCGGTACATGGGGATGGGGCTTCCCACGGAGTATTCCGGCACGTTCTTGATGAACTCCATCCCTGAGGCGTCCGCCCCGGCCTCCGAGTCGAAGGAGAGCTGTCGCGTGGAGAGGATTGTCATGGCATTTGCCCCGAGGTTGGCAAGGAAAACCGCATTGGAGGGAATCGGGATGAACTGGTAGATGAAGTTCTGTGTCAGGAACTGGTCCATGGTCTTCAGCATATCGCAGTTCGCCCAGTGGCCTGCCTCATGACCGAGTACGTTCGCCGTTGACGAGGCTGCATAGAGGTTCGCAGGGTTGTAGGACGCATCGCCCTCCTGAAAGCGGTTTATCATCTTTTCCGTGATGTAGATCTGTCCGCCAGCGAAGGTAAAGGCGTTTTCCTGATTCTCGCGGGAGACCTTGACGGGGAAGAGGTAGCGGGCGTGGCTCCCGTCCTCATAGTTCAGCTTGTCCCGATTGTGCGCCACGATGTTGTCCATGATGTCTGTGACGTAGTCCGAGGCGTAGGTGCCGTGCTTCTTCTCGTACTTTTCCGTCATCCAGCCGCCGAAGACGCGCTCCTGCTGGCTCGATACGAGGTAGGCCTCCGCCTTTGGCGCCCCCAGGGGCAGCGATGTCATCCCGAGCACGCCTGCCATCATCATCACTGCGAGGAGCTTCTTGCCGTTCTTCTTCATCGTGTTCGTCGTCATGGTTAACTCCTTTTCCGCGGCTCCCGCCGCAATCCCAAATCCTTTATCTTTTCGACGTATATAGAATACCGCTGATTTTCTCCTCTGGTTGTCGAAAAAAAGCGGAATCCTTTCTTTTCCATAGATCTCTGCATGAGCAGGAAAAATGCCCCTCCGAAAAGCATCGGGGCCTCCTCAGAGGCAACCGTTGCTTTCCCATGGGCTGCAAGACGAGTGCAAAGACCTGGATACGCTATCCCTTTAGAAGCCGAAGCTATCAAAGGAGCTGCTATCATCCCAAGAGCTACTGTCATCCCACGAGCTACTGTCGTCCCACGAGCTACTATCATCCCACGAACTGTCATTCCAAGAGTCATCATTCCAAGTGTCGTCGTTGTAGTCGTTGTAGTCGTCGTAGGTATCATCAAAGCCATCGTCATTGTAGTCGTCGTAGGTGTCATCGAAGCTGTCATCGCTTGCCCAGTCGTCAGCTCCATCGTCCCAGCTGCTATCCATCCCATAGTCCTGCTCAGCCCAGTCTGCATCTTCTGCACTATCGACGGAGTCCCAGGCATCCTGCTCTGCCGTGTCCATGGCATCCCACGCCTCCTGCTCTGCCGTATCCATGAAATCCATCGCATCATGCTCCGCCCAGGCGGCATCCTCCATAGCCTGCTGATCCATCTCGAAGGCATCATGCTCTGCCCGGCAGCGTCCTCCATGGCCTGTTGCGTCGCCCAGTCAGTTTCCTCCGTGATTCCCTGCGCTTCCCAGGCACCTTGTTCCGCCATGTCCTGTGCCTGCTGGCCGGTCTCCTGGGTGAACTCCTCCTGCTGCCGCAGGTCTTCCATCATCTGGCTCGTCATCTGCTCGTTCATCTGCCGCTGGTCTTCCATCATCTGATCCATCTGCTCCTGCAGCTGCCGCTGCTGCTCCCACTGCTGGTTTTCGCTTGCAAATCCGAACATACGTGCAATCGTCTCAAAGATACCCATGATACTCTCCTTCCTGCGGCTCTGCCGCAAATCCCATTTCCTTTTCTACAAAGATTGTCGTTACTGGACACACACCTTAGCGAGCTGATATCGTCTCATCCGAGAGATCAGCCAGGGACCTTGGGGCTTCCCCTCTTTTCGCCGGAGCGATCCAATACCCCGGACATCCGCCGAAGCGGAAGAGGAGGAAGCATGCCTGTCACCCGTGGTGCAGACGAAGAAAGTGACAAAGGCGGAGGCGATCCCCATGGCGACATCGGATACACGCGGGGTGCTCGGGATGCATGTGGCGGGGATGCTGCTCTGTACTCGTGCGAAGATCTGTGCAATTGCCATGCGTGGCTCC
This sequence comes from uncultured Mitsuokella sp., assembly GCA_945877355.1. Taxonomy (GTDB): domain Bacteria; phylum Bacillota; class Negativicutes; order Selenomonadales; family Selenomonadaceae; genus AWVT01. The sequence goes on along the minus strand of CAMCRT010000042.1, from coordinate 11,550 downwards.
TTTCCGCGGCAGTGCCGCAATCCAATGTTATCCTGATAGCTTCATTGTAATGGATACGCGGGAATCCCATTGGCGATTTTTTGCGGAATCTTTTCTCGATACGAAATCAGCGATGCTTTCCTCACCCCACTACGTCGCCACAGAGGCCATGCCCACGCAGGCGACGCGGAAGGCAAGGGAAAGAACGGAGGAATAGAATGTCATCAGATGGCTTACGAGGAAATCAACGAGGAATACACCATGCAGTACGGTCATGTCCGTCTCCTTTCCGCGGCTCTGCCGCAATCCAAGGTCACTGTCTATACGTACAGTGTAGCAAAGCCCGCCATTCGGATTTACCGATTTTTTGCGGAAACGTCACGCAATCCCCCACCGAGCTGCTTGCTCTGCCGCAATCCAACGTTACTGTCTATGCTTAAAGTTTAGCAAAGCCCGATGCTGCGTTTTATCGAATTTTTGCGGAATCCTCCTGAAATCTCCCATCGAACTTGTATGCCCCAAAAAAGAAAACCTGTCTCCAGGATCGCTCCTGGAAACAGGTTTGGGTCGTTGATATCAGTGTCTGGGGGCTATGCCTGCATCGCATTCAGCTCAGAAACCAGGCCCCATCATCTGCTGGTTCATCATCTGTTGTTGTTGCAGCTGTTGTTGCTGCTGCATTTGCTGGTGCTGCATGCGTGCGGCATCCGCGGCCATCTGCTGCTGCATGCGCACTGCTTCCTCATGCTGGCGCAGCGCTTCCTCATGCATCTGTTGCGAGGTGCGCATGAATTCCTCCTGGTCGCGATTCACCTGCGCCTGGAACTGACGCTGCTGCTCCTCTTCCTGTGCCTGCTGGTCGCGCTCCATCTGCTCCTGGAATAGCCGCTGCTGCTCCTGCTGGTCGCGCTCGGCCTGCTCCTGCTGGAGACGCTGCTGTTCCTGCTGCTGTGCTTCCTGCACTTGGGTCCTGCTGCCTGCCCCGCTGGCGTCCGCATCGCCTGTCCCTGAGCCGCAGCCGGCGAAGGCAGCCGATGCCAGAACGAGGCAGAGTGCAAGGGCAGGCCTCCGCAGGGGGCTCTTCGCCCCGCCCTGCTGGACATTCATGTGGCTCTGGGACTGGTTGCTGCTTTGTGTGTTTGTCATGATGGACTCCTTCCAGCGGCATTTCCGCAATCCAATGTTGTCTTGATGGTTCCAGTATGCCAGAAAAAATCGACAGGATTGGTCGAATTTTTGCGGAATCGTTTCCGGGACATCCATATCCCCTTTGCACACTTCTAGTATTGTAACAGAATCATAAAGACCAGAAAAGAGCATTTTTCGGCCCCTGCAAAGGCAGGGGCCTCTATTACCTCCTTTCCCAAGACTCTTGCAATCCGTCAGCGCGATTGGTTATCGTCTTACCACCAGGAGAGGTGCGTACGAACATCCCAGCGGATATATCCCGTATACCCCGGGCAGTTCCCGTTACGAATGCCAAACGTGTGCACAACGGTTCCGCCCGCGGGTACAAAGACATTGACGCTGCCGTACTGACAGGAATCACTCCAGACATAGTTGCCATCGTTGTCCGTCACGTCCACTGACACTTCTGCCTGCCGTACAGTTGCGCCCTCATTGCCATAGTTGGTCAGCGTCCCTGTTATCTTCGTCCCACCCGGAAAGACCTGGACATCCGTCGCATTGAAGAGGATATTGACCGCTGCCGAGGCGGAGGAGGAGAAGCAGAGGGCCACAGCGGTGCAGAGGAGAAACGCGGCGAAGAGCGAGGTGATACGGCGGTTGAGGTTCAGTGCGAATGTCGTCATGATAGACTCCTTCCTGCGGCTCTGCCGCGATCCAATGTTGTCTTGATGGTTGTATTTTAGCAAGGATAAAACCATCAAAATATCGATTTTTTGCGGAATCGATTCTGGAATCTCTGAATTCCGCGCCATCTGCTGAATCCGCTTCCCGCCCGGGTTCAAATAAATCCCCATACGCCTCTCTTCTGAAAAATCTCGAGCGGTTTCTCTTATATTCCATCATACCGCAAAATATCCTGCGGACAAAGCTAGGAAACGGATTGCATCAAACTTTATTCCCTAGATAAGTCATACCTCTATATCCAATACAAAAGGTGATTATTATATTGCTATTGTAGTACATAAATTGTATAATATGCAATATAGGAGGTTGATTACTATGGCTACTGCTACCGTTCAATTCCGAATGGATTCCGATCTCAAGTCGCGTTTAGAAGAAACCTTTCACGCTATGGGGCTCACTCTCACAACAGGTATGAACCTCTATGCCAAGGCCGTCGTCAATCAGCAGCGCATTCCCTTTGAAATCACCGCTTCCCCTTCGATACCAAAGGCACTGCAAAAGGATCTTAGAGATGTCCGCGAAGGGAAAAATCTGAGCAAAGCCTTCGATACTACCGATGAACTCTATAAGGATTTAGGGATCTAAACCATGCTTTCCATACGCTATTTGACAAAATTCAAAAGGGATCTGAAGCGCCTGCAAAAACAAGGAAAGGACATGAATAAGCTAAAGCAAGTCATCGATCTACTTGCTTCTGAATCGCCCTTGTCTCCTTCCCTGTCTGATCACCCTTTGACTGGAGAATGGAAGGATTTTCGCGATTGCCACATCGAGCCAGACTGGGTACTTATCTATCGTATCGACCAGGATACGCTCACTCTTATACTTGCCCGAACGGGTTCCCATTCACATTTATCCTTATAGCCTATGCAAAAAAGAAGCCGTGTGAGGTGCATCTGCATTCATCACGGCTTCTTGTACATTCCATTTGGTGGCGGCACAGAGATTTGAGCGCTGGACACTGGGGGTATACCACATGCTCTAGCCAACTGAGCTGTGCCACCAAATTTCTTTCTGTTATTTCTATACCCCCTTGCTTCACAAAGTGCTGCCATCTTGCGGAAGGCCTTCTCTGCTCCCTCTCAAGGAGCTCTACTGCGCCGTGATGCTCACACTGCAGGCATCTGTGTTAAAGCATTGCCTTTTCTATACGACACGTGTGCTTCCGCGTCTTTTTGTCGTAGCTTACCCCCACGAGGATTACCTCACCGGCGAAGCCTTCAAGGGCGGCGACGTATTTCTTTTCGTGAATCTGGCGGATGGCCGTCTCTGCGCTTTCGTCCCACTTGAGTTCCACGAGGATGGCCGGGCGCACACCGTGCATGGGGCGCGGAAGGAAGGCGAGGTCGGCGAAGCCCTTGCCTGTGGGAAGCTCCCGAAGGACGTTGTAGTGCTTTCTCGCCGTGTAGAGGGCAAGGGACAGCGTGCAGGAGAGGGCGTTTTCGTCGTTGTACTTGATGTGGCTCGTCTCCATATGAGCCCGCTCGATGCCCTCTGCCACCTTCTCCTCGTCCCCGGCAAGGATTGCCTCCAGCAGCTTGTCCGATTCCTCAAGGGCTTTCTGGACGATACTCCACTGCTCCCCGCGCTTCGTCGCTGTAACGAACTCCCCGAGAATCTCCGCATTCGGGATGCGTACTTCTTTCGTTCCCTCATCATATGTGAGATATCCTAGATGGACCAGAAGAGTCAGCACATCATCAACAGAGGCAAGGGATGTCATGTCATTCTGGAAAGTCTGTGTGTTCACCGAAGCACGTTCGCCGCCCATCAGGCGAATAATCGTATCCCTGAGCCCATCAAAATTCATATCGATGTAGATTTTAAGGGCCTCGAAGGTCTCTGTCCGAATCCAATAGCTGCCATACTTCTTCCGCCGCATTGCCTCCACAACACTTTTGGGATTGTACAGGTGACCTGCCTCCGGCATATAGTAGCCATCATACCAGGCCCGGCATTCTGCAAAGTCCATCCCTGAGTGCTCGCAAAGTGTCTGCGTCTCAGCATCGGAAAACCCGACATAAGGTGCAAATTCGCCTGCATCCTCCATAGAATATTCTGTGAACATATTGAGGGCGGAGTGCGTGCCGTATTTCTTGATAGGAAGGATTCCCGTCATATAGGCGAGGGCAATATACTCCTTATCCTTCAGGAGGTTCCTCAGAAAATCCAGATATTGCCGCTGGGCTTCTGCCGCCTCCTTGTACTCCCTAAAAATGCAGTCCCACTCATCAATCAAGATGATGAACGACCGGCCTGTGTCTGCATAGACATTCTCCAGTATATCGGTCAATCTTGTTTCATCAAAGAAATCCGTCTCCGGGTAGGCCCGTTTCAAATCCATGCCCAGCTTCTTCGTGAGCCCCGCAATCATGTCCTCTATGCTTTTCGCCGGGCTCAAAAAGTCCTGCATGTTGATGCGCAGCACATCGAACTGTCCACGATAGGTATCAAAGGACGGATCCTCCGCTATTTCCAGGCCCTCAAAGAGAGCGCGGGCATCCACCGTACGGTCATAATAGGCCCCAATCATCCCTACCGCCATGGATTTGCCAAAGCGCCGGGGCCGGCTGATGCAGACGAACCGATCCTCCGTGTCCACCACTCGATTAAGCGCGGCAATCATCCCGGATTTATCCACATAAATCTCTGAATTCCGCGCTATCTGAAATCGTTTCCCACCCGGATTCAAATAAATCCCCATACGCCCCTCCTTCTGCTGAAAGTCCACGCTGTATATCCTATAGCTCCATTATACCGCAAAGTAACTTAAAGCAAAAGCCTCCCTCAGGGGAGGTGGCACGCGGAGCGTGGCGGAAGGAGCCCCACGAAGACAGGAACGCCAATGCCCCGACCTATCAGCCGGCTGCTGCCTTGCCTGTCATTCTTGCTCTATATGCAAAAAGAAGCCGCGATGAGATGCATTTGCATTCATCACGGCTTCTTGCACGTTCCATTTGGTGGCGGCACAGAGATTTGAACTCCGGACACTGCGGGTATGAACCGCATGCTCTAGCCAACTGAGCTATGCCGCCAGGTGGTGGGCAGGGATGGATTCGAACCATCGTAATCCGAAGATGACAGATTTACAGTCTGTTGCCTTTAACCACTCGGCCACCTACCCAGGATATTGCTTGCTTTACGCGTCGCAACATCAAATATTATACACATTCCTCTCTGCCCTGTCAACAGGAAGTTTTCGGGAGTGACGGCAAGCGCGACCGCGGGCGAGGCCCGGTCAGATGCGGAGCTTGTCCTTCATCTTCTCGAACTTCGCCTCGCCGATGCCCTTGACGTTTTTGATGTCCTCGATGGACTGGAAGGGGCCGTTTTGGGTGCGGTAGTCGATGATGCGCTTTGCCATGGCGGGGCCGATGCCGGGGAGGGTGTCGAGGGCCTTTTCGTCCGCCGTGTTGATATTGATGCGGCCGTCGTCCGATGCTCCTCCGCTCTCTCCTTGCTTATCGCCCTGCTTCTGGGCCGTCTCCTTCTCCGGCACCTGGAGCTGCTGGCCGTCCTTCAGGACCTGCGCCATATTGACGGCCTCGGCGTCTGCCGTAGGCAGGAGGCCGCCTGCCGCATCGACGGCGTCCACGGCCCTTGCCCCCTCCTCCACCGTCACGATACCGGGGTGGTTCACGGCGCCGGTGACATAGACCTTGATGTCTGCCTTTTGCGTCGTCTCCGTCGTGGCAACATCGAGGGGCTTTGCCTCCTCCCTTGTGTAGAGGCCGTAGGCTGTCCCGCCGAGGGCTGCGAGGATGAGCATCAGCAGCACCAGCAGAGATTTTTTGTACATGGGCATAGCTCTCCCTCCCTTGGGAGCAAATCCTGCATCTTTCAATGGTTTTCCTATTTTTATTCGCCCTGCAAAAAGAAAACTCCTGCAATCTCGGCAGGAATTTTCAAAAAATTATAAATTCAGCCCTCTGCGGGAACGACGGCCTCCAGCACGATGGAGAGGATGCCACTCCCGCTCTTGACCTTCAGCAGCGTCCAGGTGCGGTGGATATCCTCCCGGGGGAGCCGCGCCGCCATGATGACATTGCTCTCCACGTCCAGCCGGTCGAAGGCCTGATTTGCGAAGAAGAGGCCATTTTCATCGAGCTTCATGCCGAGGGCACTGAGCACCCCGAGGTAAATCTGGTGGACCTTCTCCTTCCCTTCCCCGTCCATCTGGCCGCGGCAGAGGAGGGAGAGGTTCGACAGGTGCCCCTCCTTATTGGCGTTGATGATGAGGGCCGTGTCCCCGTCGATGGGGGCCATGTAGGAGATGTAGTTCGCCATGTCCTTCTTCTGGACAGTGCCCTGCACCTTCTCCTCCCCCGCCGTCTTGTCGTAGGCAGTGAGGAAGTCCTCTATGGTGATATTGTCGTCGAGCTGCACCTTTGTCTCGACCTCCGTGGGGTCCGCGGCGCTTGCCACCGATGTGACAAGCAGGCAAAGGAGCAGAAGCATTGGAAGCAAAAGCTTTTTCATGGTCAGCCTCCTCATAGGCGCATTTTGAAATCCTCATAGCCGAAGGAGCGCACCGTCTCCCAGCTTCCATCCTCCCGGGAGAATACGATGGAGGGCAGGGGCATGCCGTTGAAGGTGTTCGTCTTCACCATGGTGTAGATGGCCATGTCGCCGAAGATGACCCGGTCGCCCCGCTTCAGGGGCGCGTCAAAGGAATAGGTGCCGATGATGTCCCCCGCAAGGCAGGTGGGGCCGCCGAAGGTGTAGGTGTGGGCCTTCTCCCCCGGCTCGCCAGAGCCCAGTACGGGCGGCCGGTAGGGCATCTCGATGACGTCCGGCATGTGGCAGGCCGCCGACGTGTCGAGGATGGCGTTCTCCCCCTGCACGTCGAGGACGGTGCTCACGAGGAAGCCGGCATTGAGCGCCACGGCCTCACCGGGCTCCACGTAGACCGTGAGGCCGTATTTCTCCTGCATGCGGCGGATGCAGCGCACGAGGCGGCCCCGGTCGTAGCCCGGCCGGGTGATATGGTGGCCGCCGCCGAAGTTTATCCACTTGATTTTCGTAAGGGCCGGGGCGAACCTCTCCTCCACAGCGTCCAGCGTCACCTCGAGGGCGTCGGAGTCCTGCTCGCAGAGGGTGTGGAAGTGGAGCCCGTCGAGGCCCTCCATCTGGTCAAAGCGGAAGTCCTTCGCCCGGACGCCAAGCCTGGAGCCTGGGGCGCAGGGGTCGTAGATGGCGTGATCCTGGGTGGAGCGCTCGGGATTGATGCGCATACCGCAGGAGGCACCCTGCGCCCGGGCGATGGGGCCAAGCTCTGCGAACTGGTCAAAGGAGTTGAATATCACATGGTCGGAGAGCTTTGCGATCTCCTCCATGTCCTCTGCCCGGTAGGCGGGGGAAAACACGTGGTTTTCCTTCCCCATCTCCTCGTGGCCGAGGCGCGCCTCGTAGAGGCCGCTGGCCGCCGTGCCGGATAGGTACTTTCCTATCATGGGATAGAGGGAGTACATGGAGAAGCATTTCTGGGCCAGCAGCACGTGGGCCCCCGTCTCCTCCTCCAGGGCATGGAGGCTTTCGAGATTCTTCCGCAGGAGCGCCTCGTCCACCACGTAGGAGGGCGTCGGCACCTCGCGAAGGATTTTCTGCAGCCGTTCCATCAGTCCACCAGCTCCGGCGAGAAGCTTTCCTTCCAGGGAAGGCCCCACTTGTTGAGGGCGTCCATGAAGGGATCCGGGTCGAACTCCTCGATGTTCTTGACGCCGGGGCCCTTCCACTTGCCCGTCATGAGCATCATGGCGCCGATCATGGCCGGCACGCCCGTGGTGTAGGATACGGCTTGCGATCCCACCTCCCGGTAGCACTCCTGATGGTCGCAGACATTGTAGAGGTAGTAGGTCTTGTCCTTGCCGTCCTTCTTGCCTCGGAAGATGCAGCCGATATTCGTCTTGCCCTTCGTGCGGGGGCCGAGGCTCGCCGGGTCCGGCAGCACGGCCTTCAGGAACTGGAGGGGGATGATCTTGTGGCCCTCGAAGTCGATGGGCTCGATGGAGGTCATGCCCACGTCCTCCAGGCACTTGAGATGCGTCAGGTAGCTCTGGCCAAAGGTCATGAAGAAGCGGATGCGCTTGATGCCCGGGATATTCTGGACGAGGCTCTCCAGCTCCTCATGGTGCAGGAGATACATGTCCTTCGGGCCGATCTCCGGGAAATTGTAGACGCGCTTTATCTCCATGGGCTCCGTCTCGACCCAATGGCCATCCTCCCAATAGCTGCCCTTCGCCGAGACCTCCCGGATGTTGATCTCCGGGTTGAAGTTCGTGGCAAAGGGATAGCCGTGGTCGCCGGCGTTGCAGTCCAGGATGTCGATGTAGTTGATTTCGTCAAATTGGTGCTTCAATGCGTAGGCGGAAAAGACCCCCGTGACCCCCGGGTCGAAGCCGGAGCCGAGGAGCGCGGTGATGCCCGCCTTCTCGAACCGCTCCCGATAGTCCCACTGCCACTTGTACTCGAACTTCGCCGTGTCCTCTGGCTCGTAGTTCGCCGTGTCCACGTAGTTCGTCTTTGTGGCAAGGCAGGCATCCATGATGTGAAGGTCCTGGTACGGCAGGGCCAGGTTCAGCACCACGTCGGGCTTGTAGTCCTCGATGAGACGGGTCAGGGCCGCCACGTCGTCCGCGTCGATTGCCGCCGTCTCGATGCGGGTCTTCGTCTTACCCGCCAGCTCCGCCTTGATCTTGTCGCACTTCGACTTCGTGCGCGAGGCGATCATGATATCCGTAAAGACCTCAGAGTTCTGGCAGCACTTGTGAATGGCCACGCTCGCCACGCCGCCTGCTCCGATAATCAACGCTTTTCCCATTTGTATCCCTCCTGAAATTCGTTCGTGAATCCATTATACCATTAGTCCTGTGGAAGCGCAAAAAGAGGATATGAAAATTTTCCAGCGCATTTGAAAGGGGCTGTGATTCTTCATCACAGCCCCTGTTCAAAAGCTATCTGCCAAAGGGATTACTTTGCGTTTGCGGCCTTCAGTGCCTGGAGCTTCGGGCCCATGATGCGCTTGTAGGACTCGACACCCGGCTGGTTGAAGGCGTCCACGTCGGCCAGCTCGCCCTCGTAGGCGATGCTCATGGCCAGCATGTAGAGGAGCTCGCCGAGATGGAAAGCGTTGAGCTCCGGCAGGGTGAAGCAGGCGTTGTAGCGCTTGTTGGACGCGAGGGCGTCTGCATTCGACTCGCGGGCGACCTCCAGTGCCTGGCCCATGGTGACGCCGGAGATATCCGCCAGCTTCTTTGCCTCGGGGAAGGTATTCGGGATGGTGAGGTCGTTCTTCCAATTCTCGATGCGGACGAACTGGATGACCTTGTTGAGCTTGCCCTCCTGATGCTGCTGGGTCTGGGCATGCATGTCCGTGGTGCCGACGGCGACGACTGGCGTGCGGCCGTAGCAGACCTCCTTGCCCTCCTTGTTGTACTGCTTGCCGAGGGACTCAGCCAGGAGCTGGATGTACCACTCGGAGACGGACTTCAGGTAGTCGCCATAGGGCATCATGACCTCGATGTCACGGCCGTGCTTCTCGGAGGCGGCGAACTTCAGAGCCGCATTGAGCATGGCCGGGTTCTGCCAGAGGTCTTCCGTCTGGCATGCCTCATCCATGGCCTTTGCGCCATCCAGGAAGCCCTTGATGTCAAAGCCGATGCAGGCAGCGAGCGTCAGGCCCACCTCGCAGAATACGGAGAAGCGGCCGCCGACGCCATCGGGGACGGCGAACTGCTCCCAGCCCTTTTCGATGGCGAGCTTTTTGAGGAGCGTCTGATTTTCCATATTTGGGTCGGTGACGGCCACGACCTCCACATCGATGTCATTTTCCTTCTGCAGGGCATCGTAGAGCACCATGAAGTTCGACATGGTATCGAGGGTGCCGCCGGACTTGGAGATGACGAGGAGCAGGACCTTGAGCTTGCCGTTCTTGTCGGCGTGGGTGCAGGAGATGCGCGCCATGTTCTTCAGGTGATGGATGAGGTCGCCCGTGGAGCGGGGATCGATGTTGTTGCCGCTGAAGTAGACCTTCGGGAAGCCCTTCCGCTCTGCCTTCGGGAGCTCATTCCAGTAGGAGCCGCACTGGACGTCGAACAGCACCTTGTTGCCGAGGTAGGAGCCGCCGATGCCGAGGGACACCACCACGTCGATGTTGTCCTTCACGTGGTCCTGGAGCTTCTGAAGCTTCGCCAGGGACGAGGGGGAGTTCAGATGGCCTTCCTCCACGTAGGGGAGCTGGGAAAAGAGGACCTTCTCCGGCTCGCCGTCCTTCGAGAGGTGGGCGCGGATGAAGCCCTTCTCCCGCATGACCTTCATGGCCTCGTGGGCCTTTTTGAGGTCGCCCTCGAGGGATTTCAGGTCCGCGTCCGTGACCTTGCCCTCGCCGTAGAGATTGTCATAGTCGAATGTGAAACCGGATTTCAGCTTGAGACTCATTTGAATCCATACACTCCTTTTGCTAGTTTGGAAAATATCAAATGTCCCCGCTTCCGTAAATCCCTCGGAAAGGACGGGGACACCGTACACTATAAGAAATTATCCGCGGATAAGGTTGAGGAGCTCCTTCGTCTTCTCGTCGCAGAGCGCCTTGTCGTGGCGCGTCTCCACGTTCAGGCGGATGACCGGCTCCGTGTTGGACTTCCGGAGGTTGAACCGCCAGTTGTCGAACTCGATGGAAACGCCGTCCACCTTCGTCACCTTGCCCCCGAGGCCGCCCTCCCCATACTTCTTCTCGATGGCATCCATGACGGCCTGGGCGTCCGTGACCTTGCTGTTGATCTCGCCGGAGATGGGATAGCGCTCCATGCGCTCCTGCATCAGGTCAGAGAGGGTCTTGCCGTCCGCCTGGGACAGGAGCTCCAGCACCAGGAGCCAGGGGATCATGCCGCTGTCGCAGTAGGAGAAGTCGCGGAAATAATGATGGGCACTCATCTCGCCGCCGTAGATGGCGTTGACAGCACGCATCTTATCCTTGATGAAGGCATGACCGCTCTTGCACATGACGGCCTCGCCGCCCAGCTCCTCGCAGATCTCGATGGTGTTCCAGATAAGGCGCGGGTCATAGATGATCTTGGCGCCCTTGTTCTTCTGGAGGAAGGCATGGGCCAGGAAGCCCACCATGTAGTAGCCCTCGATGAAGCCGCCCTTCTCGTCGAAGAGGAAGCAGCGGTCGAAGTCGCCATCCCAGGCGACGCCCACGTCGGCATGCTGCTCCCGGACCACCTTTGCCGTGGCCTCCCGATTCTCCTGGAGGATCGGGTTCGGTACGCCGTTGGGGAAGTTGCCGTCCGGCTCATTATATACCTTGATGATGTCAAAGGGCAGGTGCTTCGCCAGCTCGTTGATGATGGGGCCTGCTGCGCCGTTGCCCGTGTTGGCGACCACCTTGAAGGGCTTGAGCTTCGATACGTCCACGTAGGTGAGGATGTGCTCGATGTAGTCCTGCAGCACATCCTTCTGCTCCACCTTGCCCGTGGCTGCCCCCGTCGGCTTGAAGTCCCCCTCCATGACGGCCTTTTCCAGGTCCTTCAGGCCCGTGTCGCTGGAGATGGGGCGGGACTCCTTCCGGACGAACTTCATGCCGTTGTAGGCCTTCGGGTTGTGGCTAGCGGTGATCATGATGCCGCCGTCCAGCTTGTAGTGGGCCGTGGTGAAGTAGATCATCTCCGTGCCGCACTGGCCGATGTCCACCACGTCGCA
>CAMCRT010000041.1 GCA_945877355.1 uncultured Mitsuokella sp. | reverse complement strand
ATCCATTGCGACCGCAAGAGTCTTGCTTGCCTCCCTCTAGAGGGAGGTGGCACGCGCAGCGCGTCGGAGGGAGTCTCCGGGACGGATGTCAATGGACTGCTGGACGTGCCAAGAACCGAAAACCGCTTGGTGCTCCCTGGGAGTTTGCAAGCTGCAACAATCCATTGCGACCGCAAGAGTCTTGCTTGCCTCCCTCTAGAGGGAGGTGGCACGCCAAAGGCGTGACGGAGGGAGTCTTGATGCTGGCAGTGACAGCAGGATACTAACATATTTTTTATAGTTTAATTTGCCATAGGATGGTATAATGTAAGGAAGCGAGGTGTGCGTCATGGAATACTTGAATATCCGATTTATTCAGCCCCAGACAAGCGTGCACACCCAGCTCGGGCGGCTCGAGGCTCACTCGACCCCTGCGCGGCTCTCCACCGAGAACCGGCAGGCGCGGTCCAATCAGGGCACCACCCAGATGTCCATCGACATCGACACCTACGAAAGCCGCCACTCCTATGGCTTCACGAATCATACGGACTTTGCCAGAGAGCACGGCTCCAAGGGTTTTTCAGACCTGCAGCAGTCCACCTCCTCCCACACGCAAGAGGCTTGGGCCAATATCGATGGGGGTGGGAAGCCCGGTCGCAATCCCGTCACGGAGCTCTACGACAACCGGCTCACGTCCGAGATCAAGAAGCAGCGCATCATCGTCGCCGAGCATATCCCCGATCCGAAGATCACGGTTCATCCCAGCGAGGTCAAGGGGACGCCCGACGAGGGCGATGTCACAGTAAACATTGACACGGATGCCTTTGCAAAGACAAACTTCACCCCAGGAAAGGTGGAGACCTACGTCAAGCAGAAGGCAGACGTCAGAAGATGGCTCACGGAAGGGCGTTATGACAAGTATATCTAATGTTTTGGAGGAAGCTTCATGAGAAAAGTCAACACCCTTCGCTTCGGAGACATCGAAATCGACGAAAAGAAAGTCGTCCATTTCGCCCATGGCCTCCCGGCCTTTGAGGACGAGCACGAGTTCGCCATCATCCCCTACGACGAGGAAAGCCCCTACGTTTTCCTCCAGTCGCTCACCACGCCGGACCTGGCCTTCCTCATGACGGTGCCCTTCCTGTTCTTCCCGGACTACTCCTTTGAGATCGACGACGAGAACCTGAAGGAGCTGGCCATCGGAAGCCAGGACGACATCGACATCTACACGCTCATCACCATCCCGAATGGCAGCGTGCCGGATATGACGACGAACCTCATGGCCCCCGTCGTCATCAATACGAACACCATGCAGGCAAAGCAGATCGTCCTCGAAAAGAGCGGCTACGTGACGAAGCACCGCCTCTTCCCCGAAAAGAAGGAGGCAAAGTAATGCTCGTACTCACACGCAAGCCCCGCCAGCAGATCATGATCGGCGACGACGTGGTCATCAACATCGTGGAGGTCCAGGGGGACAACGTCCGCATCGCCATCGAGGCGCCCCGGGAGATCAAGATCTACCGCGGGGAGATCTACCGGGCCATCCAGGAGGAAAACAAGAGCGCCGCAGCGCCAGCCCAGGGGCTTGACCTCAGCACCGCCCTCCCGCCAAAGGCGTGAGGCTGAAAACAGGAAATGGGCAGCAGGCCAAGAGGCACGCTGCTTTTCATACAACAAAATCATAAATAAGGGATTCGGCCGGCGTTATGGATAGTGCCGGTGCATCTATGGAGGGATAGTCATGATCGGTTCAGTTCAGGACATGGTGGTCAGCGCCATCGCCACAAGCGGGTGGACGACACCCGCCTCCTCTGCCACGAGCCAGAGCGCACCCAGCGCCCAAAGCGTGGCGGAGCAGGGCTCGGAGCCCGCTCCCCGCTCCTCGACAGAGGCAGTCCAGCGGGAGGCCGGCACCAGCCAGGCAGACAACGAGGCCCAGGACAAAACGGGCAGCACGAAGGAAGACAGGAAAAAGGACGACAAGCCCCTGGACGAGGGCTCCGTCAGCTACATGACGAAGGAGCTCAACGACCTCATGGCCCGCATCAACTGCGACCTTGAGTTCAAGTATCACAAGGAAGTCAACCAGATGTCCGTCAAGATGATCGACAAGCGGGACAACAAGGTGCTGCGGGAGATTCCCCCCGAGGACCTCATCAAGCATATGATCAAGGCAAAGGAATGGATCGGGGCTTTCCTCGACAAGACTGTCTGACAAAGGAGGCTAAACAATGAGTGCAAGAGGAATCTACGGCCTCTCGGGATCGGGCATGGACATCGACTCCCTAGTCAAGGTCGGCATGCTGTCGAAGCAGAACGAATACGACAAGATGTATAAATCGCTCACGAAGGACCAGTGGAAGAAGGAGGCCTACGCCAACACCTACAGCACGCTGAGCACCTACCGCAGCTCCACCTTCTACGACTACCGGATGAGCGCCACGTTCCAGCCTCGGAATGCGGACTCCTCCGACACGACTGTCACCACGGCCATAGCAAACGCCAATGCGGCGGCCATGACCCATACCATCCAGGTCACCTCCATGGCGACGAACGCCTATCTGCAGTCGACCTCGGAAATCAAGAACAACAACGAAAATGCGTCCGCCAGCATCTACCTGAAGGATCTCATCAACGGCACGAAGGCCGGCAAGGTAAAGACCACGGACAGCGACGGCAATGAGACGGAGGTGGATGGCTTCGTCTCGGATCCTGATAAGACCGTGACGGGCATCAGCGAGACCGATTACAAGGCACAGCTGGAAGCCTACGCCAAGGCCAACGATCAGGATGCCTATCAGGATCTCCAGAACAGGGTGGCCATTTCCTTCACCATCAGCAGCGGCGACCTCTACAAGGAAGAGAATGACCCGGTGACAGGCCAGACAAAAAAGGTCTATAACGGCGACAACGTCAACAAGGCCGCCATCACCATCACCTATAAGGAGCTCTTCGAGAACAACGTGACGATGAACGACCTGGTGTCGAAGATCAACAACGCCACGGACTCCCGCCACAAGGACTCGGAGGAATTCAACAACGGCAGGCTGGGCATCAACGCCTCCTACGACGCCACGAACAAATCCTTCTCCCTGTACCAGTCGCAGGGCGGCAAGGACAACAAGCTCTACATCTCCGTACCGGGCATCGACAATACGAGCGGGGCAATCAAGGACAGCAATGCGGATGCCGTCGGCTCCTACAAGTTCGTCGACTCGAAGGCCGACGATGCTGCGGCAGCCCTCCTGACCCGGCTAAATCTCGCCGCCGTCAAGACGGACGCCAGCGGCAACAAGACCCTGGACACCACCGCCATCAACTTCACATCGGCTCTTGCAAGCTCGGATAATGCAGACTACAGTCTGGCGGGCACCGACGGCGAGGCCATCATCGACGGCAAGAAATACACCACCACCAGCGGCAAGATCAGCGCGTCGAACGTCACCTATACCCTGAAGAAGCTGGGCACCTCCACCGTCTCCGTCTCCCAGGACACGGACAAGATTATCGAGAACGTGAAGAAGTTCGTCGAGGACTACAACAAGATCATCGACGACCTGAACACGAAGTACAGCGAGAAGCAGTACAGCGACTACCAGCCCCTGACCGAGTCCCAGGAAAAGGCCATGACCCAGGACCAGATCACGAAGTGGAACGAGAAGGCCAAGTCCGGCCTCCTCTATCGGGACAACACCATCGGCAAGATTATCAGCAACATGCGCCAGGCCCTCTACACCCCGGTCGCTTCCGCCTCCGGCACCTACAACTCCATGATGTCCATCGGCATCACGAGCTCCAATGACAAGGGCCATATCAAGCTGGACGAGGACAAGCTGAAGAAGGCATTGGCCGCAGAGCCCAACAGTGTCGCCGAAATCATGAACAGCTCCGGCGACGTGGACGCGGGTCTTGGCGACGGCTCCACCAAGACGGACTACAGCCGCCAGGGCATCACGGGCCGCCTGAACGACGTGCTGACGAGAGGCCTGAAGGAAATGAAGACGTATGCCGGCACCACAAGCCAGGAGGAGGATGCCAGCTCTCTTGGCACCCTCATCATGAAGCTCAAGGAGAAGATGAGCACCTTCAAGACCCAGATGACGGCCTTTGAGAATGCACTCTACTCGAAATACGATGCCATGGAGACGGCCATCCAGAAGCTGAGCACAACCATGGGCTACATCACCGGCGGACAATAAGAGGCGGGGGATACAATGGTAAACAACGCTGCGGAGGCGTACAAGCGCCAGCAGATCATGACGGCGACGCCGGAGGCACTGACCCTCATGCTGTACAACGGCTGCCTGAAATTCATCGACGAGGGCATAAAGGCGGTGGAGGAGAAGCAGTGGGAGGCGGCCAATATCGCCCTCCAGAAGGCCCAGGCCATCATCTCCGAGTTCCGCATCACGCTCAATATGGACTACGACATCTCAAAGCAGCTCATGCCCCTCTACAACTACTGCTACGACCGTCTCGTGGAGGGCAATATGAAGAGCGACGTGTCGAAGATCGAGGAGGCAAAGGGCATCATCAAGGAGCTCCGGGATGCCTGGGCCCAGGCCATGAAGAAGGCCCGGGCCGAAGAGGGCACGAAGGGCATCCAGGGAGGCGGCGGCTATGCAGGCTGACGCCGCCTCCCTGGCTCGGGACGACTGGGAGCTCTACCGCCAGCTCACATACGAGCTGAAGAAGTTCATCGACCGGGAGGACGTGGACGAATTCATCAGTCTCGTGGACCAGCGGGCGGCCCTCGTGGAGCGGCTGAAGCAAAACGAGGCCGCCGAGGCCTACCGCCAGACGGAGGCCGCAAGGCGCATCGCCGCCGAAGTGGCCCCCCTCGACCGGGAGATCCTCTACAAGGCAAAGGCCTGGCTCAACAAGAGCCGCCGCCAAAACGCCGCAGTCCGGAACTACGACCTGACGGAGCTCACCATAGAGCCCGCCGGCAATATCCTGAATCGGAAATACTGATTTGAAAAGACGATTTGCAACGTAACAACCCTGCAAATCGTCTTTTCCTATCTTCGATGGGAGAATCAAGCCTCCCTCGGGGAGGGAGGTGGCACGCGAAGCGTGACGGAAGGAGCCCGCGCGTAGGGCATAGCAACGTTGCTCGCCGTTACATCCGGCCAAATCCGTAGAGAAGAGTGCGTCAACCGGCTGACCATGCTTGCCTTTCTCGTTGCAGTCTACGGGCGGGCTCCCCCTGCCCCTTCGGGGCACCCCCTCCCGGAGGGAGGCTTTTATACGCGTGCCAGGAATCTTTTTGCAAAATCCCCAAAAAAAATTGCAAAAACCCCTTAACATTTTCCTGCTCGATACGATATAATGAGTGTAAGGCGCAGTGAGGAGTTCCTGCGGGGCCGCTAGCAACCCGGAGGCCGCACGACGCCAACGGTCATGGATGGCCGTACAAATCAAACACCTACATATCAGGGAGGAATTTTATCATGGCAATGGTAGTCAAAAACAACATGTCGGCAATCAACACGCTGAACACCTTGAACAAGAACTCTTCTGCTCTCTCCAAGAGCCTGCAGAAGGTTTCTTCCGGCATGAAGATCAACAGCGCAGCAGATGACGCTTCGGGCTATGCTATCTCCGAGCGTATGCGCGTCCAGATCCGCAGCCTTGACCAGGCAAACAACAACACCCAGAATGGTCAGGCTATGATGAAGGTCGCTGAAGGCGCTGTTTCCTCGACGGTCGACATCCTGAAGACCCTCAAGGAGAAAGTCATCAACGCAGCCAACGACACCAACACGGACGATGACCGCAAGACGATCCAGAAGGAGCTCGACCAGAGCATCGACCAGATCGACGACAACGCGAACATCACCTACAACGGCAAGTACCTCGTCGATGGCTCCCACAACACGAAGACCTCGGCAACGACGACGGTTCTCACGAACCAGCTCATGAGCACGGCGACGGTTGCAGGCTCCAAGCTGACGGACCTCAAGAGCCGCACGAATGAGAAGCTGAACATCTCCAGCACGGACCAGGTCACGATTTCCTACGTCCAGCAGGGCAAGACCTACACGACGACCTTCGCAGTTGGCACGGAGACGCTCGAGTCTATCCTCACAAAGAAGGCTAAGAATGGCTCCGAGGCGATGAAGGGTGGCCTCACGGTCGCTGGCACTACTGCTAAGATCGGTATCGATGGCTCCGGTGACACGGTCTACACGGCTAACAACGAGAACGGCGTCAGCCTCAAGTCGAAGTCCGCAGGCCTCGACGGCCAGATCTCTGGCTTCACCATCAGCATCATGGACCGCTACGGTGCAATCCGCAAGGCTGCTAACGCTGCCCTCGACGGCTTCTCCGAGTCCATCCGTGCACAGAACAAGTCGGACGACAATGCGATGGTCTTCCAGGTCGGCGCAAAGGCCAACCAGGCCATCAAGGTCGGCATGACGGACATGCGCTCCACGGCTCTCGGCCTCAAGGGCACGGACAACAAGACGCTGAATGTCTCCACCCAGAAGAACGCGAATGCTGCCATCAACGTTCTGGACAACGCAATCCAGAAGGCTCTTGACCAGCAGACGACGATCGGTTCCGTCGAGAGCCGCCTCGATTACACGAGCAGCAACTTGACGACGGGCAGCGAGAACACCCAGTCCTCCGAGTCCACGATCCGCGATTCCGACATGGCAAAGGAAATGACGAACTACACGAAGAACAACGTTCTCCTGCAGGCCGCTCAGTCCATGCTGGCACAGGCAAACCAGAGCTCCAGCTCGGTCCTCAGCCTTCTCCAGTAATCCATGTTGCAATAACCATGGGAAGGGCCTCCGGCTCACGTCCCATATTGCTAGCAGAAAAACCACTCCGCAAGGGGTGGTTTTTTCTTGCTCTTTTTGGGGACTCATTGAATTTCGAGGGGAAATCCAGTAGAATAGGGACGTACACCATAGGGAGGATTGACTATGCAGGAAATCGCCATTTGCTATATCGTGAAGGACGAGGCGGAGGACCTCTGGGCCTCCCTCGGCAGCCTTGCAGCGGTGACGGGGGAGCGCCTCGTCTGCCAGACGGCGGAAAGCGAGCCGGTGCGGCAGGTGGCGGAGGCGGCGGGGGCCCGGCTCATCTCCTTTCCCTGGACGGGAGACTTCTCCGCCGCCCGGAACTTCGTGCTGGAGAATGTCCAGGCCAAGTGGATCGTCTTCCTTGATGCGGACGAGTCCGTGGCCTCCTGCCCGGGAGGACTCCCTGCCCTCCTCGCCAAAGAGCAGGCGGAGCTTCTCCTCATCCCCTGGCGCAATATCGACCGGGACACGGGGGAGGACCTGGGCACGAGCCTCGCCCCCCGCATCTTCCGCGGCGACAGGGGCTTCCGCTATTTCGGCTCCATCCACGAGCAACTGCGGCAGGCAGATGGCAGCCCCATCGAGAATATCCGCATCCTTGCCCCTGGGGAACTGCTGCTCATCCACACGGGGTACTCCAAGGCCCTCCTCCGGGAGAAGGGAGAGCGGAATCTCGCCCTGCTTCTTTCGGAGCGGGAGAAGGGGGACAGGAGCCCCCTGAACGCCAGGTATCTGGCCGATGCCTACGACGGCCTCGGGGATACGGAAGCCGCCATCCGCTATGCCTGGGAGGCGGTGGGGGGCGGCCGGACGGACGAGGTCTACGCCAGCGCCGCCTACGATGTGCTGCTGCGCTGCCTCGCCCGGACAGATCGGAAGGAAGAGCGGTTGCGGGCGGCGAGAAAAGCGGTGCAGGATTTCCCGGAGCTCCCCGCCTACCGGGCGGAGCTGGCCACAGCCCTCGCCGGCACGGGGGACCTGCAGGGGGCGGTCTTCCAGATGGAGCAGGCCCTCGCCCTACGGGAGGAGAATCCTCTGGAGCCAAAAGCCTTCGGCCCAAAGATCCGGGAGATGGCAAAGGGCTGGCTTGCCAAGTGGAAGAGCCAGCTGGCAGAGGAAGCAAAGGAGAAAACGCCTGTGACCATTACAGCCTGCCTTATCGCACGAAACGAGGAGCGGGACCTGCCCCATTGGCTTACGAGCACCGCCTTTGCGGACGAGCGCATCGTCCTCGACACGGGCTCGAGCGACCGGACGGCGGAGCTGGCCCGGCAGGCGGGGTGTCAGGTCTTTTCCTACGAGTGGAGAGATGACTTCGCCGCCGCCCGGAATGCGGCCCTCGCCCACGCCACGGGGGGGTGGGTCGTCTTCCTCGACGCAGACGAGTCCTTTGAAAATCCGGGAGAAGTGCGCCCCTATCTGGAGAGCCTCGCCGCACGGCCCGAGGGCGCAGAGGTCCAGCGTATCCTTTCCTGGATGCGGAATATCGACGAGGACAAGGGGGGCGCGGAGATCTCCCGCTTCCCCGCCATCCGCCTCTTCCGCCGGGAGGGGGCCCGCTACGAGGGGCGCATCCATGAGACGCTCGCGGGGGCGGCGGATTCGAAGGGGACGCTCTTCGTCCCAGGGGCCCTCGCTATGCTCCACACGGGCTACTCCACGGGGCGCATCGTGGCGAAGGCAAAGCGCAACCTCGCCCTGCTGCAGGCAGAGATCGCGGAGAGGGGACTGGAGGATAGGCACTACCCCTACCTGGCCAAGTCTTATCTGACATTGGGAGACTTCCAGAAAGCGGAGCTCTATGCCCTGAAATCCATTACCTCGCCCCTATCTGCCCAGGGCTCGGATAGCGAGCTTTACGTCATTGCTCTGACCTCCATGGAGCGGCTGGGGGATAGTGCCGAGGAGCTCCTGGCCTTCCTGCAGGCTGCAGAGAGCCGGTTCCCACTTCTACCGGATTTCTATGGCCGGGAGGGCCTGCTTCTCGCCGATATGGAGGCGGAGGGGGCTCTATCGGCGCTTCTCCGAGCCATCGAGCTGGCGGAGGGGGATGGGAGAGCTCAAGACGAGGCCAGCGATTTCGCCTCCTATCGGGCGGCGGTCTACGGCGAGGCGGCTCGCCTCCTGGCAGAGCAGGGCGACTACGTGAGGGCGCGCTCTATCCTCGACCGGCTCCTTTCGATGGGAGAGGATGGAGCCCAGGAGGACCGGGTCCTGGCGGCCCGCTGGGCGATTGCCTCGGAGGCAGCCAGCCAGGAGGAGGCCCTCTACTCTTTCCGTGCCGCCTATCCAGATTCGGAGGAAACGGCTGTGCGCCTCGCCCGCTTCCTGGAGCGGGCCGGGCTCCTCCGGGCCTACCGGCTTCAGGCGGACTATGTGCGGGAGCACTGGGGACGGGAGCTCCCCTACGAGGAGCGGTACGCTCTGACGGCTGAGGAAGCCCGGAAGGTATTCGAGGCAAATGTGGAGGAGGTCAGAGGCGTGCTCGCGGCTCTGTCCCAGGAGGAGGGCATCGAGGCACGGGAGCTCATGCAGCAGCTCGCCGCGCTTCTGCCAGAGGAAGCCCCTGAGGAGGCGGGAAAATGATATCGGCCTGCGTCATTGTAAAGAACGAGGAGAAGCATCTGCCCCTGTGGCTAGAGTCCATGGGCCGCATTGCGGATGAGTTCGTCGTGGTGGATACGGGCTCCACGGATGATACGGTAAAGCTTGCGGAGGAGGCCGGGGCCCAGATCTTCCACTTCGACTGGATCGACGACTTCGCCGCCGCGAAGAACTTTGCCCTAGCTCAGGCAAAGGGGGACTGGATCGTGTCCTGCGATGCGGATGAGACCTTCACGCCGGAGGATGCGGCGCATGTGCGGCAGGCCATAGAGGAGGCGGAGCCAGGCGTGGCAGGCTTTGCCTGTCTCCAGCACGACCTGGAGGCGGATGGGCGCGTCCGCGACCATACGGTGAATGTCCGTGTCTTTCGCAACTACCCAAATCTGCGCTACCAGGGGGCGATTCATGAGCAAATCGCTTGGATAGACGGCCGTCCCCAGGGAGAGTTCCCCTACCGGGAGGACTTCATCATCCAGCATACGGGCCACTTCACAGAGAATATCACAGGGAAATTCCAGCGGAATATCAAGATACTGGAGCGGATACAGGCGGAGGGAAAGGCCCGCCCCGTGGATATCTACCAGCTGGCTGAGTCTTACTACGGCCTGCAGGATTACGCCAAGGCGCTTTCCTATATCGAGAAATTCCTGACGATGGACGTCCGTATCCTCGGGTCGCCGGAGAGGCCCCAGTCCCTGCGCATCCAGTCCCTCATCTGCCTGCAGCATCCGGCGGAGGAGGTGTACCGGGAACTTGCGGCAGCGGAAAAGGAGTTCCCCGAGGCCCCGGTCTTCCCCTGGATCCGTGGGGTATATGCCTATGAGCGAGGGGAGCGGGAGGAGGCGGAGCGGGCCCTCCTCCACTGCGCGGCGATTGCGGAGTCCCTCCCGGATAATCCCATCGAGACGCGCATGTCCCACGTCTACAGCAGGCTGGGAAACCTGCGCTATGAAAAGGGAGATTTTGCGGCTGCTGCCGCTTGGTGGCAGAAGGGGCTCGCCGAGACCCCCTACAACGGGGAGGCCCTCGGCGGGCTGCTACGGCTCCTCTCCGAGGCAGAGGCGGAGGATGCGGAGCTCATCGGCTTCCTTTCCAGCCGCTATGACGCGAAGAGAGATGCAGCGTTCATCGTCGCAGCACTCCCAGAGGGCCGGGAGAAGGTGGAGCTCTACTACCGGCTGCAAGGGAAGCTCCCCACGCCGCCCTGGACGCTCTACCGGCTGGCGGGGAACTACGGTGCGGCCTCGGCGGCGCTCTTCGAGGAGCAGACGGCCCTGGCGCGAGTGCTGGCGGCCGCCGGAAGCGATGAGGAGCGGGAGGCGCTTCCCATTGTCTATCGGGCGGCGCTCACGGCGCCGAAGACGCCTGCGGACTACCGGGCGCGCCGGGGGCTGCGGACATTTATGAAGGAATACAAATCATTGCAGCAAGAGGGAAAGCCATGAAGATATCAGCCTGCGTCATCACGAAGAATGAAGAGAAAAACCTTCCGCGCTGGCTTGCCTCCATGGCAGCCATTGCGGATGAGCTGGTGGTCGTCGATACCGGCTCTGCGGACAGGACGGTGGAGCTCGCCCGCGAGGCGGGGGCTCACGTCTATTCCTTTCCCTGGCGCAATGATTTCTCCGCTGCGAAGAACTATGCCATCGAGCAGGCGACGGGTGACTGGATTATCTTCTGCGATGCGGATGAGACGTTTCGGCTGGAGGATGCAGCTCGCGTGAAGGAAACTATTGCGGAGCTGGACGGGGACGCGTCTGTCATCGCTATCGTGACCCGCATGGTGGATATCGATGTGGATGCGGGCAATCAGGTCATCGGCATGGGGATCCTCATCCGTATCTTTCGCAACCTGCCGGACTTCCGCTACCATGGCGCAATCCATGAGCTCCTATCCTATACGGGGCCGGGGAAGAAGGAGGCCAAGCTCGTGGAGGCCCTGACTATCTACCATACAGGCTACTCCTCCAGCATTATGCGGGAGAAGGGGGCCCGCAATCGCGCCATCCTCGAGGCGGAGGAGGCGGCGGGAAGAAGGCCCTACCTCTTTGACGTCTACATGGCAGATGCCTGCTTTGGCCTGGGGGATTTCGAGACAGCGGCAAAGCATGCCGGGAAGGCCGTCAGGAATGGGGAGAAGATGCCGGAGGATGAGACCCGCACGGCTGGCGTCTGGCTCCAGTCCCTCGTGAATATCGACGCGGGGGAGGAGACGATTTCCGCCGCCTTCTCCCAGGTGGAGGAGCTTTTCCCTGGGGCGCCAGTCATCCCCTATCTCAGGGCCTACTGGGCGAGGCGGCGGGGGGCCTACGGGGAGGAGCGGGACTGGCTCCGGGAAAGCCTCGCCGCCGAGGAGCGGGAGGGAGCGCGGAGGAAGGCGGTCTATGCCTCCCGCTCCATCGGAAGCCATGTGCCGGAGATCAAGGCCCGGCTTGCCGCCCTCACGAAGGATGCCGTCACGCCAGAGGAGGCACGGATAGAGCCCCGGAAGCTGGATGCTATGCGCCAGCGCATATACGATGCCATGGGGGCCCAGGACTATGGGCGAGCAGAGAAGGAAATCCTGTCCTTCCTCCCTATAGCACCGACGGAGGGGCTGGGGCTCCTCGTGAGCTGCTATATCGAGCTGGGAAAAGTGGAGCGGGCGGCAGAGGCAATGGAAAAGCTTCGGGAACTGGCCCCCGACTCTGTATACACTCGCTTCCTCGCAGCCCGGGTCGCCCTGCAGTCGCTTCGCTATGTCACTGCCTATAAAGAAGCGCGCTCCCTCCTGCAGGAGGAGCTCATCCCTGTCTATCGGGAGAAGGTCACAAATCTCTATGCCTACGTATCGCGAACGCTGGGACTGGGCGAGAAAGCAGTGGCCGGCTACCTGGCCTCCTCGGAGGCCGCCTATGAGCTAGGGGACAGGGATCTCGCCGCCGCAGAGTATGGCAATGCGCTCTTCGCCCGTCATCTTCTTCCGCCGGAGAGCCCCGCCGAGGAGCGGGAGGCGGCTGCCGTCTACGGGGCGTTCTGGCAGGACATCATCCCCTTCCTCCCCAGATATCGTCGTCCTGGTCGGAAAATCCGCGTGGGCTATCTCTCGCCGGATCTTCGCCGTCACGTGGTCTTCTGCTTCGCGGCCCAGATGCTGCTGGGGCTCGACGATCGGTTCGAGGTCTATGCCTACCAGACGGGATCCGAGGACGCCTACAGCGCCTTCCTCGCCTCCCGCGTCGCCTGCTGGCGGAATGTGGCGGGAAAGCCGGACGCGGATATCGCCCGCCTCATCTATGAGGACGGGGTGGATATCCTCGTGGAGCTAGCCGGGCACACCTCGGAGACGAGGCTCCCTGTCCTGGCCTACAAGCCTGCCCCCGTCCAGATCTCGGGAATCGGCTACTTTGCCTCTACGGGGCTTCCTGCTGTGGATTATTTCCTGGGGGATGTCATCATGGACAGGCAGGAGGAGCAGGAGGCCTTCACGGAGAAGCTCCTGCGGCTCCCCCACAGCCATTTCTGCTATATCCCCTATAGGGAGGTGCCGCCTGCCCTCGAGCCGGCGGTGAAGCGCAAGGGCTATATCACCTTCGGCAGCTTCAATAATTTCTCGAAGCTCTCCGATGAGGTGCTGGCGGCCTGGGGGAAAATCCTCGCGCGGGTGCCTGGCAGCAGGCTCTTCCTGAAGTGCGCCATTTTCGAGGGGGAGGAGGGAACGTCCTTTGCCCGGGAGAAGCTCCAGCAGGCGGGCATCGACCTCGCCCGCGTGGATACGGAGAGCATCAGCCAGGACTATCTGGGACGCTATGGGGAGGTGGACATCGCCCTTGATACCTTCCCGTATCCCGGCGGCGGCACGACAGCTGATGCCCTCTACATGGGCATCCCAGTGGTGGCCCTGACGGGGGCGAGCCATGGCGGCCGCTTCCCCCTGAGCCTCCTGACGAACGCGGGCATCGGGGAGCTCTGTGCCCCCTCCATCGAGGCGTATATCGACCGGGCCGTGGCCCTCGCAAATGACGTGGACACGCTGACGCTCCTCCATGAGAACCTGCGGACCATGATGAGAAAGACGCCGCTTCTCGATGCGGCGGCCTACGGCCGGGAGCTCTCGGAGGCCTACGCCTCTATCTGGGAGAAGTATCTTTCGGAGCAAAGGCCGCCCTCCTACGAGGAGATGCGGGCCCTCAAGAAAAAATACGATGGCTTTCTTGCTGCTGGCGACAATCGGCAGGCCCTGGCGGCGGCGGACCGGATCCTCGCGGGGGACCCCCATAATGACGAGTGGCGCACGGAGTTTGCGGAGCGCTATATCGATGGGGGCGATGCGGAGGGGGCAGAAATCGTCATCTCCGGCCTCGCGCCCTCCGGCTGGCGCACATACCTCTACGCCCAGGTGGCCATGCTCCGAGGCAAATGGCAGGAGGCCCAGCCGCTTCTTCTGGAAGCCTTGGACGATGGGAAGCTGGCAAAATGGCAGGTGGGGGCCATCCACAGCGCCCTTGCCACCTGCCACAAGCGGCTGGGGGATCACCGGGGGGCGGCGGAGGAGTACCTTGCCTCCTGCAAGTGCAAGAGCCTCGATACGGGTCTTGCCCAGGAGTACAGCAACTATCTCCTGTCCCTCCACTACTACGAGCAGGACGCAGAGAAGCTCCTGGCGGCGGCGAAGGGCTATGGGGCGCTTTTTGAGAATCTTCCTGCCCTTGCTCCTGCCGGAGGATACGGTCACGACAGGCTTCGCGTAGGCATCATCTCCCCGGACTTCCGCCGCCATGTGGTGGCGGCCTTCGCCCTGGCCTTTTTCGAGGGGCGGGGGGACGATTCCTCCTACGCCATCGGCTACTACACGGGGGAGCCGGACGATGTGACGGGGCGCTTCGCCGCTGCCGCCGATGCCTTCTTTGACCTCTGGGGAAAGACGCCTCTGGAGCAGGCGAAGAAAATCCGGGCGGACGAGATCGACATCCTCGTGGATCTCTCGGGCCATACGGGGGACAGCGCGCTTCCCGTGCTGGCCTATCGCCCGGCGCCCGTGCAGCTCTCGGGCATCGGCTACTTCGACACCACGGGCCTTCCGGCGGTGGACTACTTCCTTGTGGATAGTACGACAGCGCCCGTGGGGGAGGAATCGTTCTTTACGGAGCGGCTCCTGCGTCTCACGAGCCACCTCTGCTACAGTCCGCTCCTGACCCGCCCCGTAAATCTGGAGCTCCCCAGCGAGCGAAATGGCTTCGTGACCTTCGGCTGCCTGGGAAATGCCGACAAGCTCACGGAGGAGCTCCTCGCCCTGTGGCAGGAGATCCTCGCGGCGCTTCCCACATCGCGGCTCTATCTCCAGGCGGCGGCCTACGGGGACGAGGAGCGGCTCGCCCGGGAGAAGGCCCGTCTCGAGGCGGCGGGCATCCCGCTTTCGCGGGTGGCCTTTGCCGGCTACCAGGCGGACTATCTCGCGGCTTACGACGATATCGACATCGCCCTCGACACCTGGCCCTATCCCGGCGGCGGCACCACGGCCGACGCCCTCTACATGGGGGTGCCGGTAGTTTCCCGCTACGGGGCGCACCATCACAGCCGCTTCGGCCTCTCCATGCTCTCGGCAGCGGGTCTTGCGGAGGCCTGCGCCTGCCAGGATGGGGAGGCGTATGCGCGAAAGGCTCTGGCCTTGGCGGGGAATGCAGCTCTCAGGCGGGAGCTCCGGCAAAATCTCCGCGCCCGTCTGGAGGCCTCGCCCCTGATGGATGGGGCGAGGTACCGGGCAGAGCTCGAGGCATTTTATAAGAAAATTACTGAGCGTGCAGGAAAAAAAGGAAAATAGCCCCACTGTGGCGAATAACAAAGCATTGGACTATATAGAAAGGGTGGCGTTTCCATGGGGAAGGCAAGCAAGCGAATGAAGCGCAGGCAGGCGCAGAAGGCAGCAAATCGGGAAATAGGCAGGAAAGAGAGTATGGATAGAAAGCTAGAGGAAAAGGATCCAGAGGTGCAGGCCATAGAGGAGCGTCTCGAGGGCGCCTATGGGGAAAAGAAATACAGCAAGGCACTGGAGATCCTGGCGGAGCTCGTGGACAAGACGAAGAATCTGAGCCCAGAGCATATCTTCATGGGGGCCAAGAGCTACTTTGAGATCGGCGACTACGATCGGGCGGCCCAGTGGATCACGAACACCCTGACCTTCGCCCCCGCCCATGTGGAGGCCCGGCTACTCCTGGCCCGCATCTGCATGATGAAGAACCGAGCGGAGGACGGCATGGCCATCCTGAATCTCCTGCTGGCCGATGGCCTAGCGACCCTCTCCGAGGTCCAGCAGGAGGCGGCGAAGAAGCTCTGGCTCCGCTACGGGGAGAAGGCCTTCCTCACGAAGTTCCCGAATCTCTCCGCCCTCGACACGCTCCCCCAGCCCGCAAAGGATGTGGCGGAGTCGGTCCATCAGGCGGAGGAAAATGCCAAGAGTGATGTAAAGGATCTTCTGCGTCGGCTGAAGGAGAAGGTCAGTGGCAAGGCAGCTGGGGTCCAGGCTGAGAGCCAAACCAAGGCAAATGCAGCCCCCGAGGCTCCCACAAGGGCGGAGATGCCGACACCGGCTGCAAAGTCCGCAGAAGTGCCGACCGAAAAGCCAGCGGCCGCACCGGCACCGCAGGCCCCTGCGGCAAAGGTTGCTCCAGCAGAGCCCGTCGTACCTGCACCTGCAGCAAAGGCAGCGGTCCAGGTGGATGCCTCGAACACTGCCGATGTCATCGCCTCCGTCCGGGGCAAGGGCATCCCTCGGGCCGAGAAGCTGCGCATCCTCAATGCCTTTGCGGGAGCCGCCTATCTCGCGGACGACTGCAGGACGGCGGAGGAGTATCTGAGTGCAGCTCTCACCCTGGACGCAGAGGACGAGGCGACGCTGAAGAACGCCGTCTACAATGCCATCGCCCTCGGGGAGATCGAGAAGGCGGAGGCCTTCGCCGCCCGCATGCGCTTTGCGGACTTTGCAGTGCTGGATGAGATCCGCGCAGCAAAGGGCCTCTGAGCTTCGGCCCGGGATCTCTGGCTGAGCGGCAGGGAGTCCGCTGCAGCAGTGGCTATGGGATGAGAGTGCGGCGATGTTTTCCGGCAGGCTCGATAGCTTGCTGTTGTTTGGAATGGATGGCAGGATGTGAGGGCACGGCTTGAAGACGAAGTTTCTCTTTGACCTGGATGGCACCATTACCCGGGAGGAGACGCTCCCCCTCATCGCGGCCCGCTTCGGCCTGACGGAGGAGATCCGCGCCCTGACGGAGGAGACTGTCCGGGGGGCTGTGCCCTTTGAGGTATCGCTCACGGCCCGGGTCATGGCCCTCGGCGCCTTTCCCCTGGAGGAGATTGCCGCGCTCCTGGAGGCGGTGCCCCTCCATGAGCGCCTCGTGGCCTTCCTGCGGGAGCATCCGGGAGACGCGGCCATCGTCACGGGGAATCTCGACGTGTGGGCGGGGCGGCTCCTTCGACGCATCGGCTGCCGGGCCTATACCTCAGAGGCCCGCACCGAGGGGAATCGTGTCGTGGGAATCCGCCGGATTCTCGACAAGAGAGCCGTCGTCCGCCACTACCAGGCGGAGGGCCATCGGGTGGTCTTCGTGGGAGACGGGGACAACGATGTGGAGGCCATGACCGCCGCCGACATCGCCCTCGGGGCTGGACTTGTCCACGAGCCCGCTCCCCGGGTGCTCTCTGTGGCCCAGAGGATTTTTTATGAAGAAGAGGAAATGCGGGCGTATCTTGAAAAGCTTTGAGGCGCCTGGAGGGATGAGGATTCTATGATTATTGCAATTTCAGTCATCCGGGAGGAAGCCGATGTGGTGGAGAGCTTCGTGCGCCACACCCTAGGCTTCGTGGATAGGCTCTACATCACGGATACCGGCAGCCACGACGGGACGAATGAGGTCATCACGGCCCTCGTCCAGGAGGGCCTCCCTGTCCGGCTCTTCCATACCTGGGAGGAGGACGAGGGGAAGTCGTCCATTTTGACGAAGCTCATGCATCGGGCGTTCCTGGACGGAGCGGATATGGTGCTGCCGCTGGAGCCCGATGGGTTTCTCTTGGGCGCGAGCCATGAGGAGATGCGCCGCGCCCTCGCCTCCCTCCAGCCGGATCAGGTCTACAGCCTCATGCGCTTCACGGCGGACGTGGAAAATCCGCCGGAAATGGGGGTCTTCTACTTCGCCGGGACCTTTACCCGGGCGAAGGACCCGGAGGCCCAGACAAAGGTCATCGTGGGCCGCACGGCCTGGGAAAAGACGAAGCTCCGCCTGTCGGACGATGCCTACCATGCCCTGGTGGGGGAGGGACGCCGCATCGTGCCGGAGCCCCTCTACGGCCTCTACGTCACCCGCTTCCCCTGGAGGAGCCTGCAGCAGATGCAGAGGAAGGTGGCAGGCCTCTGGCTCTCCCATGTGGCGAAGAACTCCGTCTACGCCGGCGGCGCCCATGCCTACGATGTGCTCTTCCGCTCCATCAAGACGGGGGGCGACATGCCCTTCCCCCATATCAAGGAGGGGGTGCGGGTCCTGGTGCCGAAGGAGGCGGTGGCGAGGGAGCCCCTCTATGGGAAGCTCACCATACGGGAGGCGGAGGGGGAGGCCTACGCCCTGGCGGAGAAGTACGCCCAGCGGGCCGCCGAGGAGGGCTTCCTGGCCAAGCGGGAGCTGGTCTCCATCATCCTGCCCTTCGACGGGGATATGAATGGCTTCGTCCATTCCTTCCAGAGCGCCCTGCGGCTAGCGTACCCCCGGAAGGAGTACATCGTCTTCTCCGAGCCCCAGGAGAGCCTGGAGGAGCTCCAGATGTTCCTGTCCACCCAGGAGGAGAGCATCGAGATCGCCCTGATCCTCGACGACCACATCGAGTCCCTCTTCACGGAGGTGGAAAAGAGCGTCCACGGCAAATACGTCCAGTGGGTGCCGCCTGGGAAGATCCTGCGCTCCGACAAGCTGCGGGTCATGGGGACGCTGCTCGCAGCAAAGGAGAGCTTCGCCTTCGTCGTCGGCGAGGAAGAGACGGCGGAGAGCGAGGGCGCGTCGCCCTTCGTATTCCAGCCGGGGGATCGCTACGCAACCGGCGACGGGGACGCGGTGCTGGAGGCCCTGACGAAGGCCGGCACGACGCTTGCCCAGAGCCCGGCGGCGGCGCTTTTCCGCCGGGAGGCCATGGAGGGTGTCCACTTCATGCGGGACGCCTTCGACTGCGGCTACAGCATGAAGCGGTTCTGGCGCATCGCCCTCAAGGGAGCGAAGTTCGGTGCGCTCCATGAGACCTTTGTAAAGGACCACGAGTAATCTGCTTTTGCGGAGACCCGCGAGGATATTTTGAGAAAAGCGGCGGAGAAAAGCCGGATGGAGGAAAATGAAATGGAAGACATGCATCTCAAGAACTATATGGAAGACGTGGTCATGCGGAATCTCGACGCAATCCTCGCCAAGTTCCCGAAGGCCTGCAAATGCGACGAGTGCCGCAAGGACATCGCGACGCTGGCCCTGAACAACCTGCCGCCTCGCTACATCTCCTCCCATCAGGGGGATATCTTCGTGCGGGTCAACGACATGGAGCTCCAGTACCTCGTGGAGGTCATCCAGCAGATCGCAAAGGCCATAAAGATCGTCTCGGAGCACCCCCGCCACCACAGGGACGAGCCGCTGCTGAAGTAAGAGGGGATCCGATAGGTCTTCCAGTCTCTTCGTCCTCGCAGCGCATGGAATCCGCTTTTGTCCAAAGCATGGCGTGGGCCAGAGCAGGCGATATTGGGAGAGAATACGGAAAAGCAAGAGGCTGCTTTGCACTTGTACCAAATTTCATACAATGTACCACCGTCCGCAGGTCGGGCGGCGGCACAAGACGCGGCGAAAGTATTGCACCGCGTCTTTTTTTTCGCTATGATGGACACAAGGAAAAAGCAGGGGCATGGGCCGCTGCGGAAATGATTTTTTAGGAGGGAATGCAGATGTCACTTAGCAAAGACCGCGTCATGCAAGAGTTGCAGCGGTTTGGCGGCGCCATGTACACGCCTGTCATCCTGTTCGCGTTCTTCGGTCTCACCGTCGCGATTTCCATCATTTGCAAGAACACGCTTCTCCTCGGCTCCATAGCCGAGAAGGGGACGCTCTGGTATGACTTCTGGTTTGTCGTCGAGCAGGGCGCCTGGACCGTCTTCAACCAGATGCCGATTCTCTTCGCCATCGCCGTTCCCATCGGCTTTGCGAAGAAAGAGCCCGCGCGCTGCGCGATGGAATCCTTCGTCATCTACATCGTTTTCAACTATTTCATCTCTGGCATCCTGACGCTGAACGGCGCAGCCTTCGGCGTGGACTACAGCCAGAACGCCGGCCCCGGCACGGGCCTCGCGATGATCGCCAACATCAAGACCCTCGACATGGGCATGCTCGGCGCCATCTTCATCGCCTGTGTCACGGCTTTCCTGCACAATCGCTTCTACGATACGCAGATCCCCGACTGGCTCGGCACCTTCAAGGGCCCGGCGTTCGTCGTCATGGTCGGCTTCGCCGTCATGCTGCCGATGGCACTCCTCTTCTGCATCTTCTGGCCGATGGTGCAGCACGTCATCGAGCAGTTCCAGTTCTTCCTGAAGGCCAGCGGCGTCGTGGGCGTGTGGTGCTACACCTTTGCAGAGCGCATCCTCCTGCCGGCCGGTCTCCATCACTTCATCTATCTCCCCTTCATCTATGGTCCGGCCGTCGTCCCCGATGGCATCCAGGCCTACTGGCTCCAGCACATCAATGACTTCGCCGTCTCCGGCAAGACGCTGGCGGAGCTCTTCCCCCAGGGCGGCTTTGCCCTCCACGGCAG
Organism: uncultured Mitsuokella sp.; assembly: GCA_945877355.1. Classification (GTDB taxonomy): domain Bacteria; phylum Bacillota; class Negativicutes; order Selenomonadales; family Selenomonadaceae; genus AWVT01. The sequence continues at coordinate 359 of CAMCRT010000041.1, read as the reverse complement.
CGCAAAGGTCTTCGGCCTCCCGGGCGCAGCGCTTGCCATGTACTACTGCGCAAAGCCGGAGCGCCGCAAGAAGGTCGCAACGCTCCTCATCCCTGCCACCATCACGGCGGTGCTCACGGGCATCACGGAGCCGCTGGAGTTCACCTTCCTCTTCGTCGCACCGTTCCTCTATCTCGTCCATGCGCTCCTGGCGGCGACGCTGTCGGCGACCCTCTACTTCTTCGGCCTCTCCGGCAACTTCGGCGGCGGGCTCATCGACTGCTTCGTGCAGAACTGGATCCCGCTCTTTGCCTACCACTATGGCACCTACATCATCCAGATCGCCGTCGGCCTCTGCTTCACGGCCATCTACTTCTTCG
>CAMCRT010000040.1 GCA_945877355.1 uncultured Mitsuokella sp. | reverse complement strand
AGCCGGAGGCCAGCGCGATGAAGAAGAACGCCCCCATCATGAGGAGGATGACCCAGCGAAGATGGTCGATGAAATCCTTTTCCCCCGTAATCGCCCGGAAGAAGTGAACATAGAAGGTCATGCCCTCATACTGGATGGGCATCACATCGTGATAGAGTGTGAGGCGGCCGAGATCCACGACCCGCATCTCCGGATTGCCCCAGAAGGGCGTCCGTGGGAGCTCGTGGCTCTCCATTTTCTCGATGCTCGGGAAGCGCTTGTCATTGTCGTAGAGAAGATTTCCCCCTTCATCGACCACCCGCACGATGACGCCGGGAAGCCCTGGGACTTCGTCGGAGAAGGCGGAGGCAAAGTCACTGGCATCCCCGTCCTCCATCGCCTCCGTCAAACGCTCCTTGCTCACGAGGATCGCCATCTCCGCCTCGTGGTAAAAGGACACGTAGATGCCCACGGCAATCACCATACTCGACAGCAGCAGCAGCACAAGGAGTATCGCCGCATAGAGACCCGTGATCTTCATGGAGATGCTGGGGTGGCGGACCCATCGCAGCTTGCGCTTCAATAGAATCCGCAGCTGACGGACGAGCTTACTCCCTGATGACATAGCCTACGCCGCGGACCGTGTAGATGAATTTCTCATCGAAGCGCTCGTCGATCTTCGCGCGGAGATAGCGGATATAGACATCCACCACGTTCGTATCGCCGCTGTAGTCGTAGCCCCAGACCTGCTGGAGGATCTGGTCGCGGGTGAGCACCCGGCGCTTGTTCCGGAGGAGATACTCGAGGAGCGAGAACTCCTTGCGGGTGAGGTGGACGCTCTCCTGGCCCACCATGACCTCATAGCGGGCGGGGTACATGATGAGATTCCGGACCTGGAGCTTCTCATCGATGGGGACCCGATCCACCGTCGTATGCTTGCGCATGGCGTTCCTTATGCGGGCGAGGAGCTCCTCCATGGCGAAGGGCTTCGTCATGTAGTCATCGGCTCCTGCGTCGAGGCCCTTGACCTTGTCCTCGATCTCATCCTTTGCCGTCAGCATGATGATGGGGATGTCCGAGACCTCCCGCACCCGCTTGCAGATGTCGAAGCCATCCATATCCGGCAGCATCACATCGAGGAGCACGATGTCGTAGTTTTCCTGCATGAGACGCTCCAGAGCCCTGGCTCCATTCATCTCGATCTCCGTCTCAAAGCCCTCATGCTCCAGCTCGATCTGAAGGAAGCGCGCGATGCGGCGCTCATCCTCTACAATAAATACACGAAGTGGATTACCCATACGAACCTCCCAGAAATTCTTCATAGCTTTTGAATCCGTTCCCAAGAAGCATGTCCCCTGCCGGCGGCGGATTCCTGCTGCCAGGCCCCCCTAAAGCAAATGCTCAGGGAAAAGGCAAAATCTTCTCGTAAAATCCTAGGGACTATCCTATAATATCATGATTAAAATATAATGGTGTTTCGTAAAAAATAATCGTCATGTAAGAATATTTGTTGTCTGTCTCGCTTCCTAGCTGCGATACAGCTCCCGAAACATATCGATGAGATGGGTGCTGGCCGTGGAGAGCGTCCCGCCCCGCAGCCAGGCGATGACCGTGTGGGTGCTCATCTCCGGCTCGATGAGCTTCTTGTAGAGGAGATTGCCATCCGTCAGGAGCGTCCGGGATGAAATGGGGAGCAGCGCATAGCCCACCCCCATCTTGGCGAGAAGAAGATCCTGCACGATGCTGTCGCTGACACAGACGATATTGGGCGCGAAGCCCGCCTTGCGGCAGTTCTGAACAAAGAGGCTCTGCCACCGGAGGGGCACGATCATGGGGGCATCCATGAGCTCCGAAAGCTCCACCGTCTCCTTTTCCTTCCCCAGCTCCTGCTCCCGGTTCATGATGACCACGAGGGGCTCATTGGGCAGCACGATGGACTCATACATCTTCGAGTCCACCTGGGTGCGGGTGATGCCGATTTCGATCACACGGTTGTCGAGGAGCTCCAGGATGCGGGCCCCCTCCCCCTCCCAGATCTGGTAGGTGACGCTGGGGTAGCGCTTCCGAAAGGCGGTGATGAGCTCCGGCAGCAGCATGGCCCCGGAGGTGGTGATGGTGCCGAGGCGTATGGTACCGGCGACCCCGGTGCCGATGTCCGTGATCTCCCGCACTGTGCCGTCCACCATGCCGAGGATATGCTCGATGCGCTGGTAGAGCACGCGCCCCGCCTCCGTCAGACGAATGCGCCGGCTCCCCCGCTCGAAGAGCTGGACGCCCAGAGACTCCTCCAGCCGCTTCATCTGGCGGGAGAGGGCAGGCTGAGCGATATCAAGCCGCTGCGCCGCATGGCTGATATTCCCCTCCTCCACGATGGCATAAAAGGCCCGCATATCCTTGATTTCCATAACAACCTCCGCATCGCACCACAATGCATATTCCTGCAAAAATATATTCTATACTGTTTTGTTATTCTCCGCATACGATTTCTAGTATATTCGCCAAGAAAAGTCTAAAATCCTTTTCAGCTTTTCAAATTTTTTCCGGGGAAGGCTTTGATGCTTGTAAAATCTCCTGTCTTTTTGCCCTGGGATTAGTAAATTCTTCCTGTAGAAAAATCGAAAATCCTGCGTTATAATGAAGATATCGTGCCTATAAGGCAACACTGAATCGACGCTAGGGAAAGCAGGGATACGTTGAAAACTTCCACTTTGGTGAAAGTCGCCGCAATCTTTACGACATTTACTGCCGCTGCCTGCTTCGCCGTGGGGGCTGTATCCGTCACCACCATGAACAACGGCCGCGTCATCATGGGGGTGCAGTCCGAGGGGACGAGCCTCGCCGGCAAGACGCCGGAAAATGCCAAGCGCTACTTCGACAGCGTGGCAAAGAACCGCCTCTCCCGCCCCGCCGTCCAGCTCACCTACCAGGACAAGACCTGGACCATAAAGCCGGAGGATATCAAGCTCACGGCAAAGACAAAGGAGGCGGCAGACAAGGCCTACGCCATCGGCCGCTCCGGCACGCCGGTGGAAAATCTCCTGGAGCAGATGCGCTGCGCCATATTCGGTCGTACCGTGGAGCTCGACGGCACCTACGACAGCGCTCTCTTGGACGAGAAGCTTCAAAATATAAAGGAAAGCATCGACCGGGACCCGGTCAATGCCTCCATCATCCTCACGAAAAAGGGAACCATCCAGAAGCAGAAGCAGGTCACGGGGCTCGTCCTCGACACAGCCCCCGTGAAGGACTCCCTCGACGGGAAGCTCCTGGCCCTGAAGCTCACAGCCCAGGAGACTCTGACTCCCGCCGTGACGGAGCCCTTCGTGAAGGACTCGGATATCGCCGCCATCGACACGGTGCTGGGCTCCTATACCACCACCTTCCTCCCCGGGGCCCGGGGGGATAACATCGTCCTGGCTGCCTCGAAGCTCCAGGGAGCCCTCATCCGTAGCCAGGCGACCCTCTCCTTTAATGACACGGTGGGAAAGCGCACCCGGGACGCGGGCTATCAAAATGCCGGCGTCATCATCAATGGGGAGCCCGCCGTCGACGTGGGGGGCGGTGTCTGCCAGGTCAGCACCACTCTGTACAATGCGGTGCTGCTGGCGGGCCTCACCCCCACAGTCCGCAGCAACCACTCCCTCCCCTCCAGCTACGTGCCGGCCGGCAGGGACGCCACGGTCGCGGACGGGCTTCTCGACTTCGTCTTTCAAAACCCCCTGCCCCATCCCGTCTACATCGTAGCCTCGGAGACCGGGACGAGGCTCACCATCTCCGTCCTGGGCACCCGGGCGGACCTTGCCGGAAAGACCGTCGCCCTCGTGACAGAGGGCTCCCGGAAGAAGCCCACGCTCTATCGCATCTGGTCTCAAAACGGCCAGGTCATCGACCGGGAATACATGCACACGGATAGTTACAGCTAAAGGCAAGCTACGAGTATAGCCCGTCCGCCAGCCGCCATACAGCTTTCTCGCAGACTCCCCCTGACCCTATCGGGCCATCCCCCTCTAGAGGGGGACGAGGCTAAACTCACCAGCTTGGCAATAGATTGATACGGCTCTATATGCTGCAAACGCAAAGATTTCCCCTGACGGGCACATGGAATGCAACAATCCATTGCAAAGCCTGTGAGACTTGCTTGCCTCCCTCTAGAGGGAGGTGGCACGCCAAAGGCGTGACGGAGGGAGTCTTGCTGCTGGTCGTAACAACTGACATGAAAAAACAGGCTATGCAATGCCTCTGCATTGCATAGCCTGTTTTCTATGTCCGAAAATCAGATATGCTCAAAGTCAACGAGCTTCGCGTCCTTGATGCCGTCCACCTTCTTGACCTCGCCGAGGGTCGCCTCGTCGATGTCATTATCCACCGTCAGCACCATGAGGTTCATACCCTCGATGTCGAGCTTGCCCACCTCCATGCCGGAAATGTTGATGCCCTTGCCGCCGAGGAGCGTGCCGATGCGGCCGATGATACCCGGGCGGTTGATGTGGGGGCAGACGAGAATGCGGGCATGGGGGTCCACATCCACGCGGAACTTATTGATGCGGACGATGCGGGCCTCCGTGCCGAAGAGGGTGCCGGCCACGGAGAGCTCCTTGCCGCCAGCCTCCACGCGAACCTGGATGAGGCTCTCGAAGTGCTTCGACTCCTTGACCTTCCGCTCGGAGACCTCGATGCCCCGCTCCTTCGCGAGAGACGGCGCATTGACGTAGTTGACCTCGCTCTCCATGACGGGATTCAGCAGGCCCTTCGTGACAGCCGTGGTGAGAAGTCCCGTGGACACATCCGTGATCTCGCCCTTGTAGGTGACCTCCACGGAGGAGATGGGGCCCTCGGCGAGGCCCACCACCATGCCGCCGAGACGCTCAGCCAGCTTGAGATACGGGGACACCACCCGCATGACCTCCCGGGAGACGGGGGCCATGTTGACAGCCGTCATGACAGGCTCGCCGGAGAGGGCCGCCTTCACGCCCTCCGCCACGTCCACGGAGACGCCGATCTGGGCCTCCACCGTGGAGGCGCCGAGATGCGGCGTCAGGATGATGCCCGGCACGCCCACCAGCGGGTGGTCGAGGCCCACCGGCTCCGACGTGAACACGTCGATGGCGGCGCCTGCCACCTGGCCGCTCTTCACGGCCTCTGCCAGGGCCTCCTCCTCGATGATGCCGCCGCGGGCGCAGTTCACGAGGCGGACGCCCTTCTTCATGCGCTTCATCTCGTCGGCGCCGATCATGCCCTTCGTTTCCTTCGTCAGGGGCATGTGGACCGTGATGAAGTCGCTCTTCTCGATGACATCATCGAGGGTTCCCACCGTCACGCCCAGGGCCTTTGCCCGCTCCTCATTGATATAGGGATCGTAGGCGATGACATCCATCTCAAAGGCCATGGCCCGCTTTGCCACGCCGGAGCCGATGCGACCCATGCCGATGACGCCGAGGGTCTTCCCCCGGAGCTCCACGCCCACGTACTTCTTGCGGTTCCACTCGCCCTTCTGCATGGTCTCGTTGGCGATGGGGATGTTGCGGGCGAGGGCGAGCATCATGGCCATGGTGTGCTCCGTGGCCGCGATGGTATTGCCCCCCGGGGAGTTGATGACGATGATGCCCTTCGCCGTGGCGGCGGGGATGTCGATGTTATCGACACCCACGCCGGCGCGGCCGATGATCTTCAGCTTCTTCGCCCGGCCGATGACCTCTGCCGTGACCTTCGAGGCGGAGCGCACGAGAAGCGCATCGTACTCGCCGATGGTGGCGAGGAGCTCCTCTGCCGAAATCTTGTCCTTTACATCGACCTCATAGTCCTTCTCCAAGAGCGAAATGCCCTTCGGCGAAATGCCGTCCGCTGCCAGTACCTTCATCATGCAAGCTCCCCCTATATTTTCATTACAAGGAATGGCGCGAAATTGCGCCATAAAAACTACTATGCATTATATACGTTCCATGCACCACCGTCAAGTGTATTCCCAGCAAAAACATTTTTCCACATTTCGCCTTGCTTTTCTTCATTTCAAGCAGTAAAATATAACATACAGCCCATGAGGGAAGCACCCACGCCCCTGTGGCGGGGCAGAGCTCTCTGGCTTGCAGTTGTACTCTATTAGGAGGTCATTTCATGGAAGCAAACCGTGTCTACAATTTCAACCCCGGTCCTGCGACACTCCCGCTTGACGTGCTCAAGGAGGCCCAGGCAGAGTTCCTGAACTTTGCGGGTAGCGGCATGTCCATCCTCGAGATCAGCCATCGCGCCCCGGAGTACGATGCTGTCCACCAGAAGGCAAAGGCGGATGTGAAGGCCCTCATGGGTCTCGGCGACGACTACGAGGTGCTCTTCACCCAAGGCGGTGCCAGCCAGCAGTTCGCCATGATCCCCATGAACTACGCCACGAAGGAGCATCCGGGCGCCTACGTCCTCTCCGGCAGCTTCGCTGAGAAGGCCTACAACGAGGCTGAGCACTTGGGCGTCGGCACCATCGCCGCCTCCAGCAAGGAGGGCGGCTACAAGCACGTACCGACCCAGAGCGAGCTCAAGATTCCGGCAAATGCCTCCTATCTCCACGTTTGCTACAATAATACCATCTATGGCACGGAGTTCCACTACATCCCGGAGACGAAGGGCGTGCCTCTCTTCGCGGACATGAGCTCCGACATGCTCTCCCGCCCCATAGACTTTTCAAAGTTTGACTTCATCTATGCGGGCGTCCAGAAGAACCTGGGCCCTGCCGGTGTCGTACTGGTGGTGGCAAAGAAGTCCATTCTTGAAAACAGTCCGGCGGAGCTCCCGACGATGCTGAAGTACAGCACCTTCTACAAGAAGGATTCTCTCTACAACACGCCTCCTGCCTTCTGCATCTACATGGTGGGCAAGACTGCTGCCTGGATCCGCCAGCAGGGCGGCCTTGAGGAGATGGCACGGCGCAACAAGAAGAAGGCGGATCTCCTCTACGGGGTCATCGACGCCTCCGACGGCTTCTACCGTGGCCATGCGGAAAAGGACAGCCGCTCCTTCATGAACGTCACCTTCCGCCTCCCCAGCGAGGAGCTGGAGAAGAAGTTCGTCGCCGAGGCAAAGGAGAAGGGGCTCTCGGGCGTCAAGGGCCACCGCAGCGTCGGCGGCATGCGTGCCTCCATCTACAACGCCATGCCCTACGAGGGTGTCGTCGCCCTCACGGACTTCATGGAAGCCTTCCGCAAGGCCAACAAGTAAGCCTCGAATCAAGCAACAAAAAAAAGAAGCCGCAAGGCTTCTTTTTTGTTGCGTGTATTCAGTCTGCCACGCAGCAGGTGTTCTTTCCCTGGTTCTTGGCGGCAGCGAGGGTCTTTCTTGCACGCTCCGCCACAGAGGCGTAGTCATCGCCCTCTCGGATCATGACGCCGCCCACGCTGATGGTGGCGTCGAAGCCGATGTTCTGGCTCGTCATGGTGCTCTCCGCCACCCGGTTCATGCGCTCGCAGAAGTTGTAGAGCGTGTCGTAGCTGACGGTGGAGGGGAGATAGAGGCAGAACACATTGCCGCTGAGGCGGCCTAGGATGTCACCATCCCGGATGGCGAAGTGGAGGTTGTTGGAGAGCGCCTTCAGCGCCCGCTCCCCCGCCTCCTTGCCGTGGCTCTTCTGGATCTCATCGAACTGGTCGATGTCGAGGAGCACATAGGCGCCTGTCTGGAGGGGCTGCTGCTCCCGGATGGAGCGCTCGATGAGGAAGCGGGTCGTGCCCTCATTGTAGATGCCCGTCAGGTCATCCCGCTCAGCCTCCCGTTCCAGTGCCTCCTTCTCCCGGACATCCCGGGTGATATCCACCAGGATGCCCACCCGGCTCATGAGCTCGCCCTTCGCATTGTGGAAATCCTTGCTGGTGACATCGAAGATGCCCATGCGTCCGTCCGTCCGAAGGAGCTCCAGTCGGGAGGAATCCTTTGTGCAGGCCAGCACCTTGTTGGCCACGGAGAGGCCGCGCTTGAGCGTCGAGTCCTTCGTGGTCTCCGTCACCTGCTTGAAGTTCCGCACCCGAGTCGGCACATCCATGAGCTTTGCACACTGGGGAGAAAACCAGAGCTCATCATGGGCAATATCGTGCTCGAAGAGGTACATATCCGAGGCATCCATAATCCAGAGGAAATGACGCCTGCGCTCCGCCATGCGCTTTTCCAGGACGAACACCCAGAAAAGTGCTGCGGCAAGGGCGATGATCAAAATGACCAACACCACAAAAAGAATTGTATTCATAACCTACCTGCTTGCCATGCCAGCAGGGCAAATGCCCTGCACTCTGCGCGGGACTCCAGAGGAATCACGTCTTGCCGGCCGCGCCTGTCGAATCGATTACCGAATGATTCTACTACAATTCCAGTGAAATTTCAAGCAGGTGTATAGGACTATCCTACCGGATGTAGTCCCATATCAGTCGAGGGGAATGACCTCCAAGTCCTCCGGCACATAGACAGTCCCGTGGAAGTACTCCCTCGCCTCTGCCGTGTAGTCTGCTTTGCGGGTCGCTATGGTCTTGTCCTCCGTATGGTAGAGGATGAGGTTCTTCGCGCCGAGCTTTTCTGCCAGCTCGCTGGCCTCCCGGACGGTGGAGTGGTTCTTCTCGTAGGGGTGGAACGTATCCCGGTCCCCGTACTTGCAGAAAGCCTCCGCCATGAGATAGTCCGCACCCTCCGCATAGGCCCTGTCGTGCTCATTGTAGGGCTCGTCTCCAAGGCAGGTGAGCCGGAGGCCATCGGGGAACGTCAGCATATAGCCGAACTGCTTCGCCTTCGTGGAGCAGATATCAAAGGCCGTGAGGCTGTGGCCCAGGAAGCTCCTGACCTCCCCATCCTTCACCTCGTGGAGGAAGATCCGCGCGTCAAGCTGGGCAAAGTCCTTCTTCTTCAGCGTGAGCTTCGTCATCTGCCGCAGCATATCGCATACCACATCGTGGCCGTAGATATGGAACTCGCCCGCATACGCCCCCTTGTTCATGAGGTCGGCCACCTTGCGGATGACCCAGATGACCCCCAGCACGTGATCCGTATGGCCGTGGGTCACGAACATGTGATGGCATTTCTCCCAGGAAAAATCCGTCTCCGAAAGCTGGCGGAGGATCCCATTGCCGCCACCCGCATCCGTCAGGAAGATATTCCCGTCCTCAAGGGTGACGAAAAAGCAGGTATTGTAGCACTTCGTCACCATGGCATTGCCCGTGCCGAGCATCGTGATGGATCGCATCTCAAATCCCTCCAAGCCTTTCTAGAGCCATCCGGGCGGCGTGCTGCTCCGCCACCTTCTTGCTCTTGCCCTCTCCCGTGCCATAGACTTTGCCGCCGATGCGCACCTGGAAGAAAAATGTCTTCGCATGATCCGGCCCCGTTTCTCCCGTGAGCTCATAGGCGATTTCCTGGGGCTCCCGGGCAAAGACGTATTCCTGCAGGATGGTCTTGTAGTCCTTCAGCACCGGGCCTTGGCCGATTTTGGCGAAGGCGTCCTTCATGACCCGCAGCACATAGTCCCAGGCTATCTCCCAGCCCTGGTCCAGATAGACGGCGCCGATGACCGCCTCGAACACGTCCTCGAGGTTCGTCTGGCGCGTCCTGCCGCCCCCCAGCTCCTCGCCGTGGCCCAGCAGGAGATATTCCCCCAGATGGAGCTCCTCGGCGAGGGCCGCCAGGCTCTCGGAGCACACGAGGCCCGCCCGGGTCTTCGTGAGCTCTCCCTCGGGCATGGTGGGAAACTCCCCATAAAGATAAGTGCTGGAGGCAAGCTCCAGCACTGCGTCCCCGAGGAACTCGAGGCGTTCATTATGAGGGGTTTCCCGTTTCTGCTCATTGGCATAGGATGTATGCGTCAGAGCCTGATCGAGAAGCGTAAGGTCGCGGAAGGCGACCCCAAGCTCCGCCGAGAGGGCGAGGAGATCCCGCTCCCTCTTTGGCGTCAACCCTTTTTTCATAGTCAGCCCTCGTACTTCTTGAAGGCGATGCAGGCATTGTGGCCGCCGAAGCCGAAGTTGTTGGAGATGGCCGCACGGACCTTCTTCTCCCGCGCCTTGTTCGGCACATAGTCGAGATCCAGGCCCTCGTCCGGCGTCTCATAGTTGATGGTGGGAGGCATGAGATCCTTCTCCACCGTCAGCACCGTGGCGATGGCTTCCACGCCGCCGGCAGCACCCAGGAGGTGGCCCGTCATGGACTTGATGGAGGACACGGAGACATCCTTCGCCGCGTCGCCCCAGATCTCCTTGATGGCCTTCGTCTCCCCCTCATCGTTGAGGTGGGTGGAGGTGCCGTGGGCGTTGATGTAGTCCACGTCGCCAGGCTTGAGGCCTGCGTCGTCCAATGCCAGCTTCATGCACTTTGCCTGGTAGGCCCCGTCCGGGGCCGGGCTCGTGACATGGTAGGCGTCGGAGTTCGTGCCGTAGCCGACGATTTCCGCATAGATATGGGCGCCGCGGGCCTTTGCATGCTCGAGGCTCTCCAGGATGACGAGGCCTGCGCCCTCACCCATGACGAAGCCTGAGCGATTCTTGTCGAAGGGACGGGAGGCATGCTCCGGGTCATCGTTGTGATCCATGCACAGGGCCTTCATGGCGGCAAAGCCAGCCACAGCCGCCGGGCTCACAGCAGCCTCGGTGCCGCCGGCCACCATCACGTCCGCCTCGCCCTGCTGGATGAGCCGGAAGGCATCGCCGATGCAGTTCGTGCCCGTGGCGCAGGCCGTCACGACGCACTCAGAGGGACCGTGGAGGCCGAAGTTGATGGCCACCTGGCCAGCGGCCAGGTTTGCGATCATCATGGGGATGAAGAAGGGAGAGATGCGGGAGGGGCCTTTGGAGAAGAGCTTCTCATAGGACTGGTGCATGGTGTCGATGCCGCCGATGCCTGCGCCGATATAGGTGCCGATGCGGTCCCTGTCCTCCTTCTCGAGGTCCATGCCGGAGTCCTCGAAGGCGAGCTTTGCCGCTGCCACAGCGAACTGGGCATAGCGATCCATGTGGCGGGCTTCCTTCCGGTCGATGTAGTCCGTCGGGTTGAAGTCCTTCACCTCGCCCGCAATCTGTGCGGCATAGTCCGTCGCATCAAAGAGCGTGATCTTGCCGATGCCGCTCTTGCCCTCGATGAGGCTGTTCCAAAAGGCATCCTTTCCGATGCCGACCGGGCTGATGACGCCAAGGCCGGTGATAACAACGCGATTACTCAATGCACACGTCTCCTCTCAATTCGCTTCTCAATTTGCTTCTTCGGCTTCCTGCACGAGCCGCTTCATGATGTCGTGGACGGAAAGCACTTCCTGTATGCGCGGCAGATACTCGCCGGCGAATACGAGGCCGTTCTCCGTATCTCCCTGCTGGGACATCTGAAGGCGGTCGCTGATGCAGAAGTAATGGCTGCACTCCTTCAGGCAGTGCATGCACTTCTTTGGCGGTGCCGCCTCCTTCAGGATCTTTGCCGCGAAGGGCGAGCATATCGCACGCCCCGGGAGCCCCACAGGACTGTGGATGACCACCACATCCTCCGGGGTGGATTTCAAATAGTATTCCCGCATGGAATCGGGGATATTCGACTCCTTGCTCATGAGGAAGCGGGAGCCGATCTGGACGCCTGCCGCGCCCATCTTTATCATATCAACGATGTCCCGGCCGCTCTGCACGCCGCCCGCCGCGATGACGGGAATCTTGACGGCGGCGCTGACGTCTGCCACCAGATCCCGGACGCTCGTGTCCGTACCCAGATGGCCGCCAGCCTCCTTGCCCTCAAGCACGACGGCAGAAGCACCAAGACGCTCTGAAATTTTCGCTAGTTTTACGGATGACACGATGGGGACGATGGGCGTCCCGGACTCCTTGCCATACCCGAACATATCACGTGAAAAGCCTGCGCCTGCGACGATGAGGTCGATGCCCTCGTCGATTGCAGTCTTGACGACCTCGGCGAAATCCCGTGCCGCCACCATGATGTTGATGCCGATGATTCCTTTGGTCAAAGATCTTGCCAGTCGGATTTCATAGCGCAGTTCATCATGCGACATATAGGATGCTGCGATGAGGCCGATGCCGCCTTCCTCCGCAACCGCCGCCGCAAGACGGGCTGTTGACAACCGTATCGCCATACCACCCTGCTGAATGGGGATACGCGCGACCTTGTCGCCAATTTTCAGCTCTCTTAGTTTCACTATTACTCCTCCAATTCGCCCCTGCGCACTCCTTCGCGCAAAGGCTCCTTTTAAGAAAATCCCGCGAAGCTCGCTTCACGGGACTCTCTTGATGACAAGCTTATTTGCTCTCTTCCTTATGTTTCTCGATATAATCGACAACATCCTGAACAGTCTTGATCTTCTCTGCAGCCTCATCGGGGATTTCGATGTTGAACTCCTCCTCGAAGGCCATGATCAGCTCAACGATGTCGAGCGAATCCGCACCGAGATCATCGATGAACGTCGCGCTGAGCGTCACCTGATCCTCATCAACGCCGAGCTGCTCGACGACGATGTCACGTACCTTATCAAACGTAGCCATGAAGTTTCACCTCCTTCAACGGATATCCTGCTTTTGATATCGTTTTATCTATTACATCACGAGGCCGCCGTCCACATTTAGGACTTGACCAGTGATATATGCTGCCTGGTCTGAGGCGAGGAAAAGCACCGCCTCTGCCACATCCTTCGGATCGCCCATGCGCTTCAGAGGGATTTCCGAAAGGAGGGCTTCCTTTGCGCTCTCGGGGAGCACCGCCGTCATGTCCGTGCCGATAAAGCCCGGTGCCACGGCATTCACCGTGATGCCACGGGAGGCCAGCTCCTTGGCTGCCGACTTCGTCAGGCCGATGACGCCGGCCTTTGCGGCGGCGTAGTTCGTCTGGCCCGCATTGCCGATGATGCCCACGATGGAGCTCATGTTGACGATGCGGCCCTTGCGCTTCTTCATCATGAGCTTTGCCGCAGCGCGCGTCAAATGGAAGACGCTCCGAAGGTTCGTGTCGATGACCGCATCGAAGTCCTCATCCTTCATGCGAAGGAGAAGTGCGTCCCGGGTGATGCCCGCGTTATTCACGAGGATGTCGATGGAGCCGAACTCAGCTGCCGTGTCCTCGATGAGCTTTGCGCAGGCCTCCTTGTCGGCCACATCCGCCTTCAGGAGGATGGCCTCGCTGCCCGCCGCCTCCACAAGGGCTTTCGTCTCAGCTGCTGCGGCGTCATTGCCCGCGTAGTTGATGGCGACCTTTGCGCCCTCCTCTGCGAGGCGGACGGCGATAGCCCGACCTATGCCCCGGGAAGCTCCTGTCACAAGAGCTGCTTTCCCATCTAAAAGCATATTAGCGAACCTCCTTCAAATAGTCAAGTGTTTTTTGGAGGCTCTCCTCATTTTCCACATTCTGGCTCACGAGGCTCTTGTCGATGCGGCGGTTGAAGCCGCAGAGCGTCTTGCCGGGGCCCGCCTCCACGAAGGTGTCGGCGCCGAAGGACTGCATGGTCTTGACGCAGTCGATCCACTTGACCGGGTGATCCGCCTGGAGGACGAGGTTCTTCTTGATTTCGTCTGCCTTCTCCTCCAGCTTGCCCGTGTAGTTCGACACCACCGGGAACTTCGCGTCGTGGATCTCCACCTTATCGAGCTCTGCCGCGAGCTTCTCTGCCGCCGGCTTCATGAGGGTGGAGTGGAAGGGAGCAGACACCGGCAGGATGACTGCCTTCTTCGCGCCTGCTTCCTTCAGGGCAGCGACGGCTGCCTCCACGCCTGCCGTCGTGCCGGCGATGACCGTCTGGCCCGGGCAGTTGAAGTTGACCGCCTGGACAGCTCCCAGGTCGGAGGCCTCGGCGCAGGCCTTCACGATGGTGTCGTCATCGAGGCCGATGATGGCTGCCATGCTGCCCTCTCCTACAGGCACGGCCTCCTGCATGTACTGGCCCCGCTTGTGGACGAGGACGACCGCATCCTGGAACTTGAGGACGCCCGCCTGCACGAGGGCGGAGTATTCGCCGAGGCTGTGCCCGCCGGCTACATCCGGCTCCACGCCATGCTCCTTCAGGATGGCGCCTGCGATGACGCTCATGGTGAGGATGGCCGGCTGGGTGTTGGCCGTGAGCTTGAGGTCTTCTGCGGGGCCTTCGAAGCACATGTTCATGATGGAGTAGCCGAGGGCCTCGTCCGCCTCATGAAAGAGCTTCTTTGCCACATCATACTTCTCATAAAAGTCCTTGCCCATGCCGACGGTCTGTGCACCCTGGCCCGGGAATACAAATGCAAGCTTGTTCATCAAAAGACCTCCTCTTATCGATGGTATTCTATTATTTCGTCGTCTCGTCCGCCGCAGCGATTGCGCCCGGCAGGCCGTTCACGATATCTTCAATGATGGTCTTGACGGGCTTGATGTCACCCAGCATGCCCGAGATCTCGCCGATCATGACGGAGCCGTTCTGCACGTCACCCTCATGGGTGGCGCGGTGCAGGGACCCTACGCCCAGCTGCTCCAGCTCATCCTTCGAAGCACCGGCTGCCTCCATCTCCTCATACTTACGGGAGAGCTTGTTCTGGAGGACGCGGGCGGGGTGGCCGAGGGAGCGGCCCGTGACGACCGTGGAGCGATCCTTTGCCTTCAGGACCATTTCCTTGTAGTTCGGGTGGGCGATGCACTCCTCGCTCACGACGAAGCGGGAGCCCATCTGGATGGCCTTTGCCCCCAGGGCGAAGGCTGCCGCCATGCCACGGGAGTCGCCGATGCCGCCCGCTGCGATGACGGGCACATCCACCGCGTCCACCACCTGAGGCACAAGGGCCATGGTGGTGATCTCACCGATGTGGCCGCCGGACTCAGTGCCCTCTGCGATGACCGCATCGGCACCGCCGCGCACGAGACGCTTGGCAAGCGCTACAGAGGCGACGACGGGGATGACCTTCGAGCCGATCTCCTTCAGAGCCGGCACGTACTCGCCGGGGTTGCCAGCGCCCGTCGTCACCACGGGGACCCGCTCGTCCAGGACCACCTGCATGACTTCCTTCACGAAGGGGCTCATGAGCATGATATTGACGCCGAAGGGCTTATTCGTCCAGCCCTTGCACTTCTGGATCTCGGCGCGAAGCACGTCGGGGGGCATGTGACCAGCACCGATGATGCCAAGACCACCCGCGTTTGATACGGCAGAGGCCAGCTCTGCCGTGCCGATCCACGCCATGCCGCCCTGGAAGATCGGATACGTGATACCGAGCATTTTGCAAATTGGATTGTTTTGAAACATCAGGATTTGTCCTCCTTAGACCACTTCATGATGCACGAGCCCCAGGTGAGCCCTGCTCCGAAACCGGCGAGTGCGATGACATCGCCCCTCCGGAACTTCCCCGCCTCGTAGCTTTCCGCCAGCGCCACGGGGATGGACGCTGCCGACATGTTGCCATACCGCTCGATGTTGATGACGACCTTCTCGGGAGGCGTCCCGAGGCGGGTCGCCGCCGAGTCGATGATGCGCTGGTTCGCCTGATGGGGCACGAGCCAGTCGATGGCCGAGGGCGCAAGGTCGCACTTTTTCAGCGACTCCTCCACCGTCTGCCCCAGCACCTTCACCGCGAAGCGGAACACCGCCTTGCCATCCATGTGGATGAACTGCTTGTGCTCGGCGAGCACCTCTCCCGTCACCGGCAGGCGGCTGCCGCCCGCCGGTATGTCGAGGGCATCGCCGCCGGAGCCGTCGCTTCCCAGGTCAAAGGCGAGGAAGCCCTCCCCCTCCGGCACACGCCCGACGACAGCGGCTCCTGCCCCGTCGCCGAACAGCACGCAGGTGGTGCGGTCCTCCCAGTCCACGAACCGGGACAGCACCTCCGCCCCGATGACGAGGACATTTTGATAGACGCCCTGCTGGATAAAGGCGGAGGCCACAGAGAGGCCATAGACGAAGCCAGAGCAGGCCGCCGAGAGGTCGAAAGCCGCCGCCCGCTTTGCCCCGAGGGCATCCTGCAGCGTGCAGGCCGCCGACGGGATGATCCGATCCGGCGTGAGCGTCGCGAAAATGATGAGGTCGATATCCTCCGCCGATACTCCCGCATCTGCAAGAGCCCGCTCTGACGCACGAAGTGCCAGATCCGTCACGGCCTCGCCTTCGCCGGCGATATGGCGCTCGGCGATGCCCGTGCGGGTCCGTATCCACTCATCACTTGTGTCCACCAGCTTTGCCAGCTCCGCATTCGTCATGATGCGCTCCGGCACGTAGTAGCCTATGCCGCGTATTCCGGCGTTATACGGTTTCGCCTGCATGGGTCAGTAGCTCCTCCTTTGCGAGCGTGTCGCGGATATGCGCCAATACTTCACCCTTGACGTAGTCATTCGCGACGCCGATGGCGCTGCAAATGGATTTTGCATTCGACGAGCCATGGCTGATGATACAGCAGCCATTGACACCTAGAAGCGGTGCCCCGCCATACTCCGTCACATCGAGACGCTTGCCCAGCTTCTTGAGCGTCGGCAGCACGAGGAACGCGCCGAGCTTTGCAAGGATGCCCCCCTGCTCGATGGCCTCCTTCACCAGCTTCAAAAGCGTTTTGGCAAGACCCTCTGCAAATTTTAGCACAACATTGCCAACAAATCCATCACAAATTACAACATCGAAGTTGCCCTTCGGCACATCCCGCCCCTCTGCGTTGCCGCAGAAGTTGATGGTATGCATCTGCTTTAAGAGAGCGTAGGTGGCCTTTGCCTGCTCATTGCCCTTCGTCTCCTCCTCGCCGATATTGAGGAGCCCCACCCGGGGCTTCTCGATGCCGAAGACGTACTCGGCGTAGATGGAGCCCATGAGACCGCTCTGGACGAGATGCTCCGGCTTCGAGTCCACATTGGCGCCGGAGTCCAACAGCAGCGTCACGCCCTTCGGCGTGGGCATGGGCGTCGCGATCGTCGGGCGGCCGATGCCCTTGATGCGGCGCAGGATGAGCTGGGCCGCCGTCACCGCCGCCCCCGTGGAGCCGGCGGAGAGCACTGCGTCACACTCCCCGTCCTTCACGAGACGGGTCGCCACCACCACGGAGGAATCCTTCTTCGTGCGGACCGCATCGGCGGGGTGCTCCCCCATCTCGATGACCTGGCTCGCATGGTGGATGGTGATGGGGAGATCCTCCCAGCCCTTTTCCCGGGAGAGGACGCCGCGGATCTTCTCCTCGTCCCCCACCAGCACGATCTCGCATCCGAATTTCCGCGCCGCCCGCACCGCTCCAAAGACGATTTCCCGCGGTGCGTAGTCGCCGCCCATGGCATCGACTGCTATCTTCAAAACAAGTTCCTCCTCATTCCTCTTCCAAAGAGACCAAGATGAACTTCGCGCGAAATACCTCGCGATTGTCACTTCTCGTCTTGACCCAGACGAAGTACTTATTGCCCCGGACTTTGACGATCTCCGCCTTGGCGATAAGCTTCTCCCCCACGTGGACGGGCACCTTGTACTTCACATTGGCCACCCCCGTCACCGCCATGGGCGCATCGATGAGGGCGAGCGCCAGGGAGTTCGCCTGGGAAAACATATAATACCCTTTTGCGATGTGGGACTTGGCGAAAACCATGTCCTCCGTGATGCGCAGAAGCGATATGCCGGATTTCCCCAGCTCCAAGTCGAGAAGCTCGCCCACCACGTCATCCCGGCGGATGGTCTTGACCTTGTTCTGGGCCGTCTCCGCCATCTGGCGCGTCCGGGCCCGGAGCTCCGGGATGCCCAGCTCCATCCGGTCGAGTCGGATGGTCTGGACACTGACCTCGAGCTTTTCCGCCAGCTCATAGTCTGTCAAAAAGGGCTTCTCCTGTACCGCCCTCTGCAGGAGCTCCTGCCGCTCCTTCTTCTTGACCCGCGCCACACCGTCCCCCTCCTCTTATTAGCACCTAGTATTATATACACATGCTACTAGGCATTATAAGGGGAAGTTACGGGGCCTGTCAAGGCATACACCATGAGAAACAGAAAATCCCCCTCCTTCCTCGAAAGGGAAAAAGGGGAAATAGAGGCCCATGCTTCCTGATTTTCAACGGTGTCAATCATGCACCATCTTCCTCCTCCGCGACATCATAATATACCGCATTGCTAGGAAGCTTGATATTCGGCACCCACAGCTTCTTTCCGCCCCAGCCTTTTTCGCCAGTCACCTTGTAAAGCGTGAGCACAACCTTGTCCGTTACTGCCCTTCCGAGATTCCAATCGTTTGGCGACAGCAAGGCACCAGATCCCTTTTTGATATCACGGTTCCGGCGAACGATAAGAACTGCTTGTGCTGCAGGATTTTCCGAGACATAGATGTTGAGAAAAGAGCGAAATGCACGGATAGGAAATTCCGGCTCGGCTGAAATATGCTCAAGGATTCCCTGTACCAATTTCAGAGCGACTTGATAGCTGTCCACCTGCTCATCAAAGCCAGCCAAGAGCTCATCCAGCTCCTCAATCGTATGATTCTGTGGCTCCAGCGGAAAGTAATTCGTATTGCCTGAAACGGCCACAATGTGGCGATTATCGAGGACGTTGTTTCGTGTAGGACGAAGCGCATCCGGATAATACATCTTGACGTTTTCCACGCCGTTTTCAATCTGGGCAATCATTGCATTGTTGGTGGCATTTATATCACAGGAAAGCTTGTACAGCCGGCTATCGAGATAAAGCTCTATCAGGCCCGCGTCCCGGTCGTAGCCAAACATACGGCTATGCTGCCACATGGTATCCGCCTGGGGCTTTTTGGAGGTTCTCGTATAATAGACCGTATGAAGCCCGCTGAAGGTCACGCCTCGCCCGAGAGTATTGCCGCCGATGATGATATTGGAGCCTGACGCGTATTCCTCTGCAGGCACCTCGTTCTTGCCATTCATGACAAGCAGCTTGATGCTTTCCTCTTCCAAGAGATTTCGTACACCCCGCTGAAGCTCGTCAAAAGCGAGGAGCTTGCTTTTCTGCGGATTTAGACGCTGATACGTATCAAAGAACTCCTGCTTGACTTCGGCGGTATCAAAGCGGGATCGGATATCATCGAGTTCCTTCTCCACTTCTTTCCGATATTTGTTGTGGATAGAGATCCGTACACTGGGATGAATCACGAAATTCACCACCTTGCTCCCCGTCCCCAGAAGCTGTGCCGAAACAGCAAGATGATGGAGGATTGCCTCCCGCAGGGGATTCTCCGCTTCATCCGTCAGGCGGATGTATTCCTGCCGCGGCTGTCGAAAGAAGAAGTCCCCGCCAAGATACTTTTCTCCGGGACGGAAATAGTAGGTGAAATCCGGACGAAAGCCGCTCAGGCTTGTCTGTAAAAAGACAGCCTGCGGCGTGCCCGTGACCTGGAGGAAAATGCTGCTGGAGGCCTCCGACTTTATGGCATCAAGATATCGGTTGATGCTTGACTGCCGTCCGCTGTTTACAAGTGTATTCAAGGAAGCGGCATCCGCCTCATCGTCCAGTATAAAAAGAGGGTTGCCTCGCATGAAAGAGGTTGTACGGAATATGTCTGTCCATTGTTTTAGCACGCGATAATTCTTTTTGAGGACAATGATGGCCGGTTTCATCAGAGCATTTTCAGTGAATTTCATCACATCATTTTCGCCACAAATACAGAAGTCAGGCAGGTCATTTTCCACCCGTTGCTGTGTCTGCTGTTGAAGCATCACATTATCCGTCGTCAGAAGCAAAAAAGCAGGAAATCCGTCGTCTGCCGCCTGGCAGATAATGCCAAACATCTGCGCTGTTTTGCCAGATTGGACATTGCCGAATAACAATCCAATTCGATGGCTGAAATAATCAAAGTGACGAAGGTAGCGCCCCTCTATATCCTGCGCCGTTTTTCGGATTGTTTCTGCAAGAGCGCTATTTCCTCGTTTCTCTATTGCTCCTGCGTAGGTTGCTAGATAACTCATGCCTCATCATCCTCCTCCGCAGCCTGTTGGATTACTTCCTGCACTTCCTCGGTGTCATCTTGGAATGGTGTATTGCCATTCAATGGAAGAACGTCGCCTGACTCAGACTCCATGCTATCAATTTCCATCCCAGCGGTGCTCTGTTCTGACAGGAAAGAAAGTGTCCAAACTGGGAGGTTATTCCCTGCTTCATCCATAGCCATCAGTTTCGTCTTGGAAAACACGAGACAATCTGCTCCATACGCCTTGAGTGTTTCATCTGTAATCATGCCACGACGTTCCGTATCCTTTCCCGTATCATTCACAGGCTGGACAAGTCCTGCCGCCGCAAGCCTTCCCTTCAGCCAGCGCCCCATAATAAGCTCATCACCAACAGCACTGAACTGCTTGTTGTTGTCACTTGTAGTATGAGCTTTGAACCAATACCCATCATCCGTAACAACATAGAAGGGCTCATTCTTTTCAGGATAGCCCGGCTTATTTCGTATCTCATTGCTGACTGTCAGTTGCGTTTCAAACCAGCTGCGATTTTTCCGAGCAGACCGCGGTGCCGCATAGCACACGTTTATATTGGATTTCGTATATTTCGCCGTGTGTGTTCCATGGGCAAGGTCATAGGCGATATCAGCTGCCTTTGGCACTTTGAGAGGAAGACGGAACAGATTGCCAACACGCTGACGTTGATAGAGTTCCACGCTTTTAGGAGGTATTTCTGAAACAAGCTCCACGCCGGAAAGAGACGTATTCGTTTCTCGAATTAGTTTTATTTGGGAGATATCTACATCCCCTATATTGACAGAATAGATATCCTTAGAAAGTTCCTCCACAAAATCTGCGATTTCCCGAACTTCATCCCTATCATCCGTTTCTGCCGATATTTCATATTGACGAAGATTTGACGCCTCTGGCTTGATTGCTCCTAGATTATGAGAGCCTACAAACGCGCGAAAGGGCTTTCCATCTCGATAAAAGACATAGAGTTTTCCATGGTACTTGAAGGGGCGCACCAAAAGTATGCCGCCCATCCCTTCTGACTGCCACCGCCGATTTACATCCACCGCTGCATGATATGTCCCCTCGGCAATCCCTTCTTGATAATACATTCCCATATTAAGGATGACACTACGAATGCCTATCTCATGTACCATCGCATCGAGTTCCAAAAGTGCCGATTTTGATACATAGCCTACCGCTATTTCCAAACGGTCAGATTCCCCCGCTGCTTTGCGAAATGCCTCAAGAAATGTCACATGGCCTCTCTGAACAGCCATCGGCCGGATATCTGAATATAGAATTTGCACGTTATCCCCCGTCCTTATTGTGTTTCAATCCAGAAAATATATCCATCCATCATCATCAAACAGGCTACTTAAAAAGAAAACCGCCAAAAAAGGCGGTCCCTAAAGAAGAAGCCCCGCACACGTAAAAATTATTACTCAAACTTCGCACCCTTGAAACTACTGGAATTCCAGCATATTAGCCCGCTC
>CAMCRT010000039.1 GCA_945877355.1 uncultured Mitsuokella sp. | reverse complement strand
TCCCACCATGGCCACGGGCACCACCTGGCCCTCCTTCACATTCTGGGCACCGGTGATGATCTGGATGAGCTCCTCCTCGCCCACATTCATCTGGCAGATCTGGAGGTGATCCGAGTCCGGGTGAGCCGTGAGGCTCTCGATGCGGCCTGTCACCACGTGGTCGAGGCCCTCATCCGCGCGGATGACGTTTTCCACGGGCACGCCTGCCATGGTGAAGCGATCCGCCAGCTCCTCCGCGCTCCAGTCGAAGTCAATATAGTCCTTGAGCCATTTTATAGAAACCTGCATAGGTTGTTCTCCTTTCTCCTGGGGCCACTCAGAACTGGCGCAGGAAGCGCATGTCGTTGTCGTAGAAGAGGCGCAGATCGTCGATGCCGTAGGAAAGCATGGCGATGCGCTCCACGCCCATGCCGAAGGCAAAGCCTGAGACCTTTTTCGGGTCGTAGCCACTCATGTGCAGCACATTCGGGTGCACCATGCCGGAGCCGAGGATCTCGAGCCAGCCCGTGCCCTTGCAGACGCGGCAGCCCTTGCCGTGGCACATGACGCAGGAGATATCCACCTCCGCCGAGGGCTCCGTGAAGGGAAAGAAGCTGGGACGGAAGCGGACGCCCACGTCCTCGCCGAACATCTGCTGGAGGAAGAGCTCCAGCGTGCCCTTCAGGTCGGCAAAGCTGATGCCCTCATCGATGACGAGGCCCTCCACCTGGGTAAACATGGGAGAATGGGTGGCATCGTACTCATCCCGGCGATAGACGCGACCGGGGGCGATCATGCGGATGGGTGCATTGGGCGGGTTCTTCTCCATGGTACGGGCCTGGACCGGAGAGGTCTGGGAGCGCATGAGGATGTCCTCCGTGATGTAGAAGGAGTCCTGCATGTCCCGGGCCGGATGATCCTTCGGCAGGTTCAGCGCCTCGAAGTTGTAGTAGTCCTTCTCGATCTCGGGCCCCTCCTCCACGGAGAAGCCCATGCGGAAGAATATATCCTTGATGCGGTCAAGGGTCTGGGTCAGGGGATGGAGATTGCCGCGCACAGCCCGGCGGCCGGGGAGCGTCACGTCAATCTTCTCGCTAGCGAGACGATCCTCCATGGCCTTGGCCTTGAGCTCCTCATTCTTCTCTTGGATGAGGGCCTCCACCTCGGCCTTTGCCGCGTTGACGATGGCGCCGATCTTCGGCCGCTCCTCCTTCGCCACGGCACCGAGGCCCCGGAGAATGGAGGTGAACTCCCCCTTTTTCCCCAGGAACTTCACCCGTACGTCGTCGAGCTCGGATAGATTCTTTGCGGCGCTGGCAACGGCCTCCCGGGCCTGCTGCTTCAGTGCTTCGATTTTCTCTTCCATAGAGACCTCCTGATATAGTCCTGGGCGGAAATAGAAAAGCCTCCGCCCCCTGCGTGAGGGGCGAAGGCTCATAAGCTTCGCGGTACCACCCTGATTTATTGCTCCATTTTGACGGCCATAACGCTGCCCTGCGGCCGGCATTTCCTCCGGCGGCTCAAAAGCGAACCTTCGGCAGCGTGCGTCACCCGCTTCCAGTCAAGGCGGGATTCCCTATAGGCGCACACCTGCGTACTCTTCTTTTTCATTGCCATTTGTTCGCCATTTTAGCACAAATCCGGGTGTTTGGCAAGAATCAGTATTCCTGGCTCTTCGTGCGGATCTTCTCCTGAATGTAGGAGATGAAGTCATCCAGCTTCATGGCCTGGCTGTCCTTCTCGCCGTGCTTGCGCACCATGGCGGTGCCGTCTGCCATCTCCTGGTCGCCCACCACGAGGATATAGGGGACCTTCTTGACCTGGGCTTCGCGGATCTTGTAGCCCACCTTCTCGCTGCGGTCGTCCACCT
The DNA here is from genome assembly GCA_945877355.1 of uncultured Mitsuokella sp. Lineage (GTDB taxonomy): Bacteria > Bacillota > Negativicutes > Selenomonadales > Selenomonadaceae > AWVT01. The sequence continues at coordinate 19,629 of CAMCRT010000039.1, read as the reverse complement.
CGACGCGAAGGCCGAGATTAAAGAGCTTATCCTTTATCTCATGGGCGTAGGCGGCGTGGCGCTCGGAGATGGGGAGAATCTTTGCCTGGACGGGGGCGAACCACACGGGGAAGGCGCCGGCGTAGTTCTCGATGAGGATGCCGATGAAGCGCTCGATGGAGCCGTAGACGACACGGTGAAGCATGACGGTGCGATGCTTCTCGCCGTCCTCGCCCACATAGGTCAGGTCGAACTTCTCCGGCATGAGCATATCCAGCTGGATGGTGCCGCACTGCCAGGTACGACCGATGGAGTCCTTCAGATGGAAGTCGATCTTCGGGCCGTAGAAGGCGCCGTCGCCCTCATTGACCACATACTTGAGACCGCGGTGCTCGAGAGCATTCCGGAGGGCATTCGTCGCCTTTTCCCAGATCTCGTCAGAGCCCATGGAGTCGTCCGGGCGGGTGGAGAGCTCTGCCACGTAGGAGAGGCCGAAGGTGGAGTAGACCTCGTCGAAGAGGTCGATGGTGTGCTGGATCTCCCCCTCAATCTGATCCGGCGTGACGAAGAGATGGGCATCGTCCTGGGTGAAGTTCCGCACCCGGAAGAGACCGTGGAGGGCGCCGGAGAGCTCATGGCGATGGACGAGGCCCAGCTCGCCGAGGCGCAGCGGAAGATCGCGGTAGCTGTGCTGATGGGTCTTGTAGACGAGCATGCCGCCGGGGCAGTTCATGGGCTTTACGGCGTAGTCCTCGCCGTCGATCTTCGTGAAGTACATGTTCTCGGCGTAGTGGGCCCAGTGGCCGGACTGCTCCCAGAGCTTGCGGTTCAGGATGATCGGCGTCATGATCTCCTGGTAGCCGTAGCGGCGATGGACCTCCCGCCAGTAGTTCAGAAGCTCGTTGCGGATGATCATGCCGTTCGGATGGAAGAAGGGGAAGCCGGGGCCCTCCTCGTGGAGGCTGAAGAGGTCGAGCTCGCGGCCGAGCTTGCGGTGGTCGCGCTTTGCGGCCTCCTCCAGCATGTGGAGGTAGGCGTCGAGGTCTTCCTGCTTCGTGAAGGCGGTGCCGTAGATGCGCTGGAGCATCTTGTTGTGCTCGTCGCCACGCCAGTAGGCGCCTGCCACGCTCTGGAGCTTTATGGCCTTGACCTTGCCGGTGCTCGTCACATGAGGGCCGGCGCAGAGGTCGGTGAACTCGCCCTGGGTGTACATGGAGATGGTGGCATCTGCCGGCAGATCCTCGATGAGCTGGACCTTGTAGCTCTCCCCCTTTTCCCGGAAGAAAGCGAGGGCCTCCTCCCGGCTGACTTCCTTGCGGACAAGCGGGAGGTTCTCCTTGACGATCTTCTTCATTTCCTTTTCGATGTCAGCAAGATCCTTCTCGGTGAGCTGCTTTTCCATATCGAAGTCGTAGTAGAAGCCGTTCTCGATGGCAGGGCCGATGGCGAGCTGGACCTTAGCGTCCTTGTAGAGGCGCTTGACGGCCTGGGCGAGGATATGGGAAGCTGTATGGCGCAGGGCCCAGCGGCCATCCGCCTCGTCGAAGGTCAGAAACTCGACCTTGGCATCCTCCGTGATGGGGGCCATGAGGTCGCGGGTCTTGCCGTTGACCTTTACGGCGAGCACTTTCTTTGCCAGGCTGTTGCTGACGGATTTCACAAAGTCCTGAAAGAGGGTCCCTTCCTGTACCTCGCGCACAGAGCCGTCTTTCATCGTAAGTTTTGCCATTTAGTTTTCCTCCTAAAAATAGAAAAGCCCCGTCCCAGCATAGGGACGAGGCATAAGTCACGCGGTTCCACCCTGATTGCCGCCGTAGCGGCCACTCAGCCTTGATAACGGAGGGGTCTCCGGCAGGGAATACTATAGGTTCTGCCCTGCAGCTCCAAAGTCGTAATCCATCGGACTACCTAGGGCGCTCGCAGCAAATGCGTCCCTCTCTGAAAGGTGTTGTCGAAAGACCATATCTTCTTCATCGCTTGTCGATGTTACATATTATAGGAGGGTCGCCCGCTTCTGTCAAGCCGTCTATTTGATTCTTAGACAGGATATGCGTATAATAGAAAAAGATTTTATCGAAAGAAGGGAATGCCTTGGAGAAAAACCAGGAAGTCTCGACGGAGCATGTCCTGACCCATACATTTTCGCAGATTACCTATAAGATGCACCTGATTTTGAAGGTAGGCGGCATCCTTATGGAGAATGGGGCGGACTCGGACCGCATTATGCGGTATATCATGCGGACGGCGGCCTATATGGGGATACCGGCGCGGAATGTCCAGTGCCACATCATGTTCACCACCATCATGCTGAACATCAAGGATGAGGAGCGCACCTATACGGAGTTTCAGAAATCCCGGAAGCACCGGGCGAACATGGCCATCATCGCCCACATGAGCCGGCTCATCTGGCGGGCCATGCGAGATACCTACTCACTCGAGCACTTCGAGCATGAGCTGAAGAAGCTGGAGGTCCGGGAGAGGTGCTACAACCATCTGACGACGGCCATCGGCTCCAGCTTTGCCTGCGGCGGATCCTGCGTGCTATTCGGCGGGGATCTGGCTGCCTTCTTCATCACGGCGGTCTGCGCCTTTATCGGGTTCAAGGTGCGCACGTTCTGCGACGACAATGGGTTCAACCCCTTTGCCAGCATCACGATTGCCGCCTTTGCCTGCACTCTGGTGGCCTGCCTCTCCCAGATGCTCAACCTCTCCACCACCCCCATGCTCCCCATCGCGGCCTCTGCCCTCTTCATGGTGCCGGGGGTGCCCATCATCAATGCGGCAAATGAGCTCCTGAACAACTACATCACCACGGGCATCACGCGATACTTCGAGACGCTGCTCATCGTGGGTAGCATGGCCTTTGGCACGGCCATCGCCCTCTATGTGGGCGCCTTCAATGAGTTCACTTCCCTGAAGCTGAGCCCCGGGGACATCTACCTCTACCACCCGCTGGCTGCTGCCATATCGGCAGGAGGCTTCGGCATGCTCTTCAATGTGCCCCGGCGGGTCATCTGGGTCATCGCCGTGGGCGGCATGATCACCATCCTCTTCCGCAATATCTGCATGTTTGACTTCGGCCTGAGCCAGGCGGCGGGCTCCTTCATCGGAGCGGCCGTGGTGGGGCTTATCGCCCTCAGGGCTATCCATTGGTTCCACGTGCCGAATGTGGTGCTGACAATCCCCTCCGCCATTCCTCTCGTGCCGGGCATCCTGCTCTATCGCTTCCTCTTTACGTTCCTCAATATCACAAATGTGAACACGGAGACGCTGGTCCGGGGCATACGAAACGGCATCGAGGGCGTCACCATCATCATCGCCATCGCCATCGGCGTGGCCATCCCGAATATCTTCCTGTCCCGCTGGATCAAGAAGAACAAGATTGAGCAGGAAAAGAGGCTGCTGGAGATGCGCTTTATCGACGATAAGTTTGACGACTGAACACATTTGCTTCTTGTCCCGTCCCAAAGCTGTATAACATCTTTCTCGCAGACTCCCCCTGACCCTTCGGGCCATCCCCCTCTAGAGGGGGACGAGGCTAGCTCGCAACGCTCGCAAGAGATGGCAAGGTCAGAAAAAATTGCAGCTAAGCTTCACATCAAAACAGGTGAGCGAATACCTCCCTCTAGAGGGAGGTGGCACGCCGCAGGCGTGACGGAGGGAGTCTTGCTGCTGGTCGTAACTTTTTGCACAAAAAATGGGCTGTAAAAATGCAAATTCGCATTTTACAGCCCATTTTCTTATCTTATAGGCTCTGGAATATGGTCAGGTCTGCCAGGAAGGACAGGGGCTGGGCCCATATACCGAGGACCAGGACGAAGAAGACGGCGACGAGGCCGGTGACGGTGGCTGCAAAGGGCAGGCGGAGATGATGCTCATTCATGACCTCCCCCACCTCCGGGTCTCGGAACATCTCCCGGATGACGATGAGGTAGTAGTAGACGCTCATCATGGAGACGACGAAGCCCACGGCTGCCAGCCACAGGAGGCCGGCGTCCACAGCTGCCGTGAAGATGTAGAACTTGCCGATGAAGCCGCCCGTGGGCGGGATGCCCGCCATGGTGAGGAGCCCCACCATCAGAAAGCCTGCCGGCATCAGGGAGTGATGGGCAAGGCCTCGCACATTGTAGAGGTCTGCCCCTCCCCGCTGGTCCTCCAGATAGGACACGGTGACGAAGGCCGCGATATTGGCGAAGAGGTAAATCGTCGCGTAGAAGAGCACGCTGCGAATCCCCGTGGCGCTGGCTGCTGCCATGGCGCACATCATATAGCCCGCCTGGGCGATGGACGAGTAGGCCAGCATGCGCTTGATATTCGTCTGGCGGAAGGCCATGATGTTGCCGCCGATCATGGAGACGCAGGCGAAGATCGCCAGGATCTGCACCCACATGGTCGCCGCCATGGGAAAGGCTGCGAATATCACCCGCATGAGGATGGCGATGCCCGCCGCCTTCGAGCACATGGCAAGAAGGGCCGTGACGGGAGCCGGCGCTCCCTCGTAGACATCCGGTGCCCACAGGTGGAACGGGATGACGGAGAGCTTGAAGAAGAAGCCGGAGAGCATGAGGACCATGCCGGCGATGCCGAGCCCCAGGAAGATCCCCGGGCTATGGGCAATCTCTGCGAAGAACAGGCTGCCCGTCATGCCGTAGACGAGGCTCATGCCGTAGAGCAGCGCCCCCGTGGCACCGGATCCGAAGATGAGGTACTTGAGCCCCGCCTCTGTGGAGAAGGGATTCTCCGTCTGGATGGCCACGAGGATGTAGAAGGATATGGTCATGAGCTCCAGGCCCACAAAGAGGGTGACGATGTCATTGGCCGAGGCCAGGACGCACATGCCGAGGAGCGCCGACAGCAGGAGCGCATAGAACTCTCCCGCATTCTTCACCATGCGCTCCACATAGCCTGCCGCGTAGAACACGGTGAATATCATGCCCAGGAGGAAGAGGAGCTTGAAGAAGATGCTGTAGGCATCGACGCTGTAGATGCCCTGATAGAAGGACTGGCTGCTGCCGTCCGTGGGATACATGGAGACCGCCAGCCAGAGGATGGCGACGAGGCCGAGCTCCGTCACGTAGGCCAGGAGAATCCTGCGCCCTCCCCTCTTCATGACGAGGTCCAGGAAGAGCACGACGAGCATGAGGACGGCGATGGCGATTTCCACCGCGATTGCGGAAAAATGCATTGCTTCCATCATTTCGGAATCCCTCCCCAAATATCTACCCCTTGAAAGAGGGAAATCATCGGCGCATCCTTGACGAGATCAAAGAGCGGCGAAAGCGGTGCGACACCGCTGTTGATGGTGTCCATCAGGAGGCTCGGGAACACGCCGAAGCCCACGAGGAACACGCCGAGGACAGCGAGGGGCACCACGTCGGCATGGCGCTCGTCCTTTATGCCCTCAAACTTCTCGATGCGCTTGCCAAAGAGGACCTTGGCCAGCATCCGGAGAACGTAGAAGGCGGTGAAAATGATGCCGAAGACGGAGATGACCGTCAGCACCGGGAACTGGCTGAAGGAGCCCACGAAGATGGTGAACTCTGGAATGAAGCCGATGAGCCCTGGTAGGCCAAGGGCGCAGAGGCCAGCCAGCATGAAGCCCGTCGTGATGTAGGGCATGTAGTGGGCAAGACCCCAGAGGTCATCTGTCGAGCGGGCATCCGTCTTGTCATGGACGTAGCCCACCTGGGAGAAGAACAGGGCGATCATGATGCCATGGGCCACCATATAGGCCACAGCGCCCGTGACGCTCACCACATTCAGGGCGGCGAGGCCCAGGAGCACGTAGCCCATGTGGGACACGGAGGAGTAGGAAATCATGTACTTGATATCCTTCTGGGCCAGTGCCACATAGGAGGCGTAGACCACATTTATCGTCGCGAGGATCGCGATGACAGGCGCCCAGAACTTCGCGCCGAAGGGCAGGATGAAGAAGCCGATGCGGATGAGGGCATAGCCGCCGATCTTCTTGAGCACGCCCGCATTGATCATGGAGACAGCCGTCGGCGCCGCCGAGTAGCCGTCAGGAGACCAGATGTGAAACGGGAACATGGAGAGATGGGAGCCGAAGCCCACGAGAAGCAACAGGAACGCAATGACCTGCACGCCGTAGGGAATATTGCCCGAGACGGAGGACATGGAAAGCGCCGTCACGTCAAAGGTACGCGCCCCATCGGGGAAGGCATAGACGTAGAGAAGGATGACACCCACCAGCATGAAGGCGGAGCCCACCAGGAGGAAGATGGTCATCTTCATGGCAGCCTCGGACTTCGGAATGCGCTCCGAGGAGCCCCATATCAGCACCATGATGTAGGCCGGCACCACGACCATTTCTGTCAAGAGCAGGAACAGGAAGAGGTCCCGGGCGAGAAATGCGCCGGAGACGCCGGCAATGAGGATGAGCAGCAGCACAAAGTACTCCTTCGTGCGATGCTCGATATGCCAGGAGGAAAAGACCGAGGCAAGGCCGACAGCCGACGAGAGCAGAAGGAGCGGCAGCGATATGCCGTCTATGCCCAGGGAGTAGGCCACGCCCAGGTCTGCAATCCAGGGCAGGTACTCCGTGTACTGCATCCCCCCTGCCGCCGTATCGTAGTCCACGTAGAGGAACAGCACCAGAAGCAGCACCACGATCATGGCAAAGGCCGCCAGCTGGCGCATCGTCTCACGAAAGCGCTTTGGCAGCACGGCAATGATGGCCGCCGCCACCAGGGGCGTGAGGAGGATGACGGAAAGAATCGGAAAGGAAATCATCCGAAGACACCTCCTCCTTGAAGAATGATTTGAACCGTCCAGTAGAGCGCCGCAATCAAGAGAATGGCGACGCCGGTGTAGAAGAACAGAAGATAGCGCTGCACCTGTCCATTGGCGGGAGCCGAGAGGATATCACTCGTGCCCAGCGCATAGGCGCCGAGGCCGTCCATGATACCGCCGAAGATGTGGATGTCCACCCAGTTCAGCGCATAGGCGAAGGTGTAGACGAGACGACGGCGGATATAGTCGTAGAACTCATCCACATAGAACTTGTGGTACACCACCTGATAGACAAAGCTGCGACGCCTCCGCGCTACCTTCTTGCGGATGGACTGTCTGCCGAAAATGACGAAGGCAAGAACGTAGCCCAGGAGAGCGACCACCGTGCCGGTGGCAGCCACCTGATAGTTCAGCGTCTCATGGACAGCCGTGCCGTCATTGACCCAGAGGCTGAAGCCGCCGTAGTAGCCGGCAAGGCCGACGACGAGCGTCAGGATGGCGAGCATGAGCATAGGCCAGCGCATGAAGGCATCCACCTCATGGGCCTCATACTCGCTGCGATTCTCCCCCAGGAAGGCGATGATGAGAAGCCGCATCATGTAGAAGGATGTGAGGAACGATGTGAACATCATGACGATGTAGACTGGCTGGCTCGCCACCTTGGCCGCCGCCAGGATCTCGTCCTTCGAGAAGAAGCCGGAGAACGGCGGGATGCCCGAGATGGCGAGGACGCCGACGAGCATGCAGAGGAAGGTCAGGGGCATTTTCTTCCAGAGGCCCCCCATCTTGAAGATGTCCGTCTCCTCGTGGAGCGCGTGCATGATGGCACCGGCGCACAGGAAGAGCATGGCCTTGAAGAAGGCGTGGGTCACAAGATGGAACATGCTGGCGGAGAAGGCCCCGAGGCCGACGGCGCACATCATGTAGCCCAGTTGGCTGATGGTGGAGTACGCGAGGACACCCTTGAACTTATTCTGGGTCACGGCGATGCAGGCGGCAAAGAAGGCCGTAAACGTGCCGATGCCCGTGATGAAGTACATGGCTATCGTAGACTCGCTGAAGATGAAGTAGGCGCGAGCCACGAGGAAGACGCCGGCCGCGACCATCGTCGCCGCGTGGATGAGGGCCGATGTGGGTGTGGGGCCCTCCATGGCATCCAGCAGCCACACGTGGAGCGGGAACTGGCCGGACTTACCGATGGCGCCCATGAAGAGCAGCAGGCTGATGATGGTGATCATCGTGGTGCCCGTGGCCAGAACATAGTTTGGAATAATCATGCGGAGCTCTAGGAAGTCCGTGGTGCCGAACATCACCGCCAGGATGATGATGCCCACGAGCATGCCGAAGTCGCCGATACGGGTCGTGATAAAGGCCTTCTTTGCCGCCTCACGAGCCGAGAGCCTGTCGTAGTAGAAGCCGATGAGCAGGTACGAGCAGAGGCCCACGCCCTCCCAGAACACGTAGAGCTGCAAGAAGCTCACGGCGCCCACGAGGCCGAGCATGGAGGCGGAGAAAAGGGAGATAAAGGCGAAGAAGCGTCCCATACCCTCATCATCTGCCATGTAGCTCGCCGAGTAGATGTAGACGAGGAGCGACACGAGTGTCACGACGAGGAGCATCATCGCCGTCAAGGGGTCGATGAATATGCCCATGGTGAGGGGAAGATTTCCCACCACCGCCCAGGTCATCTTCATGACGAAGGGATCATTCATCGTGATGTTATAAGTCTGGGTCGCCATGGCGACGAAGATGGAGAATATGAGCGAGAGCGACATCATGAATATCGCTATGGTCGCCGAAAGATTCTTGTCGCCTCGCGTGAACGGCCCGATGAGCAGAAACGCGAGGGCCGGGAACAGAGGAATCAGATAGGCGTGCGTCAGTGCAAACGTAAACAATCGAATCCCTCCTTAATCCCGAAAATCCTTAAATTCGCGAATGGTGTCCGCCTCGTCCGCATTGGTGGTGAACCGCAGGCGGAACAGACGGATGGTGAGCGCAAGACCGACGGCAAGCTCCGCCGCCGCCACGGCGATGGAGAATAGCGCCATGACCTGACCGCCCCCGTCATGGACGTAGAGGCGGTCAAAGCCGATGAGGTTCAGATTCACCGCATTGAGCATGAGCTCCACGCACATGAGGATCGCGATGATGCCCCGCCGAGTGAAGAGCCCATAGAGCCCGATGGAAAAGAGGAAGGCGGACAGCCCTAGGATCTGGGGCATCCCCACCGAATCAAAGAGAAAGCTCACGACTCGTCACCCCCTCTCGCCAGGAGAAGCGCTCCGAGCATGGCCGCCAGAAGAAGGATCGCCACAAGCTCGAAGGGAAGGGCAAAGCGGGAAAGAAGCAGCCCCGCAAGGTCTGCTGCCTCCGTTGCCGGAAGAGCAGACTCCCCAGCCCCCAGGGGCGTCAGTGCGATGGAAAGGCCCATGAGGACGAAGAACAGGGCTGCCATCCCCGCCCCCACGAACCGCTTGATGAGGCTCTGGGTCGGGGAGGATACGGACATGTCCGTCCGCCGCACCATCATGATGGCCATGACGATGAGGATGGCGACGGCGCCGCTGTAGACCATGAGCTGGACAGCCCCGAGGAAGGGCGCCGAAATCGAGAAATACGTGAGTGCCAGGCCGATGAAGCAGAGCACAAGATAAAGGGCGCTGTGGACGATGTTGTGGGACAGCACCATGCCGAGGGCCCCCACTATGGACACCAGTGCGAAGATATAAAAGAGAATCTCCATCACGCCTCGCCCCCCTTCTTCTTTTCCGCTGCGGCCGCCTTTTTCTCTGCGTCAGGTGCCGCGTTCTGGGCAGCTGGCTTTTTCGCGGCTTCTGCCTTTGCTTCCGGCTTTGGCGGAGCAGCCTTTGTCTCGGCCTTCGGCGTCTCCGGCTTGCCCTCCGCGGCCTCCGCTTCCGCCTTGGCCTTTGCCTCTGCCTCGGCCTTGGCCTTTGCCTCAGCCTCCGCCTTGGCCTTTTTCTCCACATCAGAGAGGAAGATGTCAAGATCCGCCCGGTCCTTGTCCGTCATGGCATCGTGGACCATGTCCTCCTTGTTCCAGGTGGAGTTGGCGTAGTTCTTGTCCCACTGCAGGGTATGAACGGGACAGACCTCCACGCAGAGGTTGCAGAAGAGGCAGCGGCCCGTCTTGTGGATGTAGTACTTCATGTGGCGCTTTTTCTTCGCGTCCGTGACGACGGTGAGATCCAGCGCCTTATTGGGACAGGCCATGGCGCACATCTGGCAGCCGATGCAGACCCGCCAATCCATGGTGAGATCTCCGCCCCGGAAGCCCTCCGCCATGGGAAGCTTTTCCTCCGGGTAGCAGAAGGTCTCCTTCTTCCCGAAGAAATGCTTGATGGTGACGCCCATGCCCGTCAATAAACCTTTACCAAACAATGACCGTCACCTCCTTACACAAGACCGAGGGCGCACATGACGACGCCCGTCAGGAATACATTTAGAATCGACAGCGGCAGCATCGCCTTCCAGCCGAAGGTCAGGATCTGATCCACGCGGGTGCGCGGAAACGTCCAGCGGAACCACATGATGACGAAGACCATGAGGACTGCCTTGATGCCGAACCATACGAAGCCCGGCAGGAAGTCGGGCCCGAGATAGCCACCGAGGAAGAAGGTGGTGGCGAGAATCGCTGCCGTCAAAAGATTGGCGTACTCCGCCAGGAAGAAGAGCGCCCAGCGCATGCCGGAATACTCCGTGAAGGGGCCGGCGATAATCTCCGACTCACCCTCCACCAGGTCAAAGGGCGTGCGGTTCGTCTCCGCCACGGCGGAGATGAGGAAAATGACGAAGGCAAGGGGCTGCAGGAAGATGAACCAGAGCCCGCCCGACTGGGCCTCCACGATATCCTCAAGGCGCATGGAGCCCGTGATCATGAGGATGCCGAGCAGGGAAAAGAGCAGCGGCGCCTCATAGCTTATCATCTGGGAGACGACGCGGAAGCCGCCCACCATGGAATACTTGTTGTTCGAGGCGTAGCCGCCCATGAGGAAGGGCAGCACCGCCTGACCGGAAATGGCAAAGAGCAGGAACACGCCCACATTCACATCGGCGAGCACCGCGCCCGCATCGAAGGGGAAGAAGGCGTAGACGAGAGCCGCTGGAACGAAAAGGAGCGCCGGGGACAGGGCCCATAGCACCTTGTCGGCGCCCTCGGGCACGATGTCCTCCTTGCTCATGAGCTTCAGCATGTCCGCCACCGGCTGCAGGAGACCGAAGCGTCCGCCGACGCGGTTCGGCCCGATGCGCACCTGCATGAAGGCGCAGACCTTGCGCTCCCCATAGGTGAACACGATGGCCGCCATGGAGATGATGCCGAGGAGCAGCGCGATGCCGATGATGTCGAGGGCCAGGTCCGAGAGAATCGGCAGCCCCGTCAGCGCGTAGATTTCGCCGCGCAGCCACAGGGCGAGGCCAGAAAGAAATGAGATTTCCATGCTTTCCCTCCTTTAGCAGTCCACTTCGCCCATGATCGGGTCGATGGAGGAATAGGCGCTGACGGAGTCGCCGATCAGCATGCCCCGGCACATGAGGTCAAGCCCCTGCATGTTGACGAAGGAGGGCCGGCGGATATGTACCCGGTAGGGCTTCGTGGTGCCATCGCTGACGATGTAGAAGCCCAGCTCTCCGCGGGTGCCCTCCGTGCGGCTGTATACCTCCCCTTTTGGGGGCTTCAGCATCTTCGGCACCTTCGCCATGATGAGGCCCTCTGGCATCTTGTCCAGGCACTGGCGGATGATCTTCGCGCTCTCGGCCATTTCCTTCATCTTGACCTGGTAACGATCCCAGTTGTCGCCGTGCTCCCCCACGGGGATATCGAAATCCAGCTCCCCGTAGACGCTGTAGCCGTCGAGCTTACGGAGATCCCGCGCCACGCCTGTGGCCCGGAGGTTCGGCCCCGTCATATTGAGGTCCAGGGCCTCCTTTGCCGTCATGGCGGATATACCGATGATGCGGCGGGTGAAGATCTCATTGCCCGTCAGAAGCTGGTCATACTCAGAAAGGAACTTCGGCACCCGCTCCAGGAACGCCTCCGTGAGCTCCCGGGCCTTGTCTGTAAAGTCTCCTGCGACGCCGCCGATGCGGATGTAGTGGAAGGTCTGGCGGGCGCCGCAGACCTCGTTGAAGATATCGAGGATGTACTCGCGATCCCGGAAGCAATAGAGCATGCCCGTGGAGGCGCCCAGATCATTGGCGAGAGTCCCGATGCCGATGAGGTGGCTGTTGATGCGGTTGAGCTCCGCCATGATGACACGGATGAACTCCGCCCTGCGAGGCACCTCGATGCCCGCGAGCTCCTCTACCGCCATGGCAAAGCCGAAATTGTTGTTCATGGAGGAGATGTAGTCCAGCCGGTCCGTATAGGGAAGGCACTGGAAGTAGGTGCGGGACTCCATGAGCTTTTCGATGCCCCGGTGCAGATACCCAAGCACGGGCTCCGCCTTCAGGATGCGTTCGCCGTCCAGGGTGAGCTTCACCTGGAGCACGCCGTGGGTGGAAGGATGCTGGGGGCCCATGTTGAGAAGATACGTCTCTGTGCGCTTCATGCGTCTGCCTCCTCTTCCTCGCCACTCACCCGCGTCGCCTTTGGCGGGGCAGGCTTCTCATACTTGAAGTCCTTCCGCAGGGGGTGTCCCTTGAAGTCCTCCGGCATGAGGATGCGCCGCATGTCCGGGTGGCCGGTGAATTTCACGCCCATGAGGTCGTAGACCTCCCGCTCCTCGAACTCCGCTCCGGGGAAGACGCTGGTGACGCTGGGTATCTCCGGATGATTGCGAATGGTCTTGACCTTGACCACCACATAGGCGCCAAGGTACTCGGAAAAGAGATAGTAGACCACGTCGATGGTGTCCTTCCAATCCACCGCCGTCAGGCAGGAAAGATGGGTGAAGAGCAGCCTGGGGTTCGTCTTCAAGAGCTGCATGAGGGGGATAAATTCCTCCGGGCTCACGTAGATGGGAGGCTTTTCCTCCTCGTCGATGGAGACGGTGTAGAAGTTCCCCTTTATCCTAGCGAGCTCCTCTGCCGTCAGATAGCGCTGCTTCATGCTTTCGCCTCCTTTGCCTTCTTGCGCTCCGCCCACTTGGCGCGCTCAGCTGCCACCCTCTCCGGGTGCATGATCTTTTCCCGGAGCTTCAGCATGCCGTCGATGAGGGCCTCGGGGCGCGGCGGGCAGCCTGGGATGTAGACATCGACGGGCAGCACCTCGTCGATGCCCTCCACCACGGAGTAGGAGTCCGCAAAGGGTCCGCCTGCAATGGCGCAGCTCCCCATGGCGATGACGTACTTCGGCTCCGGCATCTCCTCGTAGAGGCGCACGATGGGGTCGGCCATCTTGTAGGTCAGCGTCCCCGCCACGATGAGGAGATCCGCCTGCCGCGGGCAGGGACGGAAGACCTCGTAGCCGAAGCGCGACAGGTCAAAGCGGGCCGTGGCCGTGCTCATCATCTCAATGGCACAGCAGGCAAGGCCTGAGGACAGGGGCCAGATGGAATTGGCATGGGCCCAGCGGAAGAGCTCGTCCACCTTCAGGATGAGCACATTTTGCCGGAGGCTCTCCGGCACGCGATCCCTTAGTTCCATGAAAGATCTCCCTTCCGCCACGCATAGGCAAGTCCGATGACAAGAATGAGCACAAAGACGAGCATCTCCACCAGGGCAAAGGTGCCCACCATGCGGAAGGCAACTGCCCAGGGATAGAGGAAAACCGTCTCGATGTCAAAGAGTATAAAGAGCAGCGCGTACAAAAAATATCCCGCACGAAAACGGATATAGGGGCTCCCCACAGAGTCCACACCGCATTCATACGGGATATACTTCTCCGGCGAGGGCTGCTTCGGCTGTAGCATAAAAGCCGGCACGAGTGCCATCACCGGAAAGAAGAGCGCTACCACGAGATAAATTCCAAGACCGCCAAACTCTCCCACGACTCTACCTCCTATTTTTCCCTGTAACAACAGGAACGACTGATAAAAGTCCGATGTAACCATATCTATTATACTAGAACGAGAAATTATTACAATAGATATGCCATATCAAATTTCAATCGTATCATAACTGGGCGTATAAAAATACTCCCGCACATTTTCGTGCGGGAGCAGCCTATGATATGTATCGTTTACTTCAGGATTGCCCCGGTGCTGGCGGAGGTGGTGAGCTTGGCGTAGCGGGCGAGGTAGCCGGTCTTGATCTTCGGCTCCGGCTTCTTCCAGGCCGCCTTGCGCTTTGCCAGCTCCTCATCGGAGACGGCAAGCTCGAGCTTCCTGTTCGGGATATCGATGGTTATCTCGTCCCCGTCCTCGATGAAGGCGATGGGGCCGCCCTCCATGGCCTCCGGGGAGACGTGGCCCACGCAGGCGCCCTGGCTGGCGCCGCTGAAGCGGCCGTCGGTGATGAGACCCACCTTGAGGCCGCGGCCGGTAATGACAGCCGTCGGGTTCAGCATTTCCTGCATGCCCGGGCCGCCCTTCGGTCCCTCGTAGCGGATGACAACCACATCGCCATCGTGGATGTCGCCGGCCATGATGGCATCGCAGGCCTCCGTCTCGGAGTTGTAGCACTTGGCCTTGCCCGTGTAGGTCAGCATGTCCTCAGCGACAGCCGAGGCCTTGACGACCGCGTAGTCCGGGGCCAGGTTGCCGGAGAGGATGGCGATGCCGCCCTCGGGGCGATAGGGCTCCTCCACAGAGTGGATGACATCGGGGCGATAGATCTTCGCATTCTTGATGCGGTCTCCAATGGTGCCCGTGACGGTCAGGGCATCCTCATGGATGAGGCCCTTCTTTGCGAGCTCGTGCATGACGGCGGTGATGCCGCCTGCCTCGTCGAGGTCGATCATGTGATGCTTGCCCGCGGGGCTGAGCTTCGTGATGTAGGGGGTGCGACGGGAAATCTCATCGAAGAGAGGCGTGGGGAGCTCGATGCCCGCCTCGTGGGCGATGGCCGTCAAATGGAGCACCGTATTGGAGGAGCCGCCGATGCCCATGTCCACGGTGATGGCATTCTCGAAGGCCTTGCGGGTCATGATATCCCGGGGCTTTATATCCCGCTTCACGAGGTCCAATATGACCTCGCCCGCCTTCTTTGCGAGCATGCGCCGGTCGCCCGTGTAGGCGGCGGGAATCGTGCCGTTGCCGGGGAGCGCCATGCCCAGCACCTCCGAGAGGGAGTTCATGGTGTTCGCCGTGAAGAGGCCGGCGCAGGAGCCGCAGCCGGGGCAGGCCTTCGCCTCAATCTCCGTGAGCTCGGACTCGCCGATCTCACCGGCGGCGAACTTGCCGGCCGCCTCAAAGGCCTGGCTGACGCTGATGTCACGGCCATGGTAGCGGCCGGGCAGCATGGGGCCGCCGGAC
Source organism: uncultured Mitsuokella sp. (assembly GCA_945877355.1). GTDB lineage: Bacteria > Bacillota > Negativicutes > Selenomonadales > Selenomonadaceae > AWVT01. Next base: position 4,522 of record CAMCRT010000039.1, on the reverse strand, counting down.
ACCACGATGCAGGGGATGTTGAGGCGGGCTGCCGCCATGAGCATGCCCGGCACCACCTTGTCGCAGTTCGGGATGAGCACGAGGCCGTCGAAGCCGGAGGCCATGGCCACCGCCTCCACCGAGTCAGCGATGAGCTCCCGGCTGGCAAGGGAGTACTTCATGCCCGTGTGGCCCATGGCGATGCCGTCGCATACGCCGATGGCAGGGAACTCGATGGGCGTGCCGCCAGCTGCTGCCACGCCGAGCTTCGCCATGTCGGCGATTTCCCGCAGGTGCAGGTGACCGGGGATGATTTCGTTAAAGGAATTGCAAATGCCGATGAGGGGCTTTGCAAGATCTTCCGGGCCGTAGCCATTTGCATGAAAGAGAGAGCGATGGGCGCAGCGCGTCGCTCCTTTTTTGACAATATCACTTCGCATAACAAACTCTCCTATAAAAGCTTTGTCCACTCCCCATGTACAAAACGTATTCTCGTTCTGAAGGGGTAGTTACAAGTTTACAACAAAAGATTTCAAAATTCAATGCCTTTTTGCGCTTTTATTCCCTTTTGATAGGGATGCTTTACGAGGTGCATTTCGGTCACGAGATCCGCCCGGTCGATGAGAGAGGGCAGCGCGTCCCGCCCCGTGCAGACGAGGTGAAGGGCGGCGGGCCTCTTTTCCACGAGAGAGAGCAGCTCTTCCTCACTGATGAGGCTGAACTTCACCGCATAGTTGATTTCATCGAGGATGATGAGGTCCCACTTGCCGCTCTCGATTTCCCGCTCCGCCAGCTCCAGCGCCTTTTTCGCCGCTGCCCTATGCTCCGCCTCGTCCCTGTCGCCCTTTTTCGTAAAGCCGAGGCCGCATTGGCGCACGTCGATTTTCCCATTGATTTCCTTCAGGGCCGTGATGGTGCTGAGCTCTCCGTAGGTCCAGCCCCCCTTGATGAACTGGAGGATGAGAACCCGGAGGCCGTCCCCCCAGGCCCGCATGGCAAGACCCAGCGCCGCCGTGGTCTTGCCCTTTCCATCTCCTGTATGGACGATCAAGAGTCCCTTTTCTTCCAATTTATGTTCCTCCCTACTGTATTTCTCTCTTTTATGCTATACTGATTATACGACATTATACGACATCAAGGGAATTTTTCCAGTCGCATTTATAACCTTGCTGATTTTCCTTCAGATATATGAAATGATGGTGGCAATGAAACGTATCCGACGTTTTTTCTTTTTCCTGTTCTTCATCTGTCTCTGCATGACGGCTTCCTTTTTCCTTTTGGAACGCTACGACGGCCTATCCCTCCGGGCAGCAGGGGAAAATCTCCATCCGGTCTTTCAGGAAAAGGATGGCCATGTCACCCTGTCCTGGACGCCCCTCTCCTATCCTAGCTTTTACAAGGTGGAGGTGCTTTCAAAGACAACGGGCCTTGTGGAGGGAGAGCCCCGCTACCACTTCTTCCTGGGCCGCACGGTCCGGAAGGCCTCCGTGGAGGTACCCAGGACGGCCATCCCCACCTACTACCGCATCACGGCCTACGGCCTCTTCGGGCAGATTTCGGAGCCCTCCCCCGCCATAGCCCATCCGGATTTTGCGGAGGACGCGAAGGGGCCGGCCCCCATCTCCCGCTATGATGTGAATAATCCTGCCAGCCGCATGCCCTTCCTCACGTGGCACACAGTGCCCGGCGCCGTCTGCTACGAGGTGGAGCTCCTCTCCTCGAGACCTGACCAGGAGGGCGGCACGAGCCTCTCAAAAAAAGGTCATCTCGAGAGCACGAAACAGGTCTACACGAATGGCTGGCAGGCAGATCTCAGGCCCTATAAAAAGCTCGATACTATCTACTGGCGGGTCCGGGCCCTCGATATCCATCTGAATCCCATCGACGAGTTCTCTGAGGCGCAGGAAATGCATATCGACGACACGATTGCTCCTCCGAGTGCTCCGCTTCTCAATAACTTCGATACCATGCCGAATTTCCAGCAGCCCCTCTACCCGGTCTACAGCTGGATTCCCACCCACAACGCCATGCGCTATGAGGTGCAGCTCCTGACGAATCCGCCCGATGAGCCCACCGAAGACGGGAAGCTCCCGGAGCCTGCCTGGAGCCGCGTCGTGGACTCCGCCACCACCTGCTACGATGAATATGCCCGCCCCTATGCTGGCGACTACTACTGGCGGGTTCGGGCTGTGGACAAAAGCGGGCTTCCCATAAGCAACTGGTCAGAGACGGCGCATTTCGTGGTGCCGGAACGGACAAGTGTAGAATATGCGGCCCTCGGGGACAGCATCACCCACGGGGGCGGCGCCGTGTCCTTCGCTCCCTCCTCTGTGGAGTACAGCTATACCACATATCTCGATGTGCCCTGCCTGAACCTAGGGCGCAGCGGCGATACCTCCCGCATGACGGCGGATCGCTTCGAGGAGGATGTGGTGCCCTTCCACCCGAAGAATCTCTTCATCCTGACGGGGACGAACTGCCTGCGGACGCCCACCATCAGCGCCCAGTCCGTCATCGAGGATCTTGAGACGATCCGCCAGAAGTGCGAGGACAATGGCATTCGGCCCATATTCCTGACGCTCATGCCGGTGAACCCCGCCAATATCCGCTATGCCTTCCACACGCCGACGGATCCCAGCTGGCGCACGAAGATGCAGAAGATCAACACGTGGATCCGATCCCAAGAGGACTATATCGATCTGGAACCCTATTTCTACGCAAAGGACGCGGACGAAATGGACAGCTCCCTCTCCATCGACGGGCTGCACCCGGATATACGAGGGAAGCAGCTCATGGCGGAGGTCATCAATAAGGCACTAAAAGAAATGAAGTGACAAAAACGCCCTCTCCACAACGTTACGCTTATGGGAGGGCGTCTTCGCAAGGCAGGATTGTTGTGCTAAGTTACGCACAACAATTCCACACGGTATTCACTTGTCCATGCGGAGGCCGCCGCCTATTTCCTTGAGGTGGTAGAAATCCAGCTGGCGCAGAGCCTCGTAGGCGACGACGGCGACGGCATTCGATAGGTTCAGCGACCTGGCCCCCTCTCGCATGGGGATGCGGATGGTATGGTCCCAATGGGCCTTCAGGATGGGCTCTGGGATGCCCGCCGACTCCTTGCCGAAAACGAGCATATCGTCCTTTTGGAAGGCGATATCCGTATAGGGCTGAGCGGCCTTTGTGGAGCAGAAGTAGAAATTATGCCCCTGATAGGCTTCCTGCACCTCCTGGAAGCTGTCGTGATAGTGGACCTTCACAAGATGCCAGTAGTCAAGGCCGGCCCGCTTCAGATGCTTGTCATCCGTAGAGAAGCCCAGCGGGCGGACGAGGTGAAGGTCGATGCCTGTGCCTGCACAGAGGCGGGCAATGTTTCCTGTATTGCCGGGGATTTCCGGCTCGATGAGTACGATATGCAATGCTTTTCCCTTCCTGAATCATGCCTGGATAAAGGCCAGGCTCACGAATGTACTCCCATACTATCATTCCAGGGCGGGAAAAGCAACGGGGACTTAGCGAGAGGAGTCGGCAAGGCTCCCCCGCTGGCGCTCGAGGATGGGGATGCGAAGGCTCTGGCCTGCCCTGAGGGCTGCATCAGGCGTCAGGGCATTGATGTCGATGATGGCCTCGATGAGCTCTGCCTGCTTTTCGCTGTCGTTGGTATAGCGGTGCGCTATCGCCGAAGCGGTGTCTCCCTCGTGGACGGTGATCGTCTCAAAGGTATCTGCCCGGAGATATGTATTCGTCAGGTGAAGGGGTGCCAGGGCAAGAAGGATCGTCCCAGCGACGCAAAGCGCTGTCAGGACACGCCGAACTCTTTTATCATAAAGTGAAATCGTCATCGCAAGAACCTCCTATGTCGATACTCTGTTTCTAAAATCCTTGTTCTACGAACATATTACCATAGAATTTCTGTTCTTGCAATAGGCGAATGAAAGTTTTTCAAACATTATTTCGAGTTTTATGAGGTGACGATATGAATATACAGGGTGCTGTCATTCTGGAGCAGGGCGTGACGTTTGCCGTCATCGCCGTGAAGTCGTCTGTCACGATGTACACGGCCCGCATGGTGCAGATACGGCAGGAGCTCTCCTATTTCTTCCCGAACATGCCCATCATCCTCATGAGCCAGGACAGCCAGGGGAATCCCCACTACTATGGGCGGAAGGATATCGTGGAGTTCCTGAAGTCCATCGATGTGAATCAAATCCCTTGGAAGACGTATCATGTGTACTAGATTCTTGCACTAGAAAAGGCAACGACTGATTTGGTCGTTGCCTTTTTGCTGCCCAAGGGGCGAATATTCGATTGGTGCCGAAGGCCGGACTTGAACCGGCACGCTGTCGCCAGCGGTGGATTTTGAGTCCACTGCGTCTGCCAATTCCGCCACTTCGGCATAAGGACATATATGTCCGCATAATTGACTAAAATAGTATAGCATTGTTCATCTAATGCTGTCAAGGCTGAAATTTCGCCCAAGCTACGTCCTATGGTCCACATATGATAATGTCTCATTGTAACGGAAATGAAAATGTCCCTGTTG
>CAMCRT010000038.1 GCA_945877355.1 uncultured Mitsuokella sp. | reverse complement strand
AGATATGCAGTTTTCAAGGTTCTATACCGATTTTCGGTGTGGGAAGTTTGAGTATCCTATCAAAAGAACGCCGCAAGTCAATGGATTTTCGAGGTTCTTTCCCCTTTGTTTCGACTTTGTTTCAAACTCCTTAGCCCCAGTTTCGAAATACCCCCTACAATAAAGCCATCAAAGGAAATCACCCACTCACCCTAGAGGAGGAACCCATCATGGCAATCGATACGAAAATCATCAAAGAGACCGCCGGCACCATCTTCACCGCAAAGCGCATGAAGAAAGCCGCCCTCGTCCTCGTCGTCCTCGCTGCCCTCGGCGGCATCGGCTCCTACGGCGTCCATTCCTTCAAGGATGCCCACCGCGCCGAGGCCCAGGCCCTCCAGCAGCAGATCCTCCAGAAGAGCGTCGAGCAGGCCAACGAACGGCGCGCCGAAGGAGCAGTCGCCCCCCAGAACGCCAGCCTCCTGACGCCCGAAGAGATCCGCTCCATCGCCGCCGATATCATCGGCCAGGACGAGACCACCATCACATTCCGCTCCATCGACCTGGGCCAGCCCGGCGACAAGGACAAGAAGCACGACGGCGACCGCAAGGACAAGCGGGACAAGCACGATAAGCACAATAAGGACGCCAAGCATGAAAAAGGCGACAGGCGCGATGGCGACCGGGCAGAGCGCCCCGATGGGGACCCTGACCGCCCGATGGACGCCCCCCAGGGCCAGCCCCCAGAAGGCGCAGCCCCCAATGGCAACGCCCCGGCACCAGCCCCCATGGCAGCCCCCCAGGGCGGCGTGCCTGACGCAGCGGCACCCCAGGTCGCACCAGGGGCAGCACCTCAGGGAGCGCCGGGCGCAGGCCTTCGCCCCATGCACCAGGTCTACCACGTCAAGTGCACCACCGGCAGTGGCCTTTCCCGCATCGAGTACGACCTCGCCATCGACGCCATGAGCGGCGCCGTCCTCCACAGCGAAGTCCACTGAGGCCGTGTAGGGATGGAGCCTGATAAGGAGGGATAGAGGCCGGTTGCAATGACCTGGCACGATTGCTACTGTCTACGGGCGGGCTCCTTCCGGTGCTTCGCGCCACCTTCCTCCCCGAGGAAGGCACTCGAAGTGGAAAGCCACAATCTTTCTGAAAAAAGCTTCGGGAATCAATCGAAAGAGTCTTTCATCAAAAAATGCAGCGCACCTGCTGGAACCCAAGCCTCCCTCTGGGAGGGGGGGCAGCCCCTCAGGGAGGGGCTGCGTAAGGGCAGGGGGAGCCCGGGCGTAGGGCGTATCTAAAATGCTGGCACTTGCAACCGGCCGAAAACTCCTCCTGACAAGCCCCATTTCTTTCCATATAGGCACAATAAGCACAAAAAGGAGCTGTGATTTTATCACAGCTCCTTTTTGCGGGGGCATCCTTCCCCCTAATCCCTTGTATCATTGCCGCTTACGCGACTTGCCTTTTGCGTATAACGGGCGACAAGTTTTCCCATCCTGTGGGTAATGCTTCTACAAACATGCTTTCCAGCCTGTTCGCTCACTTGCCCGCGACTCGGTCCTGGATAACTTGCTTGCGGATCTGCAGGCTTTCGCCATTGAAGCATTTCTGTCCCCACTTTGCGTGCCATTCACGCTTTGGCTCTGCCACGGCGTAGCCCTGGGTCATGCCGCTGGCGGAGGCCTGACGGATATTTCTGCTCCTGTCCATCATGCAAATTCTCCTTTCCAGGTATGTAGTTGTCTTCTCCTCCTTCTTGCTTCCACCTCCTGAAGGGCGAGGTTTCCCTTTTACCGATATCTGGTTATAGTATACCACAGAACTTTGAGAAATTCCACTATTTTACAAAAATTTTTCCGACACGCATAAACGTGCGTGTGTCACGGAGACAGGTTTCCAAAATCAGACGATTTCCTCGTGCTCCTCCTCCAAGTCCTTCGCCAGATGGATGCGCACCCGGGTGATGCGCAGGCCCTCCACCTCCTCCACGAAGAAGGTGGCGCCCTCCGCCGCCGCCATCTGGCCGACCCGGGGCTCGCGCCCGATCTGGTCATAGAGCCAGCCGCCGACGCTGTCCACATCCTCGTCCTCGATGGTGATCTCCAGGATGTCCGCCAGCTCCTCCAGGAGCATCTTTGCATCCACCGAGTAGACCCGGGGACCGATGCACTCCGCCGTGGGGCGGTCCTCGTCAAACTCGTCCTGGATATCGCCCACGATCTCCTCCACGATGTCCTCAATGGTCACCATGCCCGCCGTACCGCCATACTCGTCCACCACGATGGCCATCTGGGAGCGGTTCTTCTGCATGGTCTTGAGGAGCACGCTCACGTCCATGCTCTCCGGCACCACGAGGGCCTTTCGCACGAGGCGCCGGAGGCTAGGCCGCCGGCCCCGCGCCATGGCGTGGATCATGTCCTTCACATGGATGAAGCCCACGATGTGATCCTTGTCCTCCCGGCACAGGGGGTAGCGGGTCAGCTTTTCCTCCAGCACCGTCTCCATATTATCCGCGAAGGAGTCCTCCAGGTACAGGCAGACCATGTCCGTGCGAGGCGTCATGATTTCCCGGACATTGAGGTCCCCCATGTCAAAGACATTGTCCACGAAGCCCGCTTCCGTGTCGTCGATGAGCCCCTGCTTGTGGCTCTCCTCCATGAGGAGGCGGATCTCCTCCTCCGTGTGGGCTGCCTCCCCCTCCGTGGCCGCCTGGAAGCCCAGCCGCCGGGCCGTCCAGTTCGCCACGTGGTTCAGGAGCCACACAAAGGGGTACATGACCTTGTGGAAAATCACCATGGGGAGCGCCACGATGAGGACGATCTTCTCCACGCTCTGGATGGCCATGGTCTTCGGCGTCAGCTCGCCCAGCACGATATGGCCCGCTGTGATGAGGGAAAAGCCGACGGCAAGCGACACCGTATGGCCCGCCGTCTCCCCGAGGCCCACCGCCTCCGTCAGGGGCAGGATGAGCCGCGCCACAAAGGGCTCGCCCACCCAGCCAAGGCCGAGGGATGCGAGAGTGATGCCCAGCTGCGTCACCGAGAGGGACGCATCCAGGTGATCCGTCAGCTGCTTGGCGTACCGGGCCCGCTTCGACCCTTCCTGGATCAGCGTCTCCAGCCGGGAGGGCCGGATCTTCACGCAGGCAAACTCCGCCGCCACGAAAAATCCATTCATAAAGATGAGAAAGATCACCAGGAAGATATGCCAGACTAAGTCCACAATGCCAACGTCCAAAAAAATTCCCTCCAGAGCTTTCGCGCCTTCCCGGCGCTTTTCCGATTCTATCTGCTTGTGAAAAAAGAGAGCGTCCCTTTCCATGCGCAAGCGAATGGCAGTCGCCAGCCGAGAGGAGTCTCTCTTCTTCCCATTCTAACAGATTTTCTGCAAAAAGTCGACTTTGGGTTCTATAAGCGATGACTCGTCAAAGAATACTGCTTTTTCGAGGGAATTAGCAGGAAACGAAGAAGGATTGTCGAATAAAATGCTATGTTATGTATAGTAAATAATTTCTCTCACAATATAGAAAGGCAGGATCGCCCTATGAGAAACTTTAAAGAAGCCGTACAGAACCGGCGCACGAACTATGCCCTGGGGAAGGACACCCAGGTGCTGCCCGTAGAAATCATCGCTGCCGTGGAGCGCATGCTCCACGAGGTCCCCTCCGCCTTCAACATGCAGTCCGCCCGGGTGGTGCTCGCCCTGAAGGAGCACCATGACAAGGTCTGGTCCATCACGAAGGAGGCCCTCCGGAAAGTGGTGCCCGCCGACAAGTTCGCTCCCACGGAGAAGAAAATCGACGGCTTTGCCGTCGGCTTCGGCACGGTCCTCTTCTTCGAGGAGACGAAGACCGTAAAGGAGATGCAGGAAAAGTTCGCCCCCTACGCAGAGAACTTCCCCGTCTGGGCCTCCCAGGCCAACGGCATGCTCCAGTTCGCCATCTGGACGGCTCTTGCCGACCTCGGCCTCGGCGTCAATATCCAGCACTACAATCCCCTCATCGATGAGGAAATCAAGGCCTACTTCAAAGTGCCGGAAAGCTGGACGCTCGTAGCCCAGATGGTCTTCGGCGAGCCTCTGGCCGCCCCCCAGCCCATCGAGAAGCTCCCCATGCCGGAGCGCCTCAAGGTCTTCCGGTAAGGCTTTCTCCTAGCAGCCGCATAGGAAAGAAACCGCCCGCAAGCTGATTTGCTTTGCGGGCGGTTTTATGTTGATATACGCTTTTATACGCTTTTTAGATCATGCCGAGGATGCTGTGGGCTACGAAATAGGAGGCGGCGGCTCCGGCGAGGGGGCCGAAGACGGGGACCCAGGCGTAGCTCCAATCACTGCCGCCCTTGCCTGCGATGGGGCAGATGGCGTGGGCGATGCGGGGGCCGAGGTCACGGGCGGGGTTCATGGCGTAGCCTGTGGGCCCGCCGAGGGAGAGGCCGAGGGCCACGATGAGGATGCCGACGATGTAGGGGCCATAGCCGGGCATGAAGGGGCCGTTTGCCTTGGCGAACATGGCCCAGATGCAGAAGAGCAGGAAGAAGGTGGCGATGAACTCGCAGAGGAAGTTCGCCGGGTAGTTGCGGATGGCGGGCGCGGTGCAGAATACGCCGAGCTTCGCGCCCTTATCCTCCGTGGCTGCCCAATGCGGCAGGTACGCGAGATAGGTGATGATGCCGCCGAGGATGCCGCCCGCTATCTGGGCGAGGGACGTAGCGACGAACTGGGGGAAGGTGTAGACGCCGGCAAACATCTTGCCGAAGGTGACAGCGGGATTGAGGTCGCCCTGGGGTGCGCCGAGGGCTGTCGCCGTGTAGACGCCGAGGGTGACGGCAAAGCCCCAGCCGAATACAATGCAGATCCAGCCGCCGCCAAGGCCTTTGCTTTTGCCGAGGGAGCAGGTAGCGCAGACGCCAGCACCGAAGACGATGAGGACGGCCGTGCCTACAAATTCGCCGAGCAGGTTATCCATGATGGATTCTCCTTTCCAATCGCAGGAAATAAACTTCAGGGGCTATGCTTCAGTCCTCATCCGAGAGCCAGTGCATGGCGTGCTTGACGGCCTTGCGCCAGCCCTTGTAGAGCTTGTCCGCCTCTGCCTTGTCGAGGGTGGGCTGGAAGCGGGTGTCGAGCTGCCAGCTCTTTTTGAGCTCCTCCTTCGACTTCCAGACGCCGACGGCGAGGCCGGCGAGGTAGGCGGCGCCGAGGGCCGTGGTCTCGACGATCTGGGGACGCTCCACGGGGACGCCCAGGATGTCTGCCTGGAACTGCATGAGGAGGTTGTTGGCCGTGGCGCCGCCGTCCACCTTCAGTGCGGAGAGCTTTGCGCCGGAGTCCGCCTCCATGGCGGCGAGCACGTCCCGGGTCTGGTACGCGAGGGAGTCCAGCGTCGCCCGGACGATATGGGCCTTCGTGGTGCCGCGGGTGATGCCGATGATCATGCCGCGGGCGTCCATATCCCAGTAGGGAGCGCCGAGACCCACGAAGGCGGGGACCACATAGACCCCTTCGCTGCTCTTGACCTTCTTCGCGATCCACTCGGAGTCCGGAGCGCTGTCCACGAGGCGGATGCCGTCCCGGAGCCACTGGATGGCGGAGCCCCCCACGAAGATGGAGCCCTCAAGGGCGTACTCTACCTTGCCGTCCAGGCCCCAGGCGATGGTGGTGACGAGGCCGTTCTTCGACTTCTTCGGGGTGGTGCCCGTATTCATGAGGAGGAAGCAGCCAGTGCCGTAGGTGTTCTTCGCCATGCCGGGCTCGAAGCAGTTCTGGCCGAAGAGGGCCGACTGCTGGTCGCCTGCCATGCCGGCGACGGGGATGGGCGCGCCGAGGATGGAGGGCACTGTCTCGCCGTAAATCTCGCTGGAGGGGCGGACCTCCGGCAGCAGGGACTTTGGCACGTCGAGATAGCCAAGGAGTGCGTCATCCCACTGGAGGGTGTTGATGTTGAACATGAGGGTGCGACTGGCGTTGGAGTAGTCGGTGACGTGGACCTTGCCACCCGTGAGCTTCCACACGAGCCAGGTGTCGATGGTGCCGAAGGCGAGCTCCCCTGCTTCTGCCTTTGCGCGGGCGCCCTCCACGTGGTCGAGGATCCACTTGACCTTCGTGCCGGAGAAGTAGGCGTCGATGAGGAGGCCGGTCTTTTCCTGGAATTCCTCCGTGAGGCCCTTCTTCTTCAGATCCTCGCAGATGCCGGCCGTCTGGCGGGACTGCCACACGATGGCGTTGTAGACGGGCTTGCTGGTCTTGCGGTCCCAGACGACAGCTGTCTCGCGCTGGTTCGTGATGCCGATGGCGGCGATGTCGCTGGGCTGGATGCCCGCCGACTCGAGCGCGCCCCGCATGACCTCCAGCATGGTGCCCCAGATCTCCTCCGCGTCGTGCTCGACCCAGCCGGCTTCGGGGAAGTACTGGGTGAATTCCTTCTGGGACACGCCGATGATGCGGGAGTCCTTGTCGAAGATAATCGCGCGGTTGCTGGTGGTTCCGGCGTCAAGCGCCATGACGTACTGCTTTGCCATATTTCTGCACTCCTTTGAAAATGTATAAGATTGGGAATATTCTGCTGCTGCCTGCCCCCGACAAGGGGGCTGCAGGTGGAAACGCCTGTAGCTCTATCGTCTCAGCAAGCTCAGTAGTCGCCTGCCGCCTTTTGGGCAAGGTCCAATATGGCATCCGCGTCCGCCGCCGCGTAGAGCTTCTCCGGGATGACCTCAAATTTCGTATTGGGGTAGCGCACGGTGAGCTCTCCCAGCATGTGCTTCGCCTGGGGCGCCAGCATCAATACGTCCGCAAAGCTCACGGCCTCTGCCGCCTCGTCGATGGGGAAAAAGCTGACGGAGCAAGGGTAGCCAAGCCGCGCCGCCTCCTGCTCCATCTTGCGGACCAGGACGCTCGTGGAAACGCCCGCCGAGCACAGAAGAATAATCCTCCTCATAACAAAGACCTCCTTTTACTCATATGCCTTAGCAAGTATCTGGATCGGGTGGCAGACCGGCTTTCCGGTGCCGTGGGCGATCTGCATGCGGCAGGTGCCGCAGTCGCAGACCACCTTGTCCGGGTCAAGCTCCTTCACCCGCTTGAAGAGCTTCTCGCCTATCTTCATGGACACATCGTACTTGTCCGCCTTGAAGCCGTAGTTGCCCGAGAGGCCGCAGCAGCCGGCGGCGAGATTCTCGATCTGGTAGCCCGGAATCTTCCCCAAGATTTCCAGCGCCGGGAGCCCCAGGCCCTGGGCCCGCAGGTGGCAGGGCGCATGGTAGGCGTACTTCCCGTCGACGGGCTTAAAATCTTCCACCAGCTCGCCCTTCTCCGCGAGGCCCTCCAGAAACTCGAAGGCATCGTAGACATTTTCCGCCGCCTCATGCATCTCCTTCTCGCCGAAGAGCTCGTGGTACTCCGCCTTCAGCATGAGGGAGCAGCTGGTGCAGCAGGCCACGACGGGGATGCCCCGGGCCTTCCACTCGAGGATGCGGGCCACATTTGTATGGGCGTGGTCGTGGGCCTCGTCCAGGTAGCCCGTCACCACCATGGGGGAGCCGCAGCAGACGAACTGGTCGTCCACCAGCACCTCGTAGCCGTTCTTCTGCATGACCTCCACAAAGGCCACGCCCACCTCCGGGTCGTTCTGGTCGATGTAGCAGCCCGGGAAGAAGACCACCTTCTTGTCACTGGGCTTCTGCTTGATGTGGCGGAACCGCGCCATAAAGCTCTGGGGCGCGTAGGCCGGCAGGTCCCGCTTGTCCGTGATGCCCACGGCGGAGAACATGCCAAGGGCCTTGCCTACCTTCATGCCCATGTTCGCAAACGTCGCCCCCATGGGCAGGGCACGCACCAGCTTTGCCATGCGCTCCCCGTGGGCCAGCATGTCATCCCGCTGGCTGTGCTTGTGGTGGCGGTAGTATTCGCCCCGCTGGAGCATGTTCATGGTGGCGACGGCCACGCCCGAGGGGCAGGTGATCTCGCAGTTCTTGCAGTTCGAGCAGTAGTCCAGGCTCTTTTCCACGTCTCCTTCTGCAAAGGTCATGCGGCTGTGGGCCGGGCCCACCAGCTTCGGGCCGGCGAACTCCTTCGTGGCCTCCGTGACGGGGCAGTTCGCGATGCAGCAGGTGCAGGCTATGCAGTGGTCCGCCGTGTCCCGGGAGGTCTCCTCCCGCACGCGTTCTTTTTCACTCATTTCTTGCTCTCCTTATATGGCAAAGCCCAAGAGACGGCCGAAGTGGCGCAAAGACTCGGGCTGGTATTTTCCAAGGGCCAGGCTCCGCAAGCGGAGGCTCGCCCGCGCGTTTAGACCATCGCAGCCTTGTAGGCCGACGATAGGGCCACGCCGTTGCCGGAGTGCTCCCGGCAGAAGTCGTAGCCGGAAAGATTCCGCCCGACGACGCGGACGTTCTCCAGGACGACGGCTCCCGTCTCGTCCACGGGCCGCAGGCTCTCATCCGTATCGATGCCCGCCAGCATAAAGCCCTGCTCTGCGAAGAAATCCTTATCGGTCCAGTGCTCCTTGTCGAAGGACACAGGCAGGCCAAAGACCACCTCCCGGGGCTTTTCCAGATCCTCCATGTAGAGGCCGCCGCTGTAGAAGCCACCGGTGGCGAGGATGTACTTCTCCGCATGGTAGTGCTGCTCGTGGACGCCGGCCTGGACGCGGATGTACTTGCATTCCTTGCCCTCAATCTCGGCGCCCGTGACCTGAGCATTTTCCACGAGCTCCACGCCGGCTCCCCGGGCGGCCCGCAACAGCACGTCCCGGAGGCGCATGCCATTGGCAGAGGGCGGCATGCCCGTCGTCTCGACGACGGCGCCCTTCAGGGCCTTGTCGAGAGCCCGGTACACCGTGTTCCCCTGGATGCCCAGCACCTGCGGGAAGAGGAAGACCACGTTCTCCCCGTCGAGGGGCCGCAGGGCCTCCACCGCCTTTTGCCAGCCGCCAGCCTCCATGAAACGGGCGCAGCTCAGGAGCGTGATGTCCCGGCCCTCGATAGGCCCCAGCTCGATGCGGGTGGACTCCACGACGCTATCCACCCGGTCTGTGAGGTTTGCTGCTGCCATCTTTCCGTCAAAGTCCTTGAGGCCCTTGACATCCACCACGATGAGCCGCTTCCCCGCAAGGGGCGGCAGATCCATGGAGGGGGGCACGAGGGAGCTGGGCTTCCAGGTGCCAATGGCCGTCGCCACATGGCGGTGGGCCGTGACGCTCCCCTCGTAGGGGAAGCCCTGCTCCTCCATGAGCCCGAGGAAGAAGTCCGCCGACTTCTCGACCATATCCTTCCCGATGCGGTGATAGGGATGGGCCTTTGGAAGGTCAGCGATGGCCTCCAGAGGGTTTTCGACCTCCTTCTTGTCCTGGTCGTAGCCCAGGATGTCGATGAGACCGCTATTGAGGGGGAATGCCCCGGAGCCATACTGCAGGAGCGCCGTGCGCTTTCCGCTGCGCGCGCTCTTGATGGCGGATATGAGTCCCGAAAATCCGCCGCCGATGACGACGACCTCTCTTTCCTTCATTCCAGCTTCCCTCCATCGATATTAAACGAGAGCTCGTAGAGCGCCCGTGTCATTTCCGTTTCCCGGACATTCCGGCCCATGAGGATGGGCTCGATGCCCTTCCAGCGGCCCTGCAAAAAGCCCTTCAGCTGCCCCAGCGAGTCCTTGGCGTCGAGCTTTCCCGTCTCGTAGAAGGCCCCTGCCGCGCGGATGGCGCAGAAGTTGCCCTGGCAGGTGCCCATGCCCAGGCGCGTGCGGCGGCGGATGTCGTTGATGATGTGGCACTCCTCCCGGCCTGCCACCTCCTCGAACTCCGCCCGGGTGATGTTCTCGCACTCGCAGATGAGCTCCCGCTTCTCCGGGTTCTCCTCCAGCACCTTCGTCACCCGGTCAAAGGCCTCCGGCCCCAGCCGCGTTGCCGCAAGATCCGTGCCGAAGGAGGGGAAATACTTCTTCGCCCGGGCCTTTGCCTCGGCGCTGACCTCCTCCACGAGCGGCTCCTCTGCTGTGCGGCACTTCTCATGGATGGAGAGCTTCTCGCAGATCTGATCCGTGATGCGCTCCGCCATGAGCCGGTAGGTGGTGAACTTGCCGCCCACGATGGTCATCATGCCGGAGAGGCCATCCTTTGCGTGGTCCAGGATGACGAAGCCCCGGGAGGCGCCGCGCCCCTCGGCCCCCGGCTGCTTGTAGAGGGGCCGGGAACCGGCAAAGACGCGCAGGATGCGGTAGGTGCGGAGATCCTCGAAGGTCTCCTCGCCGATGGAGAGGAGCTTTTCCACCTCGTCCGGGTGGGTGCTCGTGTCCTCCGGGTCGTCGATGCTCATGGACGTGGTGCCGAGGATGGTGATGGAGCCATGGGGCACGAAGATATCACCGTCCGACGACTTGTGGAGGCGGTTCACCACGTGGTTCGCCAGCCGCTGGTTGAAGGCGATGAGGGTGCCCTTGTCCGGCTGGACAGGCACATTGAGCCCCGCCAGCTGGGCCACCTTCTCGCACCAGCCGCCCGCCGCATTCACGAGGATAGAGCACTCGATGTCGTACTCCTCTCCCGTCAGCGTGTTGCGCACGCCGATGCCCGTGACCTCGCCGTTCTTCTGGTGGATCTTCACCAGCTCCGTGTAGGTCTTCGTGCGGCCGCCGTACTTCGCCGCCGACAGCACATTCTGGCAGGACATGCGAAAGCCGTCGATGGCCGCATCCGGCACCGCGTAGGCGGACACCACATTCCGCGAGAGGCGCGGCTCCATGCGGAAGGCCTCCTCGAGGGTCAGGGGCTTTGCCTCGATGCCGCTCGTCTTGCAGCCGGCCACCCAGTCTGCCTCGTAGGCCTCCGGGTCCGACTTCAGCCGGACGAACATGCCGCCGATGGGCTCCACGCAGGAGTGGCCGATTTTCCGGAGGATCGTGTTTTCCTCGATGCACTCCTTCGCCGCCTCCTGATCCTTGACCGCGTAGCGGCCACCACTGTGCAGCAGGCCATGGTAGCGGGAGCTGGCCCCATTCACCAGGTCCCCCTTCTCGATGAGCAGGACATCCGCCCCGCGCATCGCGAGATCCCGCAGAATGCCGACGCCCGTGGCCCCGCCACCGACAACAACAACTGTCGCCTTCTCCATCTTATGCTCTCCTCTCCAGAAAACACGAAACAAGCATGTTCTCTGCGTTATTAACACAATTTATCGTATCATCGATACATTTTTGAAACTCGGTATTTCGTACCGAGCTTTCTTCGTTCACAATATATCATATTACTTCATCGAAATCAATACGAAATTCAGAAAAATCGCAAAGAATTCGGGTATAATACTCCAAAAAGCAGTTTCTTTTGTCAACGAACCCCAAGGAACCTGTTTTCATTTTTCGCGTTTTCATGTATACTAGAGAAAGATAACAAATGGTTCTTTGCCAGGAAGGCACTGGTGGGCGAGCGTGGGGGACACGTGGCGCACATAACAACTTGCAAAGGACCAGGCAGGGGGCGAGCATGTGACACGGGAAGAATATATCAAGGCGGCGATAAAGTCCTCCGGCTACAACCTGAAGGAATTTGCCCACACCATCCACATGCCCTACACCACCCTCCTCTCCATCCTGAACGGCTCCATCGGCGGTGCCGCCCTCGACAACGTCCTCAAGATCTGCCGCCCGCTCTCCATCTCCATCGAGGACCTGAGCGCCAGCCGCCCCGAAAGCCCCGGAAACGACGAGGACGAGCTGCGCCTCCTCATCGCCGCCCTGCCCCCCGAAAAAAAAGCCGCACTATTAGCATTGCTGCGGTAATATTTCCTTATTTCCGTTTATATGGCAGTCGCTTCGTATTCCTTGCAACGAACCGTTAGTGGTCAGCGTCAGCCAATCGCTTGCGCTCTTGGGTCGCTTTCACATGCGACCTGTAAACCAATCAGCCAGCCTACGGCTTGCTTCTTGGACAGGTCAGCAAAGCGGAGACGTGGTGAGTGCAAGGAATACGTAGCACGCATTTACTTCTTTTAGAAAGGCACGAATATGGTCCGACTCGAAGTCAAGCACCTCAAAAAGGGCATGATCGTCGCCCAGAGCATCTACAACAAAATGGGCGCCAGCTACCTGGTCAAAGGTCAGCCCATCACCCAGAGCTACATCAACCAGCTCAAGAAAATCGGCATCCCCGCCGTCAGCGTCACCTCCACCGACCCGAGCTTCCAGCTCCCGCCGCCGGAGGACATCGTCCAGGAGCGCACCCGCGTCACCGCCATCAACCGCGTCTACACAGCCTTCCAGGATGTGGCCACAAACGGCGCCGTCGACCTCGACAACATGAAGGACATCTCCGAGAAGATCCTCTTCGACGTCATCGACATGCGGGACAACCTGGTCCAGCTCACGGATATCCGCCTCCACGACACCTATACCTTTGCCCATAGCGTGAACGTGGCCGTTCTCTCCACCATGATCGGCACCCTATGCCACGAGACAAAGGAAAACCTCATGCTCATCACCGTGGGCGGCCTCCTCCACGACCTGGGAAAGATCAATGTGGACGAGAAGATCCTCAACAAGCACACCCGCCTCGACGACACGGAGTTCGAGGAAATCCGCAGCCACCCCACCTTTGGCGCCAAGCGCATCCTCTCCATGGGCGGCGGCACAGACACAGCCCGGACGCTCGCCGCCATCGCCTGGCAGCACCACGAGCACCTGGACGGCACCGGCTACCCGCGCCACCTGACGGGGGACAAGATCCATCGCTTCGCGAAGATCGCCGCCATCGCCGACGTCTACGACGCCCTCACCAGCGTCCGCCCCTACAAGAAATCCTACGCGCCGAACCTGGCGTACCACATCATGAAGAACGTCAACAAGGGCCAGTTCGACGAGAAGCTCCTGTCCCTCTTCTTCAACAACGTGGCCATCTACCCCGTCGGCACCATCCTGAAGACTATATGGGGCTACGGCATCGTCAGCGAGTGTACCTTCGGCAAGACCGAGACACCCCGCTTCATCCTCTTCGCCCGCCCTGACGGGAAGATCCTCCCGAAGGAGGAGGAAATCGACCTCTCCGAGCGCCCGGAAGGCCCCGCCGCCATCCTCCAGGTGGTCAGCGACCAGGACCTCAGGCACTTCATCCACGAAATGACCTTCGACCCCTCCCGCTACCTGAAGGGCGCCATCAAAAAGCCGGCAGAAGCCGAATCCGCATAATAGCCCATATCAAGCGAGCCCTGTGCGCAGGGCTCTTTTTTGCGCCTCCACAAGGACGACCTTTTCTTTTAAAGAGTATTTGACATATGCCGGAAAAGAAGTATAATAAAGGCAGAAAGAGTTTATGACATATGTCAGAAAGGTGGTGCCTCATGGGCAGGCCATCAAAGAAGCGGCGAATATCCGCGCTCCCCATCAGCAATCGCTTTTTCCCAGAGACAGGAAGCGATACACCTCCTGTGAAAATCTCCCTGGAGGAGTACGAGAGCATACGGCTCCTGGACTACGAGGGAATGAACCAGGAGGAGGCGGCGCAGCAAATGGGCGTGGCCCGCACCACGGTGCAGGCCCTGTATCTCGCGGCGCGAAGGCGCATTGCCGGCTGCCTGGTGGAGGGGCGCCCCCTGTTCATCGAAGGGGGAAACTTCGAGCTTTGCACGCCCTGCCCAGGAAGCTATCACCTCACGCGATTTGCAAAAGCGAAAGGAGAGCAAAGCAACATGAAAATCGCAGTCACCTATGAAAACGGACAGATCTTCCAGCATTTCGGACGCACAGAGGAATTTAAGGTATACGACGTGGAGGACGGCGCCGTAACGGGCTCCTATATCCTGCACAGCAACGGGGCCGGCCACGGTGCCCTCGCCACCCTCCTCCAGGAGGAGCAGGTGGACACCCTGATCTGCGGCGGGATCGGCACCGGCGCCCAGAACGCACTTGCAGAGGCCGGCATCACCCTCTACGGCGGTGTCCAGGGAGAGGCCGACGCGGCGGTAGAGGCTTTCCTGGCCGGAAAGCTCGCCTACGACCCGGCTGTACACTGTGACCACCACGGCGAAGGCCATGGGCATGGTCACGGAGAAGGCCACAACTGCGGCAACCACGGCTGCGGCGGCCACGGCCACGGGCAAGGTCAGGGGCACGGGCAAGGGCGCGGACAGGACGCATAATCCTTCGCGCATGGCGTCCCGTCCCGCAGAATTTCCTTCAAGATGGAAGGCAGAGGCTGTTTCACGTCATGCTGACGTGTAGCAGCCTCTTTTGCTGCAAAAAAATAGTTTCCAAGGGGCTAACGCTCCTCGGAAACGGATGTAAAACAAGGGCATGACGAATCGGATCCGCACTGTATTCTTCGTCGATTGTCCGAATCCGCTCTGCCCTAAAGAATATATGTCAATTCCGCAAGCAGCCGATAGGCACGATGAAAATGCCGTCCTCTCGCCTGTAGGCAAAGTCCCCTGTGCCAACGAGAATCATGAGAAAAGAGGGGGCAGGCATGCGGCTTGTATCGATTTTCTCCGCTAGAAGCTTGAGATTCTCAGCCCCCTCCTCAATCAGCTTCGTGCCCCCCAGCTTGATTTCCGCCAGGCCGTAGCTGCCATTACGCAGGTGGATGACCGTATCGCATTCCAAGCCGGACTTGTCCCGATAGTGGAGCACCTCGCCGCCGAGGCTGTCCGCGTAGACCCGCAGATCCCTGACGCACAGGCTCTCAAAAAGCAGCCCCATGGTCTTCAGATCGTTTATAAGGTCTTGCGGGCCAATGCCGAGGGCGGCTGTGGCTATGGAGGGATCGATATAGTAGCGGGTATCGGCCGTGCGGATTGCTGTCTTGGAGCGTAGATTCGGATTCCAGGCCGGCATGTCCTCGATGACAAAAATCTTCTTCAGCGCATTGATATAGGAGGCGATGGTGTATTCATTCGGCGGGTCTGTCTCATTGGCCTCTATATCCGCCCGAATCATGGTATTGGCCACCTGGGCCCCCTGATGGCGTGCAAGGGAGTGCATCATGCGCTTGACGCGCTCCGGGTTCTTGTTGACGCCATCCGCCCGGTTGATATCGGACTTCACCACCGCATCATAGTAGTCCACCGCCTGGGACAGAGCAGCTTTTTCTTTCATCCCGACAGCGTGGGGCCAGCCGCCACGACAGATAAGAAAGGCCAGCCTGTCAATGTCCAATTCATTTATGCCCATTATCTTGTCCGGATTTGCGAAAAGACTGCCGAGGCTGACCTCCCCGGAAGACTCCCTTGATTCAAAAAGCGACATGGGGCGCATGGTCAGCCACGTAAAGCGGCCTGTCCCAGAGTGCATGATTTCCTTCGAGTCGATGGGAACGGCGGAGCCCGTCAAGATGAACTGCCCCTCCTCCCCACGGGTATCCACCTCATAGCGCGCAGCATCCCAAAGCTTCGGCGCTATCTGCCACTCGTCAATCAAGCGCGGTGTAGCTCCCTTGAGCAGCCGCCCTGGATCGATTTCCGACATCTGGATATTCGTATCGCGCCTCGAGGGCTCGTCCATGCGAAGGACGCTTTTCGCCACCTGCAGAGCCGTCGTGGTCTTCCCGCACCATTTTGGCCCCTCGATAAGCACCGCCCCCTTCGCCTCCAGCTTATCCGCCAGCAGCCCATCCGCTATGCGCGGCAAGTATTCCCGCTTCATCAAAAAGCCACCTCCTACATGCCTATGGTACTTATTTTTTAGCGAGTTGGCAAGTATTTCTTAGCCAGTTGGCCGAAAATTTTTTAGCCAGTTGGCGCGATTTTACCTAGCCGTTTGGCAGATATTTGACTGGCGAGTTGGCACTTTTCTATTTCACATCTTGACGAAATAGAAGCGAAACAGTCTGCGTCTTTATAAAAGAATTTCAGCAATACAAAAACGCAGCCGTTATTGACTGCGTTTTGCTTCTATAAAGTTTCTGCTATACCGAATTTGATGGATTACTGGACTCTCTTCAAGACCCAGAAGAACAGGTTGCTCTGTGCCTCAACGACGCGGATGGTATTTCCGTTATCATTGCTCGTCATGACAGCATCACGCCACTCTGGAACAAGGGAAAAATACGTTGAGCAATGAACCGTACCGCCATCCTGCCAAATATCACGGATGACTTCTTTGACTTGCTTGAAGCCATCCCCATTGCTAGGCGAGTTCTTCGCAATTCCCGTCAGGCCATTGTCCGTATTCACGAACTCGATAAGCCCGCCCTTGGAATATCTCTCCCAGTTGTCGCCTGTCTGGACAATGCGATATGTCCCGTAAATCGAAGATGTGGACATTGCATCTGCGCTCTTCGTGCCGATGGCTGCCGCAAAGCAGGTGACAAAGAGTGCCATGCTGAACATCAGCAGTGTGCGAAATACTTTTTTCATGAACAAGTTCCTCCTTGATACAAGAAAACCTCTCCGCAGCCACGACATGGAATAGTCCGACACAGGCGGAAATGCGACATAGGATAAAACGAGCCGTGACAACGGAAACAGCTTGACCGTTCCGCCTGTCCACTAATATAACACATCCGCCCCCCGAGCAAGATAGACGCCAAGATTTTCCATGTTATTCCAAGTGCATGGAAGTTTTTAGTGAGTTGGCATTTGGGACGAAATGAAAATGAAACGGATTGTTTCTTTATAATTGTTGCGTAGTATCTGTTATGCTATACTTTTCAATAAAAGAGTAAGGCTCTATGCAATATAAGCTCGAGCAAGACAGTTATAATTCTTGTAAGTTTTCATAAATTCATTCGATGGATTGGCAGAGTTCATAGTAGGAAAACAAGGTACTCGAATAGGATCGTTAAAGAAAGCTGGGATGTCCCATGGAACTGCAAGAGTACAATGCCCGCGAGATTGTGCAGGAAATCAACAGCGTCCTCCCGCAGAAAATCAACCTTTTCAATAAACGCGGCATCATCATCGCCAGCACCGACCCGAAGCGGATTGGCACATTTCACGGTGGTGCGGCACGTGTTGTAAACGAGAACCTGGATGAGCTACGCATCCATAGCGACACGGAATATCCTGGAGCGCGCCCGGGGACAAATTTTATTCTGCGGGTGGATGGCTCCCCCATCGGCGTGCTCGGCATTACTGGAAAATACGAGGACATTCTTCCGATTGCGCAGGTCATCCGAAAGATGACAGAGCTCATCGTGCGCGACCAACGCCTTGCACGGCAACAGGCCCAAAAAGAGCATCAAATACAACAAATTTTAGGCGAGCTCCTATCGAATAGTGATTCGTTCATCAATAATGAGACCGTCGAACAGGCCACAGCCTTGGGTATCGATCTCAGGCTTCCTCGTCGTATTCTCGCCATAGGCCTCTTGCCGTCACAAAAGGATATGTCGCCTCCCCAGAGTTTTTCCTATATTTCCCATGAGGCACGACAAATCGACCCGTCCGTACTGGTGCATCCAACGCGCACCACCCTTTTCCTGCTGACGCGAATCCAGCGGCAGGAGGTTCTTTCCGATTTTGCAAAACGCCTCAGTGATTCAGCTGCAACCGGCCTAGGCTGTCCTATCTGCATCGGAATTGATAGCTTCCATCCGGATATCACCCAGCTCTCCCTCGCTGTACGCGAGGCGCAAAAAGCGTTGCTCTCCTGCCTGCGCAAGGGAAATATTTCCATCAAATTCTATGATCAGATCAATATGGAAATTTTTGCGGATGATATCCCCGACAAAACGAAGCAGACCTATATCCACAAAATCTTCGCGGACTATACGGAAAAGGAACTGCAGGACGCTCTCCACACATTGGAAGTTTTCTTTGAAAAGGATGGATCCATTTCCCAGACAGCCAATGCCCTTTTCATCCACAAGAACACGCTCCAGTTCCGCCTGCGGAAAATAGCCGAACGCACAGGCTATGATCCCCGCTCTTTACGCAACAGTGCTGTTTTTTATCTCGTTATTTACTTCTATCAGGACCTTCATCTGAAGCACTCTTTCTTCTGAGTTTGTTATACGAAACAATTAAATCGAGAAATATATGGTATCTGGACTATATGTTTCTCGATTTTTGTATGATATTATTTGTCTGTAAATTTCAAATGTTTGTGAATTAAAAAGGAGGGCTTCAACATGACTGGAATTTCCTTGCTCGTTGTTTTTGCATTAGCCATCATCCTGATGATCGTGGCTATATCGAAATTCCGCATTCATCCATTCCTGTCACTGATGGGAACGTCTCTGCTCCTGGCCATCGTGGTCGGATTGCCGCTGGCGAAAATCCCAGGCATCATCGGCGCAGGTTTTTCCGGCACGTTCTCCAGCATCGGCATCGTGATCATACTCGGTGCACTCATCGGACTGATTTTGGAACGCACCGGCGCGGCAATCCGCCTCGCCGATGTCGTCATACGGTGCGTTGGTGAAAAGCACCCGCAGCTTGCCATTATGCTCATGGGCTGGATCGTATCGATTCCGGTCTTTTGTGACAGCGGATTCGTCATATTGAATCCGATTCGCAGAGCTCTCTGTCAAAAGATGAAGTCTGCTTCCCCTGCAGGCATGGCAGTCGCTCTCTCCGCAGGACTTTACATCTCCCATGTCTTTATCCCGCCTACCCCCGGCCCCATCGCTGCCGCAGGCTCCCTAGGGCTAGCGGATAATCTTGCAAGTGTCATTCTGGCCGGTGTCATCGCCTCGGTTCCCGCCTTGATTGCAGGCTACTTCTTTTCCCTTTACATCAGCAAAAAGAATATTCCTGTAGAAGAGCTCGATGACACAGACGAAAACGAGCACGCGGCGAAAACTTACGAGGAACTCGTGGCGCAGTACGGTACGCTTCCCAGTGCAACGGCATCCTTCGCGCCCATTGTCGTGCCGATTCTCCTGATGGCCCTGGGATCTGTCGTCGCCATGATGAAGCTCGCTGGCCCCATGCCTGAACTTATCCGGTTCCTTGGCACGCCTATCATCGCCCTGGCTGTTGGCGTCTTTTTCGCCGTCTACGTCCTGCATAGCACAGGAAAAATGAAATGTTTCTATGATATTACCGAATCCACGTTAAAAACCGTAGGCCCAATCCTCTTTATTACCGCTGCTGGCGGTGTGCTGGGCAAGGTGATAACCGCCGCAGGGTTTGTCGAATTCATGAAAGAAAATGCCGCATTCCTCGCCATGGTTGGTATATTCTTCCCCTTCCTGATTTCCGCAATCCTGAAAACCGCCCAAGGATCGTCCACTGTTGCTATCACGACGACGGCTGGTATCCTTGGAATGTTCTCCGACTCCTCCTCCATGATGGCGGCTCTCGGGCTCAACACAGAACTCGCTGCCCTTTTGACCGTCATGGCTATCGGGGCTGGTGCAATGACCGTTTCCCATGCAAACGATAGCTATTTCTGGGTTGTCACGAATTTCAGCGGTATGAAGCCGCAAAATGGATATCGGACGCAAACAGCCATGACACTCCTTGTCGGCATCGTTTCCATCCTCTCTATCTGGATTGCGTCGCTCGTTCTGCTATAAGGAGGCTGTCATGAAACTCGATCATATTGTCATTGCCATTGATTCCTTTAAGGGGAGCCTATCCTCCATGGAGGCGGGGAGTTTGGCGGCGAAGGTTTGTCGGGATTTGCTGCCCTCTACCCGGGTGGATGTGTTTCCCCTTGCCGATGGGGGCGAGGGGACGGTGGATGCGCTTGTGGAGGGGCTCGGCGGAAAGATTCGAGCGGTCACGGTCATGGGGCCTCTGGGAGCTCCGGTCGACAGCCGCTATGGGCTGCTGCCGGAGACGCATACGGCCGTCATCGAGATGGCGGATGCGGCGGGGCTGCCCATGGTGCCGCGGGAGCAGCGCAATCCCCTGAATACCACCACCTACGGGCTCGGGGAGCTCATCCGCGAGGCCCTGGACGAGGGCTGCCGGGGCTTTATCATCGGCATAGGCGGCAGCGCCACGAATGATGCGGGGCTCGGGATGCTCACGGCCCTGGGCTGGCGGTTCTACCGAGCAGACGGCACGGCCGCGGGCATCTATGGGAGGGATGTGGTCGACATTGCCGCCATCGACGGCAGCGGGGCCGACCCGCGGCTGAAGGAGTGCCGCTTCCGCATTGCCTGCGATGTGACGAATCCCCTCTGGGGCCCTAAGGGCTGCTCTGCGGTCTACGGGCCCCAGAAGGGGGCGACGCCCGAAATCGTGGCCGCCATGGACGAGGCAATCCACCGCTTCGGGGCCCTTGCGGAAAAGAGCCTCGGGAAAGCCGGCATGGAGCTTCCAGGAGCGGGGGCCGCCGGCGGGCTGGGCTTTGCCTTCCACACGTTCCTGGAGAGCGAGCTCACGCCCGGCAGCGAGCTCTGCCTCGATGCCATCGGGGTAAAGGACGCCCTAAGGGATGCGGATCTCCTCCTCACGGGCGAGGGACGCATGGACAGCCAGACGGCCATGGGCAAGGGCCCGGCGGGCCTCGCGATGCTGGCGAAAAAATGCCACACGGGTGTCCGCACTGTCGCCGTCTGCGGCTGCGCCATGCCGGACGCAGGTGTGGTAAACGACCACGGAATCGACGCCTATTTCCCCATCCTCCACCTCCCCATGACCGCAGAGGAGGCTATGGAGGAGACCACCACCCGCCGCAATCTCCAACAGACCGTCACCCAGATCATCCGTCTGCTGCGGTAACCTGCGCGTCCCGTCCCGCAGGCCTGCTATCAGCCCCCTCGCAGACTCCCCCTGACCCTATCGGGCCATCCCCCTCGAGAGGGGGACAGGCGGGGCTCAGCAGGTCGCAATGGGATGGTCAGATGGATGAATGCGGCAGTACGTTGGAGTACGACATCCATAACGAGCCATTGGATGCGAGTGAGCCTTGCTTGCCTCCTCTGGAAGGGATGCTATCATACAAAAAAGGGATTGTGATGAAATCAACTCATCACAATCCCTTTTCGATTGCTTGCGCTTATTTCTGGGACATGGCTGCGGCGATGGCGGCGCCCAGGCCGCTGCCGCCGGTCTCTAGGATCGTGTCCACCTGGGCGGCGTCCTCGCCCAGGAGCTCGTAAAGGGCCCGCATGATGTTTTCCTTCGCCAGCGGCATCTTCTCGTAGACGGAGCCGTCGATAGCGATGTGCTGCTTCTCGATGGGGCCCTCCCCCGCCAGCTGCCAGAGGATGCCCACGTAGGAGGCGGTGACGAGGCGGGCGGAGCGGATGACGATGGCGGACGCCAGCTCCTGGATGTGCTCCGCGTCCTCCTCGTCGATATTGTGGCCCGTCTTGTCCTCCACGATGCCCCGGACATTGTGCTTGTCCTTCGTGTCATCGTTGATGATGCTGCTCATGTCGATGCTGGTGAAGCCGTAGTCCTTCTTCTCCCCGAAGAGCTCGGCGAGGGCCAGGCCGAAGAGCTCGCCCATGTAGCGGCCGGAGACCATCTTCTCGAGGCGCTGCTCGCCGGGCTTTTCCGAGGCCTCGTCGAGCGCCGCGTCGAAGCGGTTCGGCACGAGCTTCATGAAGCCGCCGGACTCGAGGTTCAGCACCATGGGCTCCTTTGCCTCCCCGGCGTAGGGCTCGAGGTAGCAGGTGTTGTGGCCCGTGGCGTAGATGGAGCCGATGTAGGTGGCGCCCCGCTTGTAGGCGGCTGCGAGGAGCACGGCCACCGTGTCGTTTATGACGGCCCGGGGCTCCACGTTCTCGATGCCCCGCTTCTTGAGAGCCTCCAGCAGCAGGTCGTTGACGACCTGGCCCTCCACGCCGGCCGTGGCAAATTCCTTCGTCCAGATGATGAGCTTTGCGTTGTTGAGGTCCGTCTGGGCCGAGGGGAAGGAGAAGGTGTGGCCCAGGAGGAAGTGGGTGTCGTGGTCGGAGTCGATGGCCTCATCGATGAGCCCCGCGATGAAGCCGAACTGCTCCTCGGCCGTGGAGCCCTTGCCCACGTAGTCGTACTGGCCTTCGATGCGCAGGGGCTTTGCCACCTTCTTCAGCACCTCGAACTTCCCGTCCCCGTC
>CAMCRT010000037.1 GCA_945877355.1 uncultured Mitsuokella sp. | reverse complement strand
CGATGCCGATGGCCTGGGGGTCGATTTTCACCAGCTCCGCCATGGGGTCCTGGACCCGGCGGGCGATGGATACGGCGCCCCGGATGACCACGTCGTAGTCCGGCAGCTCCTCCTTCGCCAGCTTCGACGCGGAGTAGACGGAGGCCCCCGCCTCATTCGTGATGAGGTAGTGGACGTTCTTGAGCCCCGCCTCGGCGATGAGGGAGGCGGCGAACTGCTCCGTCTCGTAGCTGGCCGTGCCGTTGCCGATGGAGAGAAGCGTCACGCCGTTCTTCTTGATGGAGGCCAGCACCTTCTTTTTCGCGGCCTCCCGGGCAGCGTCGCTTTGAGTGATTTGGATTACCCCGTAGTCCAGCACCGAGCCGGTGGGGTCCACCACCGCCATCTTGCAGCCATTCCGATACCCCGGATCCAGCCCCATGACCGTGTGGCCGGCGAGAGGCGCCTGTAGCAGGAGCTGCCGGAGATTCGCCCCAAAGAGGTGGATAGCCGCCTCCTCCGCCTCCTCCGTCAGGCGGCTGCGGACCTCCCGCTCGAGAGCCGGCAGCAAAAGCCGCTTGTACCCGTCCTCGATGGCGGCGGATAGCTCATCCCGCCAGATGGAGCCCTTCCGGAGGACCCGGCGCTTCAGCCGGCTGACATTGCCCTCGTGATCCGTCTGGAACCGGACGGCGAGCACCCCCTTCTTCTCCCCGCGATTGATGGCGAGGACCCGGTGGGAGGGGAGGGAGCGCACGGGCTCCTCCCGGCCGTCGTACATGGTATAGACCTGGGCCTCCTCCTTCGGCGCCCCCTCGATGAGCTCCGTGGCAAGGGTCCCCGTCTTCCACAGGTGCTCCCGCATGGCCTTGCGGGTGTCCGCCTCCTCCATCAGGAGCTCCGCCAGGATGTCCCGGGCCCCCGCGAGGGCGTCCTCTGTCGTGGGTGCGCCCTTTTCCGCATCGATGAACTCTGCCGCGATGGCGCGGATGTCGCCGGATTTATCCTGCTGGAGCAGCATCCGGCTGGCGAGAGGCTCCAGCCCCTTTTCCCGAGCAATCATGGCCCGGGTTCGCTTCTTCTGCTTGTAGGGGAGGTAGAGATCCTCCAGCTCCTGGAGCTTCACCGCGCCCTCGATGGCGGCGGCAAGCTCGTCCGTGAGCTTTCCCTGCTCCTCGATTTTCCCCCGGATCTCCTCCTGCCGCTTGGCCAGATTCCGGAGATAGGCGAGCCGCTCCTCAAGGATCCGGAGCGCCTCGTCCTCCAAGGCCCCCGTGGCCTCCTTGCGGTAGCGGGCGATAAAGGGGACGGTATTTCCCCCGTCAAGAAGCTCCACCGCCGCCTTCACCTGCGCCGGCCGGATGGAAAGCTCATCTGCGATGAGCTGCTGGATTTTCGTTTCAGTCATGTGGCTTTTGTTCCTTTTCTAGTCTGTAAAAATCGTATACCTATTCGCTAATCGTACCATATATGGCAGGGGAAAACAATGCAAGTTTGCTCGGCGATGCGGCTAGGAGAGAGGCAGATTTTTTTGCAACGTATATTCCAGCCCGTTTTTGAAAAACTTCCTTGACAGGAAAGGAAGAGTATGTTACTAAATGCAGTTGTAAGATACGTCAGTCAGTTAGGAAAGGCAAGGAGGAAGGAAGATGAATCCGAAAAGCAAGGATACGGGGAAGGAACTGAAGAAGTATCTTCTCGGGATGGAGAACAGCGAAATTGATTTCTTGCTGAGCAGAGCGGCAAAACGGGCCGCCGATGGGCTGGTACCCAAGATTCGGGAGGAATGCAGGAAATCCGAGGTCATCAACCATGAAGGAGTGGCGTGCCGGAATCTCTTCGACCTCTACTGCGTGAACTTCCGGTATCGGGATCCCCTCGGGGAATTCTGGGAAGAGCTGGAGAAGATAAGGTGGCTGGCCATGGATGTCATCTCCCGTGAGCTGATGCAGTCGGAGATCGAGCTTCTATGGTTCGGGAACTATTGCGGGGATTGGTACAGCTTCTACCATAAAAGGAAGGAGGACTGTGAGGTCGTCCCAGAGAGGGAGGAGATGCTGGGGAACCTGGCCGATGACCTCTTCATGGCGCCCCTCTATCTGAAGGAGGAGCTGGCGCAGATGTTCCTGGAGGGCTCTGAGCGGAACAGGAGGCTTGCGCTTACCATGTTCATGAAGATAGAATGCGTCATGGACGAGATAAAAATGCCTTCCTTTTCCCTAGCCTACGATATGCTGGAGGCCATCGCCATCGCCATCGGGGTGCTGGACGAGACCCACATCGATATCCTCCAATCCACGGGAAATCCGGAGGATCTTATCCGGGCAGAGGAGCGTATCGCGCCCTATATCAAGTTCATCCGCCATGTGATTCACGGCCCGATGGAAAAGGAGGCACCCCCGGAGGAGGCGTTTGACGAGGCGATGTTCTATGAGGAGCTAAAGGACAAGCTCATCCAGATATTGGACGCATCGTTTCATAACTACTACCTCTATCGCTATGCAGGTCTGACCGAGGAGGAAAAGAGGCCCTTCCTGGCGGGGGTCAAGTTCCTGTACCAGGAGACCCTCCGGGAGCTCCAGCCCCAGCTGATGGAATCAAACCTATACGAGGAAACCCGTCTCATCCTCATGACCTTTGCGGAAAAGGCCGACTGCTGCACCCATGTGCTGGCGGTGTATTTCTCCGGCCTCATGGGACGGGAGCTGCGCATCCGGGACGAGACCGCCACCATCTTCCCCACGATGCCAACCGGCTTCCTCGAGGAGCTTCACCGCCTAGTGCGGATGAGCGCCCAGAAGGCGCAGTCCTAAGGCAGGATCTGCCTCGGAGAAGGGCCAGGGAAAATGGCAGGGAGGGCAGGCGCTTTTTGCCATAGACAATGGGAGCGCTTTCTTTTAAGCTATAGGAGGCGATTGGAAAATTCCATTGCGTTTGAGGGAAATCCTAGAAGGAGTGGTGACGGATGAAATACTATATCGCCCACGTGGCAGAGGGAAAGCCCTTCGAAGAGGGGCAGACGGTGGCGGAGCATCTTCGAAATGTCTCCGCACGGATGGAAAAGGATGCCGAGGGGATGGGGCTGCACTACCTGGCGGGGCTTATCGGCATTCTGCACGACCTAGGGAAAATCAGCGGGGATTTCCAGCAGTATATCCGGCATAATCATGCGCATCCCGACAAGAAATTGGCGCGGGGGACGGTGAACCACTCGACGGCGGGCGGGAAATTCCTGATGGAGCGCTATGGCGACCTGCAGGACCCTGGTGTGCTGGAGATCATCCAGCTGGCAGGGCTTGTGATCTTTTCCCATCACTCTCCCACGGGGCTTCTCGATTTCCTGAGCCCGGAGGGGAGAAGCACCTATTTGAAGCGGCTGGCCAGCGAGGATCTCCCGGAGGTGGACGTTTCCTATTTCTTCCAGGAGGTTATCACAGAAGCGCAACTGGACGGCCTGTTTCACGCTGCGGTGGCAGAGGTAAGTGGCCTCTCCGAGAAGCTGCTGCAAAGCACCCCAGGCAATCCTGAAACTGCGCCAGAGGTGGCCATGTTTTCCTGCGGCATGACGGAGAAGCTGCTCTATAGCATGCTCATCGATGCGGACTGGCTGGACTCGGCGGCCTTTGCCCAGGGGAAAAAGCCGGAGGAGCTTGTGCGCCAATGGGACACGGAGGCCCTGTGGCAGACGTATGCGGAAAGGCTCGAAAACAAGCTGGCGGAGGTGGCTGGGGCAAAGGGGGCTGACCCGGTCGCCCGGGCAAGGGCCCAGGTCAGCGAGGAGGCGTATCGGGCAGCCTCCCGCCCCGCCGGCATCTATCGCCTCAGCGCACCGACGGGCAGCGGAAAGACCTATGCCAGCATGCGCTTCGCCCTGCACCATGCCCTGCGGCAGCATCACAGGCACATCTATGTCATCCTGCCCTACACATCCATCATCGAGCAGAATGCCCGGGATATCCGCCAGGTGCTTCAGGCGGAGGAACGTATACTGGAATATCATTCCAACATGCTTATCGAGGAGGAGGGAGAAGCCTCCGCAGAGGAGGGGGAGGAGAGAAAGCTTCTGGCAGAGCGCTGGGACGTGCCCATCATCTTCACGACCCAGGTGCAGTTCCTCCAGACACTCTTTTCGGGCAGTGCCTCCTCGGCTCGCCGGCTCCGCTCCCTTCGGGACAGCATCCTCATATTCGATGAGGCGCAGACTATCCCCGTGAAATGCACGTATCTCTTTAATCTCGCCATCAACTATCTGGCGGATTTCCACCATGTCACAGCGCTCCTGTGCACGGCAACCCAGCCAACCTTGGGGAATATGAAATATCCGCTGCACTTTGCACAGGGCGCAGAGCTGCTCGCGGATTGCTCGAAGACCTTTGCCGCATTCCAGCGGACGCGGATCGAGAAGGATCTGCCGCAGGGTGGCAGGAACATCGAGGAGCTGGCGGCAGAGGCCGTCCGGGAAGCCGCGCGGGAGGGAAACCTCCTCCTCGTTTGCAACCTGACGAAGGAAGCCCGGTCGCTCTACGAGGCGGCGCAGAGGATGGCGGAGGAGGCGGGGACGCAGCTTGCCATCTACCATCTGAGCACGAAGATGTGCCCCGCTCATCGGAGGGATTGCCTAGAGGAGATAAAGAAACAGCTGGCGGAGAAGAGGCCGCCCCTTCTCATCAGCACCCAGCTCATCGAGGCGGGGGTGGACATCTCCTTTGCCACCGTCTGGCGCGTGCTCACGGGCTGCGCTTCCATCGCCCAGGCGGCCGGCCGCTGCAACCGCCACGGGGAGCGCCCCTACGGCAAGGTGCGGATCGTATCCATCGAGCAGGAAAATCTCTCCCGCCTCCCTGATCTTGCCAAGGGGGCGCAGGTGACGCGTGACATGCTCGGCCTGGGGCGAGAGGCGGACACCCTCTTGCAGCCGGAGGCAATCGAGGAGTATTTTCAGAAATTTTATGGAAGCTATGAGGAGGCAGAAAAGGAGTACGCGCTGAGGAATGGTCAGACGCTGCTGGATCTTTTGAGCTGCAATATGTCGGGGGTTATGGCCTATCTCGAAAAAGGCGGTGTGGAGGAGGAGCTTCCCTGCTTTCGGCAGGCCTTCCAACGGGCGGGACGGGAGTTCTTCGTCATCGACCGGAATACGGTGGGCGTGCTCGTGCCCTACGGGGCGGGGCAGTCCTTTATCGATTTCTTCGAGAAGCCGATCCAGCCTTGGGAGATGGGAGAGCTCTACCGGAAAATGCGGCAGGCCCAATCCTACTCAGTCAATCTCTTTTCCTGGGAGCTCAAAAAACTGGAGGAAGATGGAGCCCTTTGGAAGACCAAGGCAGGAATCCTCGCTTTGAAGGCAGAATATTATGACGAGAAAATCGGAGTCCGATTTGACGTGCAAAAGAATGCGTTCTGTGTTTTTTGATAGGGGGAAATCATGCGAAACAGTATAGAGTTCAAGGTGTACGGCCGCATGGCGCTCTTTACCGACCCCTTGACGCGGCTCGGAGGCGAAAAGGCCAGCTATGCCGTGCCGACGTATCAGGCCCTCAAGGGAATCGTGGAAAGCATTTACTGGAAGCCCACCATCCTCTGGTATATCGATGAGGTGCGCGTGATGCATGAGATCCGCACCCAGTCCCGGTCCGTAAAGCCGAGGAAATACCAAGGAGGGAAGAATGAGCTTTCTTATTACCAGTACCTCAGTGATGTCTGCTATGAGGTGAGGGCCCATTTCGAGTTCAATCTGCATCGGAAGGATCTGGCGGCCGACCGCAATGAAAACAAGCATCATCAGATTGCAAAGCGCATGGTGGAGCGCGGCGGCCGGCGGGATATCTTTCTGGGGACGCGGGAGTGCCAGGGCTACGTGGAGCCGGTGGAGTATGGAAGCGAAAAGGGCTACTACGACGAAGCCGGGAAGATGCCTCTGGGCGTGATGTTCCACGGGTTCAACTACCCGGACGAGACGGGCCGGGAGACCCTCGAGGTGCGCTTCTGGCAGGCCGTGATGGAAAACGGAGTCCTGCACTTCCCCCGTCCGGAGGCCTGCAAGCTCGTTCGCACCGTCCGGGAGGGAATAGAGCCGAAAATCTTCCAATGGGAGGACATGCTTTCCGTCGAGGAAGAAATGAAGGCGCTGGAGACAGAGCCTCTGGGAGGTGGAGAGGAATGAGTTGGATGCAGCAGCTCATAGCGACATACGACGATTATCAGGTGCAAGAGAATGTTTCGGACCCCAAAGACAGCAGAGATGAATTACCGCCTGTTGGTCATTTACTCGCAAGTGCGAATATCGAGCTAACCATCGATGCACAAGGAAATTTTGTTCATGCAAGAGCACTTTCTAGGAATGAAGCACGAACCTTGATTCCTTGCACATTAGATTTTGCATCGCGCACAAGTACGCATCTTGCTCCACATCCGTTACATGACAATCTTGCTTATGTTGCCAGAGACTATGGAATCTATGAACCTACAAAGAAGAAAGGCGCGTATAATCTCTATGTCAAGAATCTAAAGGAATGGTGCGAGTCAGAACTGTGTACGCCGGCAGTTCGTGCGGTATACCTTTATGTAACTCGGAACGACATGATTCAGGATCTGTTGAGGGAAAAGGTAATCTATGAAGAAGCCCCGGGGAAAATCCTGGAAAAATGGGATGTGAAAGAGAGACATGAGGCAAAACCACTGCTTTATCAAAATACACAAGCAGGGAATATATTGAAATCATTTGTGCGCTTTCGTGTAATCGGAACAAATGCTAGACCGGAGCTATGGCTCGACAAAGAGCTTCGGGAGGTTTGGCAGAAATATTTCGCCAAGCAGCATGAAGGAGAACGAGCCCTTTGCTATGCGACTGGGCGTATGGTGCTTCCTATGGCAAACCATAGCAAAGGTATTCGGTATCCGGGTGATAATGCTAAACTGATTTCCTCGAATGATACAGACGGATTTACGTTTCGCGGGAGATTTTCGAAGGCGGAGGAGTGCTTGACTGTCAGCTATGAGGCATCCCAAAAGGCCTTTAATACGTTGAGCTGGTTGATTTCTCATCAGGGGTATTTGGTGGGAAAGCGGAAACCTATGGGGGAGCGGGTGTTCCTGGTGTGGGGACGTATGGAGGCTAAAGTTCCTGCGATTGAAACGAGTACAAGACAGCTTTTATTTGGAAAAGGCAAGCGGACTGAAAAGGCTAGGCAATTGAGCACAATGAAAACATGGGCAGACGCATTGCGGAAAGCAATGCATGGATATCGCCACGAATTCAAGAAGCGGCCGGGTAGCCAGGTGAATGTCATGATTCTCGATGCTGCAACAAAAGGTCGCATGGCAATCTGCTATTACGACGAGGTGGCAGGGAAGGATTTTATCGATAGGCTGGAAAAATGGCACCTCCATGGCATGTGGCAGCAGCATGACTACGATGAAGAAAAAGGGAAAACGTATGCTTTTTCGGGTGTGCCATCTATCGGCAAATTGATTCAGGCCTGCTTTGGGAGAGCTCATTCGTCTGCTACGAGGATAAAATCAAAACAAGAGGATGAGGCGGAATATGGAACTGAATCAGGCAATACAAAATTCCGTCTTGAGACAGAGCGACTGTTCACGGCAATCGAGCAAGGGCGTGACCTCCCAATAGAATTTTTGACAAGGGGACTTTGCATGGTTGTCAAGCAGGCTGCTGTGCGGACAAAGCGGGAAAAACAAACCCGTAGCCGCAGTGGGAAAAGGCTGACGACAGAAAAAGAAAGGCCTTTGGAAGCTCGGTTGAGGTGGAAATATGATTATCTTGAGCCTGTATGTTCCATCGCGCGCTACCATTTTTATCATCAACAGGAGGATTACGATATGGCACTGAATGAAAGCAGCACGAACCGGTCGTATCTCTATGGGCGATTGCTTGCGCTGGCTGACAAGCTGGAGTTAGCTACCTATTCTAAAGAGGAGCAGAAAACACGTCAGACGAATGCGATGCGGTATATGAATATTTTTTCGGATCGCCCATACACCACATGGCAGCTGTTGCAGAAGAAGCTGCTGCCCTATGAGCATCGTCGTGAGCTCTATGGTGGGAAAGAGAGAAAGCTTATCCATGAAGTAGGCGATATGTTCAAGGAAGAGGATTTCGCTTCGGATGAGCCTCTCGATGGTCGGTTCCTATTGGGATTCTATTCGCAGGAATACGTCATTGAGCAGGAGATAGCGAAGAGAAAACAGGATAAGGCAGAAAAAGAAGCAAAAGAAGCAATGGATGAGGAGGATATATGATGGCTGCATTACAGAACAAGATTGATTTCATAGGCTATATCACGGTTACTCGGGCCAATCCAAATGGAGATCCTCTGAACGGTAACCAGCCACGGACCGATTACGATGGTTATGGCGAGATGACCAGCGAGTGCCTGAAGCGGAAAATTCGCAACCGCTTGCAGGACATGGGTGAGAAAATCCTCATCCAGTCGAACGACCGCAATGATGACGGCCTGACCAGCATCCGTGAGCGTGCTGAGGCAAATGCGGAACTTGCAAAAATCTCAAAGAAAAAGAAAACGGAAAAAGGTCGGACACAGGAGTATGAGGAGGCAGCAGAGAAAGAGTGGCTTGATGTTCGGGCCTTTGGACAGGTGTTTGCACTCAAGAAAGGCACAGAGGCTGATGGGGAGTCGATTGGCATACGGGGACCTGTATCTGTTCATCCGGCAGTCTCGGTGGACCCTGTGATAATCACGAGCCAGCAGATTACGAAGAGCACCAATGGGGAGCCTGGGGAAAAGAAAGGGTCTGACACCATGGGGACAAGGCACCGGGTGGATTTCGGCCTGTATAAGTTCCAGGGCAGCATTAACGTCCAGCTGGCGGAGAAAACTGGCTTTTCGGATGAAGATGCGGAGAAAATCAAAGAGGCGCTTGTGACACTCTTTGAAAACGATGCTTCCTCGGCGCGTCCGGAAGGCAGTATGATTATGGAAAGGCTATACTGGATCAAGCATCCTGGGAAGACAGGAATCCTGAGCGCGAAGGTTCATCGGAGCGTGGTGGCCAAGAAGAAATCTGGGGTCAATCGCCCAAAATCCCTAGAGGACTACACCTTTGATGATTCTGCCCTTTTTGCCCTTCCAAACGTATCGGTCGAGCTTTACGAAGAGGGCGAGCGCCAGAACTGAGAGAAGGGATGATATGCCGGCCTTAGACGCCCTGGGCGGACTTACCAGATATCGGGAAGAGGACTATCTGGAGATAGCCGAAATCCAGCACTATATCTTCTGCCCTCGGCAGTGGGGGCTCATCTATCTGGAGCACCAGTGGGAGGAAAACCTGCTCACCGTCGAGGGGACGCTCCTCCACGAGAAGGCCCACGACCCAGGTTTCAAGGAAAAGCGGGGCAGCCGCATCCTCAAGAGGGCTCTGCGGGTCGCTTCGCCCCATCTCGGGGTCACGGGAATGTGCGACGTGGTGGAATTCATTCGCGACGAGGCGGGCATCCACATCCCGAAGTATGAGGGCACCTACCGGGTCCTCCCAGTGGAGTACAAGCACGGGCGGCCGAAGGAAGGGAAGGAGGACCTCTTCCAGCTGACGCTGGAAGCCATGTGCCTGGAGGACATGCTCGTCACTAATATCACGGAGGGCTGTCTCTACTACGGCGAGACCCATCACCGGGTCACCGTCCCACTATCCGAGGAGACCCGCGCCGAGGTCAAAAAGACCCTGCAGGAAATCCGAAACTTCCGGGCGCATCGCCACACGCCCCGGGTAAAGAAGCGGCGCGGCTGCAAGAACTGCTCCATAAAGAACCTATGCCTGCCAGAGCTTTCCAAGACAAGGCCGGTGCATGATTACCTGATGGGGAGGCTTTCCGAATGAAACCGCTGTTTAACACGCTGTTCATCACAAAGGAGGGCGTCTACCTCGGCCTCGATGGGGAAACCATCCTCATCCAGCAGGAAAAAAAGACATTGGCGCGGCTCCCTCTCCATAATTTCGAGCAGATTACCGTCTTTGGCTACACGGGGGCAAGCCCCGCCCTTATGCAGAAATGTGCCGAGGAGAATATCGCGCTGAACTTCATGACGCCGGCCGGCCGGTTCATGGCCCGCGTCATTGGCAAGGCGAATGGCAATGTGCTCCTCCGCAAGGAGCAATACCGCTGCTCGGATGAGGAAAAGAGGAGCCTCGCCTATGCTCAGGGCTTTCTTGCCGGGAAGCTCTACAATGCTCGCTGGGTGCTGGAGCGGGCGCTGCGGGACCATCCGGATAGGATTGATGTGGAGAGGTTCCAAGCGGGCTGCCTCCAGCTGAAGCAGGCCTCTCAGGCAGCATTACAATGTGACAGCCTCGATGCCCTCCGGGGCATTGAAGGGGAGGGGGCGAAGGCCTACTTTGCGCTCTTTGACGGGATGATTCTCCAGCAGAAGGAGGACTTCTTCTTCACAGAGCGGAACCGCAGGCCGCCTCTTGACCGGATGAACTGTCTGCTCTCCTTCCTGTACGCACTTCTCGCAAATGATGCAGCGGCAGCCCTGGAGGGCGTCGGGCTGGACTCCTATGTGGGCTTTCTCCATCGGGATCGCCCCGGCAGGATTTCCCTCGCCCTCGACCTCATGGAGGAGCTCCGCCCCGTTATGGCTGACCGCCTGGCCCTGGCACTGGTGAACCGGAAGGCCATCGGCCCGAAGGCTTTCCGTCAGGAGAGCAGCGGGGCCGTGCTTTTGGAGGATGAGGGGCGGAAAAAGGTGCTGGAGGCCTGGCACGACAGGAAAGAAGAGACGATCCAGCACCCGTTCCTCCAGGAGAATATCAAATGGGGCCTCGTACCCCATGTCCAGGCCCTGCTTCTCGCAAGAGCCCTGCGGGGTGACCTTGATGCCTATCCGGCATTCCTCTGGAAGTAGGTGATGCGATGTACGTCCTTGTGACCTACGATATCGGGACGACAGACCCAGCAGGCGCGAAACGGCTCAGGCGCGTGGCAAAGCAATGCCAGAACTATGGGCAGCGGGTACAGAACTCCGTCTTCGAATGCAAGATCGATCCAGCGAAGCTCGCCCAGCTTAAGGCAAATCTCCTGAGCTGCATCGATGACGAAAAAGACAGCCTGCGGATCTATTATCTTGGAAGTGAAAAGCGCTTCAAGGTAGAGCACTATGGCACGAAGCAGTCCTTCGACTTGGAGAGTGCGATTATCATTTAGCCCCAGTGCGAACCCTAAGCGAACAGAAATCCGTGATTTTAAGGAAGGCGCGGAAGCCGCTAGAAATCAGGGAGGGAAAGAAATGGCAGAAATGTTTCTTTCGGGGTAAAATCATGGAAACCCTAAAAACAACGAAAATCGCAGGGAAAAAGGAGCTATCCTCCCATTTCCCGCGTGGCAGAGACACCTCCAGTGGGCGACTCTGCTGTCGCTCCCCCCACGGGGAGCGTGGATTGAAACAGAAGCGTCGTCTTGCCGGAAGCCGTGCCGCCTGGTCGCTCCCCCCACGGGGAGCGTGGATTGAAACGTCTCCTTCTCCTCCTCTAGATCCCAAATATCCTGGTCGCTCCCCCCACGGGGAGCGTGGATTGAAACATATGAAGACCATGTATATGAACGAGAAGACGGGGTCGCTCCCCCCACGGGGAGCGTGGATTGAAACGTCAAACGAGATGGAAAGAGCGTCAAGGTGCGTCGTCGCTCCCCCCACGGGGAGCGTGGATTGAAACTTTTCCGCGTAGCGCTTCTTGAGCCCGCCGACGAGTCGCTCCCCCCACGGGGAGCGTGGATTGAAACTCCGTGTACCGCTTATAGACCTCGTGGTCGTTCTCGTCGCTCCCCCCACGGGGAGCGTGGATTGAAACGATTTACCGCTTTTTCCCATACGTCACCTATAAGTCGCTCCCCCCACGGGGAGCGTGGATTGAAACGCCAATAAGGAAACTATGTAATGACGTTAGCTTGTCGCTCCCCCCACGGGGAGCGTGGATTGAAACGACAAACGGCAGGGCAGCATGGATAACGAGCTGGCGTCGCTCCCCCCACGGGGAGCGTGGATTGAAACTGCTGCCTTATGTCTCGGTTGGTCTGGCAGCGTTGTCGCTCCCCCCACGGGGAGCGTGGATTGAAACGTAAAGGGTTCTCTCTAGTCACATCTTAGCATGATGTCGCTCCCCCCACGGGGAGCGTGGATTGAAACACTCTTATCTATCTAAGTAAAGCTAGTGGTCGGGGGTCGCTCCCCCCACGGGGAGCGTGGATTGAAACGATAATCCTAATGGAAACAACGAAGGAACTGAGGTCGCTCCCCCCACGGGGAGCGTGGATTGAAACCGAGGAGCCTACGAACGATACAGATGAATCCATCGTCGCTCCCCCCACGGGGAGCGTGGATTGAAACTTGAAAAAGAAGGCCAATAGCAAGCAGCAAAAGGGTCGCTCCCCCCACGGGGAGCGTGGATTGAAACTTGACGGAAGCGGAGAGATCTCCAAACGTATCTTGTCGCTCCCCCCACGGGGAGCGTGGATTGAAACTATCCAATCCATACGTATCAGGCAACACGTGTCGTCGCTCCCCCCACGGGGAGCGTGGATTGAAACACAGAGGGCTGCAACAATACAATCAAGGTACTAAGTCGCTCCCCCCACGGGGAGCGTGGATTGAAACTCCCGAAATGCCAGCGTACCCCCGTGCCCCCGCGGTCGCTCCCCCCACGGGGAGCGTGGATTGAAACATGTAGCCGAGCAAGCTGGACTCCGTGAAGTCTCGTCGCTCCCCCCACGGGGAGCGTGGATTGAAACAGAAGCATATAGTCTAGCCTTGCCCCATAGCAGAGGTCGCTCCCCCCACGGGGAGCGTGGATTGAAACCTCTATTTGGAAGGCCGTCTTGATAACGATGTCGTCGCTCCCCCCCACGGGGAGCGTGGATTGAAACGCGCCGCTCGCGTCCGACACGAACAACCAAGACGGGTCGCTCCCCCCACGGGGAGCGTGGATTGAAACGGCGAGTGTGATTAGATGATTTACTGACGGCACTGTTACTCCCCTAATCTGCCCTAAAAATGACATCTTCGCTCCGCTGTGGTAAAATGTTCTTATAGATTTGCTAGCGAAGTGATGACGGAAAGGAGGAGGTTGCCCCATGAGTTCATCGACAGAAGACCTCGTACAAAAACAGATACGAGCCTACGACCAAAAAGCTAAGAAGATTCTCTCCATAAAGGGGATTCTGGCATACGTTCTGAAGGAGTGTGTCACGGAATTCAAAGGAATGGAATACAAGGCCATTACAAAGTGCATCGGGAAAACGCAAATCAGCAAGGTTATTGTTGACCAGAATATGCCCCTCGCTGAGGCAAAGCGGGTCCAGTCTCTTGGGGAAGAGCACAGCAATCTAAACGATGCCTATATTCGCTACGACCTGCTCTTCTATGTCACCGTGTCGACAACAAAGGAGCGCATAAAGCTCTACATCAATTTGGAAGCTCAGAGAAGGATTCCTTCGGCCTACCCCCTGCTCCGACGCGCAAATGTATACGTCGCCAACGGAATTGCCATGCAAAAGGGCGTGGAGTATGAAAACAGCGATTATGGCAATGTCAAAAAATGTTATAGCATCTGGATTTGTATGGAGGCCCCCGAAGACATGACCTCCATCAACCGCTACCATTTCGCAGAGGAACAGGTCCTCGGAAGCCATGTGGCGAATGTATCCGATTATGATTTGCAGACAATGGTCGTCATCTATCTAGGAGATGACCATAAAGCAAGTCCGATGACAGAGCTTCTATGGAATCTGTTTAAATCGGATATCTCTACCCCGGAGCTTGTTCAAAAGCTGGAAAATGAATTTGCTATACAGCTAACGAAATCACAGGAAAAGGAGTTGAATACCATGTGCAATCTTGGGGGAAGGCGTCTATGAGCGCGGAATAAATAAAGGAAATCTTCAAGGACAATTATCCGCTTGGGTGGATAGTGTCCGCAGCCTGCTTCGCAAGGGACGGGTCAAAACGGCGGATGAGGCTGTGGAGCTTTTGGATATTCCCCAGGAGGCACGAGCAGATGTCCTTGCAGGGGTGACCCATTGATTGGCAATATGGGAAGCTGCGTCTGCCTGCCCTGGCAGCACTTCCTTCCCATTGCGACCTGGTGAGCCTGGCTTCGTCCCTCTCCCGAAGGGGGTCTTCGTGTGTATCAAACAGGCAAAAGAGCCGTGGAAACGTGCAGTTTCGTTTCCACGGCTCTTTCCGCTTACTTTACGATTTCATGCTCCAGCAGGTAGGTGGCGAGGCCGTCCTCTGTGTTCGGGCCTGTCACCTCTGTGGCTATCTCCTTGATTTTCTCCGGGGCGTTGCCCATGGCGACGCTCGTGCCCACGTACCTTAGCATCTCGATGTCGTTGTAGTTGTCCCCGAAGGCGAGGGCGTCTTCCTTTTTCAGGCCGTAGTGGGCGAGGAGCTTTTCGATGCCCACGTCCTTGGCAATGGATTTGTCCATGATTTCCAGTAGATGCGGGGCGGATCGGACCACGTTGAGGGCGGGGAAGGCGGCGCTCAGCTCTTTTTCCGCGGCTTCGATATCCCCGGGCTCACCCATGAGGAGGTATTTGTGGGGGAGGGTGGTCGCGAGGAGCTCTCGGAGGTCTGCTTGCTCCGCCTGGGCCTCGGTGATGTCCATCTCCCGGATCACCCGCGGATCCTTCAGGTCCTCCACATACCAGTGGTGGCCGGCGTAGAGGTTGCAGGTCAGGTGGGGGTAGTCCCGCTGGAGGGCTGTCAGCACTGCGCGGGCATCCTCCTGGCGCATGGTCTTTGAGAAGAGCACGTCCCCCATGTCCGTCAGCACGTAGGCGCCGCTGTAGCATACGAGGGGGAGGCGCAGGCCCATCTTGTCGGTGATGGGGTAGATGGCCTCGGGCATGCGGGCGGAGACGAGGGCGAAGGGGAGCCCTGCCCGGACGGCCCGGCGGACGGTCTCCGCTGTCTTTTCTGTGACGGTGGACTCGGGGGTCAGGAGCGTGCCGTCGATGTCGGATAGGATGATTTTGACCATGATTTCCTCCCGTTTGTGACAGATGTCATATTGTTTCGCGAAAAGTCGTGACACTTGTCCGCTGTATTTTCTTCGCGCTTATCGTATCATAAATGCATAGCGAATACAACTGAGACGCGAGTCTGGTTTTTGAGAAAGGGGTATTTCCATGGAAATCGCATTCTGCCGTATCGATGATCGTCTGATCCACGGCCAGGTGGCAACGGTCTGGACGAAGGTCTCCGGCTGCAACCGCATCATGTGCTGCAACGATGAGGTGGCTCAGGATACGCTGCGCAAGAAGCTGCTGCTGCAGGTGGCGCCTCCGGGCATCAAGGCTTATGTGGTGCCGGTGGAAAAGGCCTGCGAGGCCTACAAGAACCCGAAGTACGAGCCCTTCAAGACCCTCTTCCTCTTTACGAACCCCGGCGACGTGGTCCGCGCCATCAAGGGCGGCATTCCCTTTAAGTCCGTCAATCTCGGCGGCATGACCTTCAAGGAGGGCGATACGCTCATCTCCCAGGCCGTCGCCGTGAATGCGGATGACGTGAAGGCCATCAAGGAGCTCCACGACATGGGCGTGGAGGTCGAGATGCGCAAGGTCGCCACGGAGCAGAAGAAGGACGCCATGGAGGCCCTCAAGGACAAGGGGCTTCTCTGATAGGCTAGGAAATAAAAAGCCCTGGGGCCAGCTTCCTGGCGGCCTCTAGGGGAGCGAAAATGCGAAGAACATCTTTGTATGGGGGAATACATTTATGACTTCACTTCAATTTATATTGCTCATCGTCGTCGCGGCCATCGCGGGCATGGGCTCTGTGCTGGATGAGTGCCAGTTCCACCGGCCCCTCGTGGCCTGCACCCTCGTGGGCCTGGTCCTCGGGGATGTGACGACGGGCATCATCCTGGGGGGCACCCTTGAGATGCTGGCCCTGGGCTGGATGAACGTGGGCGCGGCCATGGCGCCGGATGCGGCCCTCGCCTCCGTCATCTCCGCCATCCTGGTCATCGTGGGCCACCAGAGCATCGGCGCGGGTATCGCGCTCGCCGTGCCTCTTGCGGCGGCTGGCCAGGTGCTCACCATCTTCGTCCGCACCATCACCGTTTTCTTCCAGCACCTCGCCGATAAGTTCGCAGCAAAGGGCAATGGCTTCGGCATCGAGATGTGCCATCTGGGCGGCCTCCTCCTGCAGGCGCTGCGCGTGGCTGTCCCGGCGGCGGCCGTCGCGGCTGTGGCCGGCACGGATACGGTCAGCGCCATGCTGGACTCTATCCCAGAGGTCATCACCCGCGGCCTGCAGGTCTCCGGCGGCTTCATCGTGGTCGTCGGCTATGCGATGGTCATCAACATGATGAATGCCAAGAGCCTCATGCCCTACTTCTTCCTGGGCTTCCTGGTGGCGGTCTTCACGAACGTCAACCTCATCGGCTTCGGCGCCATCGGCCTCATCTGCGCCTACTTCCACATCAAGGGGCTCCAGCGGGATATCGCGGCCCAGAATGCGGGCCCGGCTGCAGGTGGCAGCACCGGCAATGCGCTGGACGACATCGATGATTCGGATCTCATGTGAGGAGGGACACCATGGCAACGACACTGAATAAGAAAGACCTTATCAATATCTTCATCCGGTCGAACTTCCTCCTGGGCTCTTTCAACTTCGAGCGCATGCAGGCCATCGGCTTCTGCGTGTCGCTCCTCCCGGCCCTC
This sequence comes from uncultured Mitsuokella sp., assembly GCA_945877355.1. Classification (GTDB taxonomy): domain Bacteria; phylum Bacillota; class Negativicutes; order Selenomonadales; family Selenomonadaceae; genus AWVT01. The sequence continues at coordinate 5,383 of CAMCRT010000037.1, read as the reverse complement.
CGGAAGCTCTACAAGGGCGAGGAGCTGGCGGCGTCCATGAAGCGCCACCTGGAGTTCTTCAACACCCAGCCCTTCCTCGCCACGCCCATCATGGGCATCACGGCGGCCATGGAGGAAAAGAAGGCCAACGGCGTGGACATCAGCGAGGCGACGCTCTCCGGCGTGAAGGTCGGCCTCATGGGGCCTCTCGCTGGCGTGGGCGACCCGATTTTCTGGGGCACGCTCCGGCCGGTGCTGGCGGCCCTCGGCGCAGGCATCGCGCTCACGGGCAGCATCGCAGGCCCCCTCATCTTCTTCCTGGTCTTCAACGCCATCCGCCTCGCTACGAACTGGTACGGCGTCATGTATGGCTACGAAAAGGGCACGGAGCTCGTCAGCGAGATGGACGGCAACAAGATGCGGTTCCTGACGGAGGGCTCCTCGGTCCTAGGTCTTCTCGTCATGGGCGCCCTGGTGGCGAAGTGGACGACGGTCAACATGCCCCTGGTGCTCTCCGAGTACACCAACAGCCAGGGGGAGCACGTGGTCACCACGCTTCAGACCATCCTCGACAGCCTCATGCCCGGCATCGTCCCGCTTCTCATGACGTTTGCCTGCATGTATCTCCTGAAGAAGGGCGTCAACCCCCTCCTCATCATCCTGGGCCTCTTCGCCATCGGCATCTTGGGCTACTGGATCGGCCTCTTTGCCTGATCGGCACAAAGCAAAAAGCTGCGGCGCACCTCGTTGGTGCGTCGTTTTTTTGCGCCCGGCCTGGACCCCCTCGAATGGGGGAAAGTCCCTTGACTTTTGGGGAAAAGGCCCCTATGCTTTCTTTAGTGGACGTATTTGGAAAGGAGGGGGCCATGCATTTCGGGGTGGTGGAGCGCTGGGCGCTGGTGGCGCTGGCGCTTCTCTTTCTTGTGGTCTGCCCGCTGGTGCTGCTGGCGGTGGGGCGGGTGGATCTCTCGGCGGAGCAGGTGGAGCACCGGAAGAAGTTCGGGGCGGTCTACATGACGCTGAATAATCCCTTCTATGAAATCGTGGACGAGGAAATCCGCGCGGCAGTGGAGGCCCATGGGGACGTGCTCCTCACACGGGACCCGGCCCTCTCGCCTGCGCGGCAGGAGGAAATCGTAAAGGACTTCGTGCGGGAGGGGGTCTCGGCCATTTTCCTCAAGCCCGTGGACTGGCGGGAGGCGGGGCCCCTGCTGGCAGCGGCGGAGGCGGCCCATATCCCTGTCATCGTGGTGGATACGGACGTGCCGGCGGAGGCGGGGGCTGTGGCCGCCCGCATCGAGTCGGATAACTACGCGGCGGGGGCCTCCTGTGCGGCGCACCTGCTCTCCCATGCCAATGGGGCGAATATCGCCATCCTCACCCATGAGGGGGCCCACTCGGCCGTGAGCCGCATCCAGGGCTTCCGGGAGGCACTGGCGGGCCACGACGCTTACCGCATCGTGGCTGCGGCGGAGTGCTATGGACAGCTGGAGCGGGCCATGCCCGCCATGCAGGAGCTCCTGGCGGAGCATCCGGAGATCGACACGGTCATGGCCCTCAATGACCCGGCGGCCCTGGGGGCTCTCGCGGCCCTCGCGGCGGCGGGGCGCAGCGATGTGCGGGTCTACGGGGTGGACGGCACGCCGGAGGCCCGGGAGCGCATCGCCGCCGGGCGCATGACGGCGACGGCGGCCCAGTCCCCGCGGGAGATCGGCCGCCGGGCGGCGGACGCTGCCTACCGCATCCTGGCGGGAGAGAGCGTCCCGCCCCATGTGCTACTGCCGACCCGGCTCCTCTCCCGGGAGACGCTGACGCAGGATTCGGAAATGGGGTGGGAGTGATGCGCTCTGTGGCAGTCGCGCGGGAGGCGGACGCCCGGTCCCTCTTTCGGATGTATCAGCTCCTCGCCCTCTACAATACGATCGTGGTGCTGCTCCTGGGGGGCTTTCTCGCCATCACCCAGCAGAAAATCCTCGCGGCGGGGGAGGCCCGGGCCTTCCTCGCCCATCTGCCGAACCTCCCCATGGCGCCCGCGGCGGGCTTCTCCGCGACGGTGGCGGCGCTCCTGCTGCTCCTGGGGGCGGGGGCCCTTTACCGCAGCGACCGGTTCCAGGGGGCGGCACGCCACTTTTATCTGGCGGTGGAGCTGCTCTGCTGCGCATTGCTCATCCGCAGCCTCGATTTCTCCTACGACGGGGTCATCCTCCTTCTGGTGGCGGACATCGTCCACCGCTTCGAGGGGCGGCGGCAGCGGGTGCTGCTGGCAGGGGCGATGCTGGTGCTCTACGCCGTCTCCGTGTACAGCCTCGCGGCCTTCCAGAATCTCGTGGTGCCCTTCGATGCCTATGCCGCCTACTATGCGCCAAATGTGCGGCTGCTCTTCACCGTGCTGAAAAATGGCGCCTCGGCCCTAAACATCGTGCTCTTCATGCTCTACGTCATCATGCTGGTGCAGAAAAAGCACGAGGAGGAGGAGCGGCTTCGGGCGCTCGGTGCGGAGCTGGCGGAGGCAAATGTCAGGCTCCGGGCCTATGCCATCGAGGCGGAGTGCATGGCGGAGACCCGCGAGCGGAACCGTCTCGCCCGGGAGATCCACGATACCCTGGGCCACGCCCTCACGGGCATCCTCGCGGGCATCGACGCCTGCCTCGTCACCATCGATGCGGCACCGGACTTCGCCCGGCAGCAGCTCCTGAAGATCCGGGAGACGGCGGCCCATGGCATAAAGGATGTGCGTCGCTCCGTGAAGAAGCTGCGGCCCGATGATCTCGAGAGGCTCCCCTTCCGGGCGGCCCTCGCCCACATGGTGGAGGAGTACGCGGAGGCCACGGGCATGGAGGCGCGGCTCACCATCCTTCACTACCCGGGCAATCTGCGGGCGGAGGAGGAGGATGTCCTCTACCGGGTGGTGCAGGAGGGCATGACGAATGCAAACCGCCACGGCGGCGCAAAGCACGTGTCCATCACGCTGTCGGCGGAGCGGGGAAATATCTATCTGCTCCTGTCAGACGACGGCAGCGGCTGTGACACGGTAAAGGCGGGCTTCGGCCTCCGCCACATGGAGGAGCGGCTAAAGCTCGTCCATGGGAGCCTTCGCTACTGGAGCGACCGGGGCTTTACCCTGGAGGCGGTCATCCCCGAGCGCAGCGAGGGAAAGCCCGCGGAGGAGCTGACGGAGCAGGTTGCTGGAAAGGAGGAGAAACGATGATACGCGTCATGATAGCCGATGATCAGGAGCTCATCCGGGAGAGCCTCTCCATCGTGCTCGCCCAGAGCAGCGATATGTTGGTCACGGGCACAGCGGAAAACGGACGGGCGCTCCTTGCCCTCCTCGCGGAAAAGGGGGCGCCGGATGTCATCCTCATGGATATCCGCATGCCGGAGGTGGATGGGGTGGAGGCCACGCGCCTGGTGAAGGAGAAGTACCCGGAGGTGAAGGTCCTCGTCCTCACCACCTTCGACGATGATGAGTATGTCTTCGGCGCCCTGAAGTACGGCGCCACCGGCTACCTCCTGAAGGGCGTCTCCATGCAGGAGCTCACCCATGCGGTGCGGGTGGCGGCGGCGGGCACCGCCGTCATCAATCCCGATATCGCCACGAAGGTGGTCTCCTTCTTCGGCCGCATGGCAAAGGGGAGCATGGCCATCGCGGCGGACGGAAGGGTGGATGACCTCACCCGCACGGAGCGCAATATCGCCTGCCTCGTGGGGCAGGGCCTCTCCAATAAGGAAATCGCCAGCAGGCTCTCCCTCTCCGATGGCACGGTGCGAAATGGTCTGAGCGCGGCCCTCGCAAAGCTCTCCCTCAGGGACCGCACTCAGCTTGCCATCTGGGCGGTGCAGACGGGGCTCTCCTCCCGTCCGGTGGACGCATGAGGGCGATGGGAGGCCCCTATCAGGGGGCAAAGCTCTTCTTTGCGTTTTTCGGCCTATTCCTCCTGGTGCTGGCCCTCGTCTCCCTGCCGCCCAGGGAGCGGGTGCTCACGGTGGGGGTCGTCGCCGGGAGCTGGTGGGGCGTGCCGGAGGGGGAGCCCTACGAGCGCCTCGATGCGGCCATCGCCCGGTTTGAGGCGGCCCATCCGGGGGTGAAGGTGCGCTACACCCAGGGCATCCGCAAGGGGGACTACGGGGAGTGGCTGGCGGAGCAGCTCCTCGCGGGCCAGGCCCCCGATGTCTTTCTCGTGCCGGAGGAGGACTTTGCCAGGTATGTGGCGATCCACGCCCTGACGCCCCTTTCGCCCCTGGCGGCGGCAGACCAGGACTTTTCCCTGGAGGCCTTTTACGCCAGTGCGCTCTCGGCGGGGGAGCAGGAGGGAACCCTCTATGCGCTCCCCATCGAGTGCGTGCCCCGGCTCCTCTTCGTCAATCGGACGCTCCTGGCGCGGGAGGGCATCGAGCTGCCCCGGGAGGACTGGACCTGGCAGGACTTCTATGACATCGCCCGCCGGGTGACGAGGGATACCGATGGGGATGGGGAGGTGGACCAGTACGGCTTCTACGGCTACACCTGGCTCGATGCCGCCGTGACGAATGGGGCCGAGCCCTTTGGCCCGGATGGGACGGCGCACCTTTCGGATAGCTCCATGGAGGAGGCGGCCCGCTTCTACCTGCGCCTCCAGGGGACCCTTCTTGGACATGTGCCCCGGGCGGAGGACTTCGATCTGGGGCGCGTGGCTTTCCGGCCCTTTGACTACGCCACCTACCGCACCTACCAGCCCTACCCCTGGCGCATCAAGCGGTTCTCTTCCTTTGCCTGGGAGGCGCTGCCGCTACCTCGGGGCAGTGCTGGCTATGCGTCGCCCCTTTCCGTGCTCTGCGCCGGCATCGCCGAGACCTCGGAGCAGAAGGACCTGGCCTTTGCCTTCCTGAAGGAGCTGGCCTACGGGGAGGAGACCCAGCGGGATATCCTCATGCACGCGCCGGCGCTCCCCGTGCGGAAAAGCGTCCTCCAGGAGGCGACGGAGGAGGACATGGCGGCGCTCTTCGGGGAGACGACGGGCTATTTCCCGCCGGAGCGGCTGGACACCATCCTGGAGGCAGGCCGCCCCGAGCCTAGGTTCGCCGGCTACGAGGAGGCCATGCGTCTGGCGGATCAGGGCATGCGGCGCCTGCTGGAGAGCGGGACGGTCCCCCGCAACGGCCTCCTGCAGCTCCAGAAGGACGTGACGCTCTTGCGGACCCGGCAGGGGGCCCGCTAGGGGCTTTTGGGAGAAGGCCCTCCTTTCCATAGAGGCGCCGATCGTATCCTCAGATAGAAAAAGTGGCTGTGATGAAATGCGAGTCATCACAGCCACTTTTGATTCTGCCTGCCACGCTATGGGGCGCGGTGCCCTTTAGAACTTCATGGATACGCCGACGCCGACGCCGTTTTCCCGGTCGCCCTCGTCCGGCTTGAAGTTGTGGT
>CAMCRT010000036.1 GCA_945877355.1 uncultured Mitsuokella sp. | reverse complement strand
GCTTAGTTACACGCAGCAGTGGCATTTCCTACCCACAAGGATGCCCGAAGAGCCACTTTTTTCGTGGCATGATAGCAACCTCCGTATGTGTTACTGATACTATATCATGCACTCCTAAAATTTTCACGGGTGGTCTAAATTCATGGGCCCATTATACACAAACATCCAGGACACAGTGAATTAATATTCCATTCCCTTTCTATTTTTACAGGGAAATGGTATACTAAAGACAGAATCCATCGGCCACAGAAAATGAGGCGATGCCCATGAAGCTTGCAGAGCGAAGAAAGATGTACCTCGAGAAAATTGGTCAGCTTCGGCTGATTGATGACACAATGTTCAACTCCTGCATGGACGGAGATACCGATGCCATGACAGCAGTCCTTCAGCCGATTTTTGATGACAACATGCTGGCCGTGACGGAGGTAATCACCCAGCGCTCCATCCCGAACCTCTACGGGCGGGAGGTGCGCATCGATGCTCTGTCCACTGTCCAAGGAAAAATCATTAACGTGGAAGTCCAACGGAACGAGCGAGGCGCAATCCCCCGCCGCGGGCGCTTCAACAGCAGCCTTCTCGATGCACGGGAAATTGACAAAGGGACAGACTTCGGCGACCTGCCGGAAACCTATGTCATTTTCATCACAGAGAACGATATCTGGAAACAGGGTCAGCCGATTTATCGCATACGCCGTACCTTCGAAGATACATCAGCCATATATGAGGATGGATCGCACATCTTCTACGTCAATGGAGAATACAGAGGAAACGATGCTCTCGGGAATCTGATGCATGATTTCTTCTGTACAAATCCAAACGACATGATAAGCAACATCCTCGCAGAGCGTATGCGATACTACAAGCAGACAGAAAAAGGAGTGAGCGACATGTGCAGGATTATGGATGAAATCCGAGACGATGGAAAAAAAGAAGGTCGCACGGAAACATATATCACTAGCATCAAAAACCTGATAAAAAACACAAACTTCACTGCGGAAGCTGCGATGGATGCCATCGGTATTCCAAAAGCAGACCAACCAAAATATTTGGCATTGCTATAACGCGCTCTGAAAAAGTTCATACAGAAGCGGAGCCAGCGACTCTAGTTGTCGGTGGCTCCGCTTTTTGACTTTATGTATTATACGCCGAACATCTCCCGGGTCGCATAGGAATCCTGTGTACCCGGACGAGTTACGGCATCAGCGGCGTAGCGGGAGGCACGCTGCATGGAGGCGAGGATATCGCCGGTGCGGCTCCAGGTCTCCACAAAGCACCCGATGTAGGAGTCACCAGCCCCTGTCGTATCCACTGCCTTCACCTTCTCCGCAGATACCTGCTTTGCCCCATCCTTTGTGACCCACAGGGAGCCGCGGCTTCCCATGGTGACGATGACATTCTTGATGCCTTTTTCAAGCAACGTATTTGCCGCCTGAAGGACGCCCTCCTCTGTATCCGTTTCCAGTCCCGTAAGAAGTGCAAGCTCCGTCTCGTTCGGCACGAAAAATTCGCAGGAAACAATTCGATCCACCTCGAGACCTGGCTGAGCTGGGGCTGGATTGAGGAGAACGGGAATGTCGTGCCGCTTTCCCTGCTCGATGGCTTCGTAGACAGTCTCCAGCGGGATCTCCAACTGCAGGACGATGAGGCCGCACTCTGCTATGACCGGCTCCGCCTCCCGCAGCCTTTCGGGGGTGAGCGCATCATTCGCCCCCTTGCAGATAAGGATACGGTTCTGCCCCGACTCCTCCACGAGGATTGTCGCCACGCCGTTCGGCTTTCCCTTCGCCGTCATGACATAGCGGGTATCGATGCCGCAGGCCTCGTAGTTTTTACGACAGGTCTCTCCAAAAACATCGTCTCCCACAGCAGTGACAAAGAGCACCTCCGCCCCCAGCTTTGCAGCTGCAACTGCCTGATTAGCCCCCTTGCCGCCTCCTGCCATGTGAAAGTCCCTCGCCTCCCGAGTTTCTCCAGCGGCAGGAACCGTGTCCGTATAAGACACCACATCCATCATGGTCGAACCGATGACTGCTATCTTCATAAATACTGCCCCTCCGTATCATGTTTCCCGTGGCTTTCCAACACTTCCCCGCAGGATGAGCGAATTGATGACCTGCGTTCGCGCATGGATCGGCAACGGGCTGTGGAGCTTCTCCAGCAGGCGGCGCACCGCGATCTGCCCCAGCTCCTTTTTCATGACACGCACCGTCGTAAGTCCTGGCGTGAACACCTCGCTGAAGGTGATATCATCGAATCCCACGATGGATATATCCCGGGGGATCTGCCAGCCCCGTGCCTGAAATGCATGCATCGCCCCAAGGGCAATCATGTCATTGTCCGCAAAGAATGCCGTAGGCATCTCACGCCCCTCGTCGATTGCCCGCAGAACCCCTTCGTTCGCTCCAGGGATCGAGGGCTCCACATCGAAGACAAACGCCTCGTCTGGTACAAGCCCACAATCCGCCAACGCTTTACGCCAGCCGCGTTCCCTGCATTTGAAGTTACTGATGCGGACTGTGCCGCGCAAGTACCCGATTTTCGTATGTCCCTTGTCTATCAAATGGCGTACGGCCTCTATGACACTCTCCTCATTATTCATCAGGACGGCATCGAAGGGCAGCCGATCAAACCACGCATCCAGCAGGACAAGCGGCGCTTCTGACTGGGCGAAAGGCCGGGCCGTCTCCTCGACGAGCTCCGTCCCGACGAGCAGGATTCCAGACGTAATATCCGAGAGGATTTCTCGCAACCGCGAAGCATAGTCTGCCTGCCGTCGATACAGATTGATGATGTTTATCTCATAGCCTTCCTTGCGGCTTTCGTTTTCGACACTTTCCAGCAACTCGGAAAAGAAAGGAGAGTCCGCAAAGACCGCCCCGCTATCACGGTATGTCACCACGCGAATCTTCTTCATGAACTCGCGCTCCCGTCCTGCGGAAAGATAGCCCGTATCCCGTGCGATGCGTATGATTTTTTCGCTCGTCTCCGGGCTGACACCGCGTTTTCCCGAAAGCGCATTGGAAACCGTTGCAGGAGAAAAGCCAGATAGCTCACTGAGTTTCTTTATGTTTATCTTCATGCGGTCTTCCCCCTAAAAATTCCTTTCACCTCCTATGTTAACAGGATATATCGTCTTCTGCAATATAGAAGACTTTTCAAAAAACGACACCTGCCCGGAGCAAGAGATTCGGATAGGGAGAAAACTCTCCCGTGCGGATTGCAAAGCGACAGCCTGCGCTCATTTCCTTCAGTTTCGTATGCGGCACATACTCCGGCACAAGCTTTGGGAACCGCCCGCAGATTTCCGTGTGCAGTCTTTTGTTTTCCGTCTTGATTTCCTCCGCCAGCGTGATACCCTCCACGCAGACCTCGGAAAGAACTGCATCCAGTACGGGCAGGAACTCAGGCAGTCCTGCCGTTACTGCAAGATCTATGCATTCCACCCCCTTTGGTATGGGCATGCCTGCATCGCCGATCAAAAAGGTATCCTTATGCCCAAGGGATGCAATGAGCCCGGCAAGCCGTGCCTGTAGGATTCCCTGCTTTTTCATGCTCAGCCCTCCTTCTTTGCTTCATTCCGTGCAGCAAGAGCCATTTTTGCTTCCATGTTGCGCTGGAACTGGTCGATGATGACGGCCAAGATGATGACGAGGCCCTTGATAATCATCTGCCAGAACTCCGACACGCCGCACATGACCATGCCGTCCGAGATGACGCCGATGACGAAGGCACCGACGATTGTGCCGCTGATGGTGCCGATGCCGCCCATCATGGAAGTGCCGCCAAGGACAGCTGCCGCAATGGCATTCATCTCCCAGGTCTCACCGGAAGCCGGATGGGAGGCCTCCAGCTGGGATGCCGTGATGATGCCGACGATAGCCGCGCAGATGCCAGAGAAGATATAGACGAGAATCGTAACCTTATTGACCTTCACACCGGAGAGCTTTGCCGCCTTGCTGTTGCCACCAATGGCGAATACATGCCAGCCGAAGGTGGTCTTCATCAAGAGTGCTGCGGAAACCACGGCAATGACTGCCAAGATGAGCGCTCCGACCGGGATGCCGAGAATCCGGCTGCCGAAGAAATCAAAGCCGGTATTTCCAAGAGCAGCATTCCCCAGGATGTTCGAGTAGGTCGCACCATTGGAGTGAAGCATGGCAAAGCCTCGAGCGATGTACATGGTGCCGAGCGTCGCAATGAAGGGTGCCACGCCAAACTTCGTAATGATGATGCCATTGAGCCAGCCGATGAGAGCGCCGACCGCCACAGTGATGAGCACGACAAGGGGAACGTCGAAGTAAAGGGTCACGCCAGCAAACTCAAGCGTCAAGCCCTTCTGGATAAGCCCGCCTGCTATCATGCCTGCGAGACCGACGACAGCACCGACAGACAGGTCGATGCCGCCTGTGATGATGACGTATGTCATGCCGATGGCAAGAATGCCATAGAGTGCCACATGCTTTGCGAGAAGCAGCAGCGTATTCGTCGTCAAGAAATTCGGCGTCGCCAGGCTGAAAAAAATGACGAGGAGTGCGAGGACGATGAGGGTGCGCCCTTTCAGGAGCACCATCGCCAGTGAATGCTTGTCTTTCATATTCCGTCTTCCTTTCCCGGACTCAGGATGCCTTATGGGTCGTATGGCCTTGGTACGATGCATGGACAAGGGCGTCTTGTGTGACCTCGTCCCGCGTAAATTCTGCCGTCTTGATGCCATTGGACAGCACGATGATGCGGTCCGCAATAGCTTCGATTTCCTCCAGCTCCGAGGAAATCACGATGATGGAGAGTCCTTCGTCAGCATAGTGATTGATGATTTCAAAGACCTCTGTCTTTGCGCCGATGTCGATGCCGCGGCTCGGCTCGTCGAGGAGCAGGATCTTCGGATCCGTCAGAAGGCCCTTGCCTATGACGACCTTTTGCTGGTTGCCGCCCGACAGGGAGAGAATCGGCAGCTTCTTGTCCGCCACCTTGATATGGATGGCATCGATTTCCTTGTCGACCGCTGCATCCTCCTGCTTTGCATCAAGGAAGATGCCCTTTGCATAGGAGGCAAGGCTCGACAGGGAGATATTCTTGCCGATATTCATTGTCTGCACAAGCCCCTCCCGCTGCCTATCCTCGGGAACCATGGCAAAGCCGCGAGAAATCTGCTCGGTGACATTGTGTATCTCGATGGGCTCCCCATCAAGCTCCACCGTGCCCGTATGCTCCGGGTGCAGGCCCATGATACATTCAAATATCTCTGTCCTTCCTGCTCCCATGAGTCCGTATATCCCAAGGATCTCACCTTGGCGAAGCTCAAAGTCCAGATGGTTCAGCAGCCAGCCGCCGCCTTTTTTCGGCAGGCATAGATCCTTGACCTTCAGCACAGGGAATCGCTTTGACCAGTCCACTTCCGTCTTGCGCTTCGGATAGGATTTCTTCGTGCCAACCATTTTCCGGACAATCCAGGAGACATCGATATCCGCCACTGCCGCGCTCGCAACGAGGCGTCCATCTCGCAGGATGGTGACAAAGTCGCCTATCTGCATGATTTCCTCAAGGCGATGGGATATGTAGACAATCGAGATGCCCTCAGCAGTTAGCTCACGCATAATCTTGAAGAGCACCTGCACCTCCTGTTCTGACAGGGAGGAGGTGGGCTCATCCATGATGAGGATCTTCAGATCATCCTGGATGAGGTTTCGTGCAATCTCGATCATCTGCTGCTGCCCGACGCGCAAATCTCCCACGATGGTATAAGGATCTATCGGATGCTCCAGCTTCTCCATGATAGCCTTCGTCCGCCGCACATGCTCTGCATCATCGATGAGAACCTTATGTCGCGTGCACTCTCGAGCCATAAAGATATTCTGATATACCGTAAGATTCGGAAAAAGGGAAAGCTCCTGATGGATGATGCCGATGCCATGACGCCTTGCCGCATCCACGTCAGGAAAGGAAACAACCTCCCCGTCCATTGTCATCGTTCCGCCAGAGGGCTGCTCGATGCCGGCTATGAGCTTCATGAGCGTGGATTTCCCCGCACCATTTTCACCGATGAGGACATTGACCTTTCCCTTGTAGACATCAAAGGATACTCCGTCGAGAGCCTTTGTGCCCGGATAGATTTTATCCATCTTCTCTGCGTGGAGCACGGATGGAATATCTGTATGAATACGCTCCATCTCTTCCATGACGCGCCTCCTATTTTACGCTGGCCTTTACTGGCGTGATGAGGATTTCCTTGTTGCCTGTCACGCTGAAGCAGCCGACAAATTCCAGGTTCTTCCCGACAAGCTGGGAAACATTCAGAGGTTCGACGACTTCCTTGTTCACCGTATCATGGATGGCCTGGGACACCTTTGCCCAGTCCACCTGATTCTTGTAGTCCTCGTATTTTATGAAGCTCAGGCAATCGCGAATTGCCGAGCCTTTATAGACAGAGCCTATCTGCATCTTCACGACGATAGGCCCATCATACCCAGCGATTTTCATCGTCAGATAGCCTGCCTTTTTTTCCTGGTTCACCTCCGTCACCGTGCCCTCGCCCTTGACGATGTAGCTCAGCTCTCCGGAATTCCCCATGGAATAATGTCCATAATTTCCAGCAACGGATTTCAGATCGCCATTCGACTCCGCCAGGAGCTTTGGCAGCTCCACCGCCTTCTCACTCAGCTCCGGGACTGCCTTAGACTCCCAGATATCTGCCACATTGTCCGCCGCATTGAAGGCGACATTTCCCGTGACCTGATCCTCCTGCCCGATTGGCACGACTGTCACACAGCCACTTGCGGAAAAGGCGATGGCAAGGCTTAAAAAGACTGCCCCGATTGCTCTTTTGTTCATAATGACTACCTCTCATAAAGACAAGAGGTGCGGAAGGACTCCTGCAAGGAACTCCTTCCACACCTCCCAATAGATTGCAATCTGTCTTATTCTTTGTAGACAAATGTCTTCAGCTTTGCCACATTGTCCTTCGTGATGATGACACAGTCAACAAGCTGCTTTTCATCGAGGCCCGTGGAACCGGTCTTCAGATACTTGTCTGCCTGCTCTACAGCCATCTCTGCGATGAGTGCTGCCTGCTGGAGTGCCGTGCCGACCATGCTGCCATCACGGATGGCTGCCGCAGCCTCATCCGAGCCATCCACGCCGATAACGGCGACCTTGCCTGCAAGGCCAGCATTCTTGATAGCCGCAACAGCGCCGACTGCCATGGTGTCATTGCCGCAGATAATGCCCTTGATGTTCGGGTTCGACTGGAGGATGGTCTCCGTCTTCTGGTTGGCTTCCGTCTGCTCCCAGTTTGCCGTCTGCTGGGCCACCATCTTCATATCGGGATACTGGTCGATAACCTCATGGAATGCGCTGGAGCGCACGCCTGCATTCGTATCGGATTCCTTGCCGAGGAGCTCAGCATACTCGCCCTTCTCGCCCATGGCCTCGACGAACTTCTCCGCAATGCCCTTCGCGCCCTGATAGTTGTTGGCAACAATCTGGGAAATCGCGATGCCGCTGCCATTGATCTCGCGGTCGATGAGGAAGGTCGGAATGCCTGCATCCCGTGCCTTCTGGACAGCTGCCACCGTCGCATCTGCTCCAGCATTGTCGCAGATGATGGCTGCGGCTTTATCAGAAATCGCGTTATCAAAGAGCTCCGACTGCTTCGTCGCGTCATCATCATGGGATACCGTCTTGACTTCATAGCCAAGGGACTTCGCCTTGGCAGCTGCTGCCTCGGCCTCCGTCTTGAAGAACGGGTTTGAATGGGATGGTGTGATAATATAGATGATGTTCGAGCCGCCACCCTTCAGGGCCTGCTGTGATCCGTTGTCACCTGTAGACGCTTTCTGTCCGCCGCAGCCGGTCAGCGTGACTGCCATCAGACAGAGCATCGATACCACTGCAAGCATTTTCTTCCATGTTGCCATTTTTTGTCCTCCTTTGATTCTTTAAAATACACGGAGTCTTATTGATTCGAAGCTGCTGCAGACAGGGTCTGGCGGATTGCCCGCTCCCAGCCCTGTTCCAGCTCTCTTCGTCGCTCCCCTGTCATGGATGGGGAAAATGTTTCCCGCCTCACATGGGAAAAGATCCCATCCTTCTCATAGAGTCCTGCAGCAATTCCCGCAAGATACGCTGTCCCCAGTGCTGACAGCTCTTCCACTGCAGCCACCTCCACAGGAGCTTCGAGGATATCCGCTTGGAACTGCATGAGATAGCGATTTTTCGTTGCGCCCCCATCCACCCGGAGAGCAGAAAGGGAATGACCGGATTCCTCTCGCATGGCCTTGACCACATCGCCGATCTGGTAGGCGATGGAGTCAAGGACAGCGCGAACCATTTCTGCCCTGCCTGTCCGCCGGGTAATGCCTGTAAAGAGCCCCGTGGCTTCACTGGCCCAATAAGGTGCTCCGAGGCCAGTAAAGGCTGGAACAAAATAGCTGATATCCTCCGGATTTGCCTTGCGGGCAAGAGCCTCTGTCTCCGCGGGCCCTGCTACAAGCTGCAGGCTGTCGCGCAGCCAGGTGACGGATGCTCCTGTATAGTTGATATTGCCCTCCAGGACGTACTCTGCCTCCCCCCCGATCTGCCAGGCGAGGGATGAGGCCAGCCCGTGTCTGCTGCGGACGGGATGATCCCCCACGTGCATCATGACGGAGGAGCCTGTCCCATACGTGGCCTTCGTCATGCCGGGCACATGGCAGCCCTGCCCGAAAAGCGCAGCGTGGCTATCGCCCAGCACAGCATGGATGGGAATCTTGCAGGGAAGGACACCATCGAAATCTGTCTCCCCATAAATCGCATCGGAGTCCATCACCCTCGGAAGCGCCTCGACAGGGATTCCAAAGAAATCACAAGCTTCCTCCGACCAGCCGCACTTCTCGATATCAAAGAGCTGCGTCCGCGAGGCGTTGGAGGCATCCGTAGCAAAGACATGGCCGCCCGTCAAGCGGAACACGAGGTAGCTGTCCATCGTACCAAACGCCAGATGCCCATCTTCTGCCAACTGCTTTGCCTCCGGGATGTTTTCCAGGACCCAGGCAAGCTTCGCTGCAGAGAAATAAGGGGAAAGGGGGAGCCCTGTAAGGAAGCGGATGCGCTCCCCTACGCCGCTACGGGCAATGCGCTCGCAGATTTTCTCGCCCCGTGCGCACTGCCAGACGATGGCACGGCAGAGGGGCTTTCCCGTCTGCCTGTCCCAAGCCACGGCCGTCTCCCGCTGATTGCTGATGCCGACGGCCCGTACTTCCTGCGGATCTATCCCCGTCACCTGGAGAAGCTCGCCCACAAGATGCTTCAGGTTTGCAAAAATTTCCTCTGGGTCATGCTCGACCCAGCCTCGTTCATCGATGTATTGCTTATGAGGCGCATCCACGCGATGCAGGAGGGCTCCCGCTTCGTCAAAAAGAATTGCCTTTGTCCCCTGGGTACTCTGATCGATGCCGAGGATATACCCACTCATCCGACAAGCTCCCGAGCTGCTTTCGCGATGCCTTCCGCATCCAGCCCGTAATGCTTGAAGATTTCTGGCGTCGTCCCTGTGACGACAGGCGCATCGGGGAGAGCCAGGCTCCTGACCCGCGTCGGATGCTCCCGAGCCGTGAGCTGTGCCACGAGGGAGCCCAAGCCTCCATAAGCTGTATGCTCCTCCACTGTCAGGATGGCACCTGTCTCCTCTGCCGCCTTTCGCACGGCCTCACCGTCAAAGGGCTTGATGCAGTACATGTCAAGGACCCTTGCATGGATGCCCTCCGATTCCAGCTGCTCAGCAGCCTTCTTCGCCTGCCAGACCATCTCGCCGCAGGCGATGATCGTAAGATCCTTTCCTTCCCTGACAGTTGTTGCACGGTCCATCACGAAGGGAACATTCCCCTCCTCATACACATCTTCCACCGCATTGCGCCCATAGCGGACATAGGCGGGATCTGTGTCCTTTACAAGCTCTTTCATCAGGCATTTTGCCTGGGGTCCATCGCTTGGCAGATAGACTCGCATGCCAGGAATGGAGGCCATATCGGCAATATCCGTTGCCGAATGATGCGTCATGCCGAGAGCTCCATAGCTCACGCCACCCGAAATGCCGAGGAGCTTCACATTCGTATTGGAGTAAGCCACATCTACCTTGGCCTGCTCCATGCTCCGCGTCGAGAGGAAGCTGGCCGGGGAAACTGCAAAGGGACGCTTGCCGCAGGAGGCCAGTCCTGCACTGATGCCTACGAGGTTCTGCTCGGCGATGCCCACCTCGACGAACTGCTCAGGAAGCTCCTCCGCATAAGGGCCAAAAGCTCCGGAGCCCCTCGAATCACTGCAGAGGACGACGATATCCCGGTCTTTCTTCCCTGCCTCCTGCAGGAACTCTGCAACGACTTTCTTGATTGCCTGGCTCATAGCGTTGCCCTCCTTTCTGCAAGCTCCTTGAGAGCTTCCTGATATTCTGCCTCCGACGGCACCTTATGATGCCATGCTGCCTTGTTTTCAATAAAGGAAATGCCGCAGCCCTTTGTCGTATTAGCGACGATGACCGTAGGCTTCCCCTTCGTATGCTTGGCAAGATCTACAGCATCGTCAATGGAATAGAGGTCGTTGCCCGGGATGGAGAGCACATTCCAGCCATAGGAAGCCCAGCGTTCTTCTGCACTGTCCTGATGCATCACCTGCTCCGTCGTGCCAGATATCTGGAGACGATTCCGATCGACGAAGGCCGTCAGATTGTCAAGCCCATACTGGGAGCCCGCCATAGCTGCCTCCCATACGGAGCCTTCCCCGCATTCGCCATCCCCCAGCACCACGTAGACCCGATAGGGGCGCTTGTCCATCTTTCCCGCCAGAGCCATGCCGACTCCCACGGAAAGGCCATGCCCAAGGGATCCGCTGTTCATCTCAATGCCGGGGATCTTGTTGTTCGGATGGCCGATGAATTTGGATCCATATTGGGAGTAGGTCTCCAAATCCTTCTTGGGGAAGTATCCCTTATCTGCCAGGACCGCATAGAGTGCCTCCACGGAATGTCCCTTGCTCAGGACAAAGCGATCACGATTTTCATCCTTTTGATTCTCCGGCGAAACATTCATCTGACGATAGTACAGATCCACCAGGATATCGGTCTCGCTGAGGTCGCCGCCAATATGGCCCGTTTTTGCACGGTATATCATCTTCACGACTTCTTCGCGGATATCCACAGCCTTTTTTGCCAGGCGCGTCCACTCCTGTGCCTCCATATTTATTCCCCCCTCAGATATGCTTTGATTTCTGCGTCATTTTCATCGTATAGATCCGGCTGGATTCCCATATATTTGCAGGCCTCGTAAAGAATCGGAACCACGTCCTGATGGATTCCAACGCAATGATGGATATAGGGCCCCTCCACGATTTTCGCTTCGAGCCGCTTGATGTTCTCCACCTCCACCCAGAGGTATGTCCCCATGCACGTGGGACCGTCAACCCCCTTGGCGTTGCCGAGGAGCAGGGAATATTTCCCATGGTCGCCATCGAATCGGGCAAGCGTCACCTTGCCATGCTTCGCCTCTGCCGTGAGGCTGCCAGGATGCTTGAAGGCCAAGGGATATGTGAGCTTCGCCTTTTCCCGCGCCACGGATATGGGCCAGGGGCCGCAGTGCTGCAGGAGCTCTCCGTTCGGGATATCAGGATGACGGATTGTCCAGTCGGCAAAGAACGACCGGGTCTTGCCCATGCCAGCGGCCTCCACAAGAAGTGCTGTGATTGCGCCATGGATATCTGTCTCGCAAACCACCGGAATGCCCTCGTCATTCATCAAGGCATTTGCCGCACAGGGCATGATGCCGATTTCCGACTGCAAAGCGTTCCAGCACTGGATGGCTGCAGCATTGCAATGGTACTTCTCCACAAGGCGCTTCATAGCCACCTTGAGAGCCGCTACATTTTCGACCTCCTCCGGTTTTATGCACACCTCCATATTTTCCCGGATATAGGAAATCGTCTTGGCGACCTCGCTTCCCTCTTCCTTCGCCCGCTTCATCTCTTCCGTCAGCTCCGGCAGAGGGATGGGCGCCAGCTGGACATTGAACCGTTCCAAGAGCTCGCCCTCGTTGCACATGGTCGACCAGAAATCAAAGGGACGTGGCCCGATTTGGAGAATCCTTATAGAGCGGAATGTCCTGACCACATTGCACACAGCGAGAAAATCCCGGATGCCTCGCTCAAAGACGGGATCCTCAAGGCGGCAATTCGTAAGATAGGTAAAGGGAACATCGAACCGGCGCAGCACCTTGCCTGTTGCAAAAAGGCCGCACTGGGTATCCCGCAGGCGTACACCATTCTCATCGGGACGCTCGTCGAGCGGTCCCCATAGGAGAACAGGGACGCCCATATCCTTTGCAAGACGTGCGCATTCATACTCCGTTCCGAAATTGCAGTGCGGAAGAAAGAGCCCGTCGATTTTCTCTCTTTTGAACTTTTCGACAATTTTCAGTCGATCATTTTCGTCGTAGAGCAGGCCTTCGTCATTGATATCATCGATATCCACGAAGGACACACCCAGCTCCTCCAGGCGCTTCCGTGTGAGCCCACGATATTTCACAGCATCCGGTGCGCTGAAAATGCTCCGTCGGGTTGGTGCAAATCCTAGCTTGATTGGCATCCTATCCACTCCTTCCAAATGACTTGCTTCGACTATTATGTTACCATAAGCATATAAATAATTCAATAAAAATTTTAGTTTTATTTACTAAAATTTTTATATGGAAGGATGTGTTTATAATTATTTATATTTATAATATGTAAAATCTCAGCAAAACACGATAGATTCTATATATATTTTTCACATTTATTTACTGACAAGCCTATACAAATGCTCTTTCTACACCGCATTATATAAATATATTTTATTCATTTTATATATTTGTAGAAATTTTACTAACTTTTTCTTTCACAAAAAAGACCGTGCTTTCGCATGGCCTTTGGTGAATTTATGTCTCTATCTTGCGAATCGTCCTGGCTTCTTCCATCTTTGCTACGACGTCGTCTATGGCGGCTCCTGCCTGGGACTCCAGAGCGGCTAGGACTGCGCCCTCTACGAGGGGGGCGTCTATGAGGCGGATTTCCTTGTCGTCCAGGGCCTCCACCACCATCTCGGCTGTCATGACGGCGCTCCCCATGTCCATGAGGAGGACGCAGCCGTCGCCCTGGTCTGCCTGGAGCACGGCATCGGAAATCTTCTCGAAGCTTGTGCCGAGCCGGCCGTCGTCTGTGCCACCGGCGGCGTAGACGGGGGCGTCCTTTGCCATCATTTTGGCAAGCTCCACGACGCCCTTTGCAAGGGTCTCACTATGGGATACGATTACAATGCCAACCATACTGCATTCCTCCCATTTATATTATTATATTGTGCTTGCGATTGCCTCCAGGATATAAAGGGAGGATGTAGCCCCTGGGTCCTGATGGCCCAGGCTGCGCTCTCCCAGGTAGCTTGCCCTGCCCTTTGTGGCGATGATATCCTTTGTGTGCTCTGCGCCTGCCTTCGCGGCAGCGATGGCAGCGGCCAGGATTTCCTTTGGTGCCTTGCCTTCCGCTGCGGCGGCCTTCGCTGCAGCAAGGGCCGGGGAGAGGGCGTCGAGCATGGTCTTTTCGCCTTCGGTGGATTTGCCCCGCATCTTTATGCCTTCGACGGCAGCATTTGCAGCTGCGAGGAGATCCTCGGCAGTCGCCTCGGTCTTGCCCTTGAGGGCGTTTCCGGCCTTCATGAAGGCGGTGCCATAGAGGGGGCCGGAGGCGCCGCCGACGGTGGAGACGAGGATCATGCCGACGGTCTTGAGTGTGGCGCCCAGGTCGCCTGTGAGGGTCGGGAGCTTTTCGTCCACAGCGGAAAAGCCTCGTGCGAGGTTGATGCCGTGGTCGCCGTCGCCTATGGCGTTGTCGAGCTCGGTGAGCTCGTCTTTTGTTTCTTCGATGCGCGCGATAATGGCCTGAAGAGCCGCGCGCAGCTGTTCATTCGTCATATTCTTCTCCTGTCACTTGTGAATAGCCGCTGTATCCGCCGGCGCGTCGTAGAGGGCCCTTAGCTCATCGTCGAGGCGCAGGAGGGTCAGGGAGAAGCCGGCCATTTCGATGGAGGTCATGTAGTTCCCCACCATGGTGGAGTAAACGGTGACGCCCTTTTCCTTCAGGTAGTCCTGGACGAAGTCGTTGATGATGTAGAGCTCCATGAGAGGTGTGGCCCCCATACCGTTGACGAGGAGAACGACCTCGCTGCCCTTGTAGTCGATATCATCGAGGATCTTGTCCAGAAGCTCTCTTGCGATTTCGTTGGCAGTCTGGAGCTTTTCCCGATGGGTGCCGGGCTCACCGTGGATGCCGATGCCGATTTCCATCTCGTCGTCTCCGAGGGTGAAGCCTGGCTTTCCTGCGGCGGGGACGGTGCAGGGGGAGATGGCCATGCCCATGGTGCGAACCCCTGCGATGGTCTTTTCGGCGATGCGCTTCACCGCGGCGAGGGATGCCCCTTCCTCTGCCTTAGCGCCAGCAAGCTTATGGACGAGGACAGTGCCGGCCACGCCACGGCGCCCGGTGGTATAGAGGCTGTCCTTCACCGCCACATCGTCGTTTACGATGACGTAGTCACAGTTGATGTCGTCGTCCTTTGCCATGTCGATGGCCATCTCAAAGTTCATCACATCGCCGGTGTAGTTCTTGACGATGCAGAGGACGCCCTCAGGATTTGCCACGTGCTCGATGGCGGCGTAGATCTGATCCGGCGTGGGCGAAGTAAAGACGGGGCCCGCCACGGCGGCGTCCAGCATGCCGGGGCCCACGTAGCCGCCATGGGCGGGCTCATGACCGCTGCCTCCGCCGGAGACGAGGGCGACCTTGCCCTCCTTCTTGTCCTTCCGGACGACAATGTTACCGGCATCGAGCTTCTCGAGGAGATCGGGGCGCGATTTCACTAGGCCGCGAATCATCTGGGCTTCCACATCCTCGGGGCTATTGATGAGTTTTTTCATGTCTTCCCTCCCGCGTGATTTATCTGAATTCTTCTTGTATTGTCAGTATATCAGAAATTTACAGAAGTTACAACGACATTTCATGACAGAAAAACGGTGCACACTCAAAGGAGCATGCACCGCATTTGCATTCGGGTTATGGATTTTTATTTCTCGAGGGCGTCCCAAGCATCGTTGGCGCGCTCGACATAGAGCTTCTGGATCTCCTTGTTTTCGCCGATGCCATGGATGTAGGGCGTGACCTTGTAGCCTGCGGCCTCCAGGATGGACTTGTGGGAATCGGAGTCCTTGCCTGCCATGTCGTTATTGGCGTGGTCGCCGGCCACCATCATGAAGGGCATGAGGGTGATGTTCTTGATGCCAGCTGCCTTGAGCTTCGGCATGATGGTCTCGAGGCTCGGCCAGCCCTCCACCGTGTAGACGTAGACATTCTTCAGGCCCATCTCATTGATCTTAGCCTGGATGACGGAGTAGTAGGCATTGGAGACCTGGGGCGTGCCGTGGGCCATGATGAGGATGGCATCGTCCGGGCCCTGCTTCGGGAACTGGGTCTTGAGTGCCTCGAGGGTCTCTGTCACGTCGTCGGCCTGGCCCTCCTGGCCCTGCCAGTACATGAGGGAGGTGCCAAGGGTCATCTTCTTGAACTTTTCCTTGTAGTTCTGGTAGACGCCCTTGTCGTAGTCATACTCCATGCCGGGGATGACATCGAGGGAGGCCAGAGCCACCCGGGTGTAGCCCTCAGCCTTGAGCTGATCGAGGGCCTCCTCCGGCGTCGGGAAGGTGATGCCTTCCTTTGCCTTGACCCGATCGATGATGATGTGGCTCGTGTAGGCCGTCACGACCTTGACGCCAGGATGAGCGGCCTTGATGGCGTCGACGGTGGCATCGATGGTCTTTGCCCGGGTATCCTTGAAGGTGGTGCCAAAGGTCATGACCACGATGGCGTCCTTGTTTTCCTCATTCGCCAGAGCCGGGTTCTCATTCTTGAGGACACCGATCTCGGCTGCGGTCTTCAGGGCCATGGTCGCCGTCTTGACCTCCGGGTTCAGCTCATAGGCTGCCTCGGTCTGGGCTGCTGCACCGGTGAGTGCGGTGCAGGCCAGTGCACATACGAGCATTTTCTTCCATTGTTTCATCGAGATACCTCCCTAGTCTCTGGCAGCTAGCTTCGAGCTGCCGTGAAGCGCCCCATTCGGGGCATATAAAAAGCCTTTTTCCGTGCATACAGAAAAAGGCTTTACAAGCAAAATCAAACAGGTTGCCAGAATCCCCTTCCCATCTCTCGCGGGTACGCGCAATTTGCGCACGGTGATTTTCGGGCAGGCAGTTCTCCTGGCTCGGTTCATTGCTGCTCTGCGCCTTCCCAAAGGTTTCCCTTCAGTGACATGTCGATGCTGTTGCATCCAGCAGAGCGGCTCCCCTTACAGTGGCGGGACCGCGCCGGCTTTTACCGGCTTCTCTTTTCAGCCTCGGGTTCTCCGAGGACACCTGCTCCCTATGAAGTTGTATCAACGAAATTTATAATAGCATTATACGCGTAGCCTGTCAAGGTCTGGGGGCATCCACCTCTTCGTCCTCGCTGAGGCGGCGGTTGATGGAGGATAGGCCCCGGTATATGGTGCTGAGATCGACCTCGTCGCCCCGGCTCTCCATGTACTTCTCCAGCTTCCGCTTGACCCGCTGGAGGGCGTTATCGATGGATTTCACATGGCGATGCAGGACAGCGGCGATCTCCTGGTAGGATTTGCCATCGAGGTAGCTCATGAGCACCTTCCACTCGAGGTCCGAGAGGATCTGCTCCATCTTCTTTTCGATGCTGGCGAACTCCTCCTGGCTGATGACGAGATCCTCCGGATTCGCCGCCTTCGCCCCGGAGATGACATCGAGGAGCGTCCGCTCCGAGTCCTCGTCATAGATGGGCTTGTTGAGGGAGATATACGTATTGAGGGGGATATGCTTCTGCCGCGTCGCCGTCTTGATGGCCGTGATGATCTGGCGGGTGACGCAGAGCTCCGCGAAGGCGCGGAAGGAGGCCAGCTTATCCGTGCGGAAGTCGCGAATCGCCTTGTAAAAGCCGATCATCCCCTCCTGGATGATGTCCTCCCGGTCCGCACCGATGAGAAAGTAGGAGCGGGCCTTTGACCGGACAAAGCTCCGATATTTACATATAAGGTACTCGAGGGCGATCTGGTCGTCCTTTTCCTTGATATCCAGCAGGATTTCCTCATCCGTCCTGCTCTCATAGGGAGCGTAGAGCTCCTC
The DNA here is from genome assembly GCA_945877355.1 of uncultured Mitsuokella sp. Taxonomy (GTDB): domain Bacteria; phylum Bacillota; class Negativicutes; order Selenomonadales; family Selenomonadaceae; genus AWVT01. Next base: position 5,497 of record CAMCRT010000036.1, on the reverse strand, counting down.
CATGGGGTCCATATTCGGCTCTGCTTCCATCTAAAAAGACTCCTATCTCCAAGCATACCAAGCGCCGGTGCCCTTCGCAAAGCCAGCTTTTTCGTTTCCATTATTCCATGAGCAATTATAACGCAAGAAAATGAATATCGTCAAGACAGTGCCAAAGAATGGAAATCGTTTAATTTTTGATTCTATTATTTAATAACTATTTTCCATTTGTGACCCATATCACAGTTTTTGTTCATAAATCACGCTATACTTAACACCATCAAAGCGATGCCGAGAGCACGCACCGCAGAAGGAATATTTTAGGAGGAAATGAACATGGCAGAAAAGAAGAATCCGTACGCAGGCACCCAGACAGAGAAGAACCTCCTCGCCGCCTTTGCAGGCGAGAGCCAGGCCACGAATAAATACACGTATTTCGCATCCAAGGCAAAGAAGGATGGCTTCGAGCAGATCGCTGCCATCTTCCTGAAGACCGCTCAGAACGAGCGTGAGCACGCAAAGCTCTGGTTCAAGGAGCTGGGCTGCCTGAATGGCACCCTGGAGAACCTGGGCGACGCAGCCGACGGCGAGAACTACGAGTGGACGGACATGTACGAGGGCTTCGCCAAGACGGCGGAGGAAGAGGGCTTCAAGGCTCTGGCCCAGAAGTTCCGTCTCGTGGGCCAGATCGAGAAGCACCACGAGGAGCGCTATCGCAAGCTCATCAAGAACGTGGAGACCTCCCAGGTCTTCGAGAAGAGCGAGGTCAAGGTATGGGAGTGCCGTAACTGCGGTCACATCGTCGTGGGCACGAAAGCCCCGGCCGTCTGCCCCACCTGCGCCCATCCCCAGAGCTTCTTCGAGGTCCGCGAGGAAAACTACTAATCCATTCTGTTTCGCACTCCAGCCCCCTTCTTGGGGGCTTTTTCATTGAAAAAACTCCCTAGCTTCGCTACAATAGAAGAAAATACATGCGGAGGGAAAACTATGAACGTAATCAAGACGAAAATCCCCGGCCTCTATATCCTGGAGCCCAAGGTATTCGGCGATGCCCGGGGATGGTTTATGGAGAGCTGGTCAAAGAGGACGCTGGAGGAGGCTGGCATCCACGTGGACTTCGTCCAGGACAACCAATCCTACTCGGCGGACAAGGGGACGCTTCGCGGGCTACACTATCAATGCGGCGACAAATGCCAGGCAAAGCTCCTCCGGGCGACCCGGGGCTCCATCTACGATGTGGCGGTAGACCTCCGGGAGGGCTCCCCCACCTTTGGCGAGTGGGAGGGCGTGGAGCTCTCGGCAGAGAACAAGCGCCAGTTCTTCATCCCCCGGGGCTTTGCCCACGGCTTTCTGACCCTCACGGACGATGTGGAGGTCCAGTACAAGGCGGACAACTACTACGCCCCCGAGGCGGACGCCGGCATCCGCTGGGACGATCCCACCATCCATATCGATTGGCCCTTCGCCCCCACTATCCTCTCGGACAAGGACACGAAGGCCCCCCACCTAGAAGACCGCCGCGACATCGGCATCCGCTACGAGGGGTAAGAAGACACAAAAATGGAGCTGTGGAAATCCGCAGCTCCATTTTTGTGTCCTGCTATCGTCGATAGTGCATAAACCGGAAGTGCCCGCATTTTTTCAAAAAGACTACACACGGGCTCCCCCCTCCCAGAGGGAGGCTTTGTTCGCGTGTCTTATCTAGGAAGTGCAATAGCCGGTTGTCGGTACCTGCTTCTTTTGAAAAGCCCTACGTGCGGGCTCCCCGAGCCCTTGCAGGGCATCCCTCTCCCGAAGGGAGGCTTAGAGTCCTGTACCGCGTTGTATTGCGGGAGAAAGACCATTTCTGTCAGTTCCATAGGTTTCTTTTCCTGCAAGATTGTATCTCGCTGCTTCGAGTGCCTCCCTCAGGGAGGGAGGTGGCACGCGTAGCGTGACGGAAGGAGCCCGCACGTAAGATGTGGCATTGGTACTCCGCGAACCAAGCCAACTACTGCCCCAGCGGCTCTCTCCATGCAAGATTGCACCTCCCCGCTTCAAGTGCCTCCCTCAGGGAGGGAGGTGGCACGCGTAGCGTGACGGAAGGAGCCCGCGCGTAGGTATGGGGTTCGATGACCTGTCGTAGCAACCGTCCACTACACTTTGCGGGCGTACACTTTAAAGCTGTCGGATGAAGCGCAGGGCATTGAGCTCGCGGCCCAGGAGATGGTGGACGTGGTTCAGGAGGATCCGCTCGGCCTCCAGGAGGTCCTTGACGGTGATCTTGAGCGGTGTCTCGTCCTTCCAGTCCAGGTCCCGGAGGCGGAGGATGAGCTTCCGGACGCTTTCGGGAAAGGGCTCTGCTCCTGGGGGCGCTTCACAGTCGCTACAGATGGCGCCGCCCGCCCCCTCGTGGAAGCGGGCATCTCCCTCTATCTTCTTGCTGCAGCGGATGCAGCGCTCGATGGAGAGCTGCATCCCTGTGAACTCCAGGAGCTGCCACACGGCGGCGAGGGCTGTGACCCGGGGATTTCGCGTCTCGAAGGCCTCGAGCACCATGGAGAGCGTCTCGTATGCCCGCTCGTCAGGCTGGCCCTCCGGCAGGAATTCCCGGACGAACTCCGCCACGAAGGAGGCGTAGGCCATGGCAGCGAGATCCTCCGTGAGCCTCCTGGGGACGCGGACGATATTTGCCTGCTTTATGGTATCGACCTTCTTCCCCTCGGACAGCTGCACGTCTAGGGTCATCAGGAGCTGCATGGAGGCCGCAAGGGGGCTCCTCGGCCGGCGGCACCCAAAAGCGATGGCTCGGACCGCTCCCCGCTCCTGTGTAAAGAGCGTGACGCTCTTATCCGCGTCCCCGAAGGGCGTCACCCCAACGACAATGGCTCGCACATTGTAGAATGCCATATTTACCGCTCGTTTCCGAAGCCCAGGTTATGCAGGATGCCGTCGCGGTTGCGCCAATCCTTTTTGACCTTTACCCAGAGGTCGAGGAATACCCGGGTGCCCAAGAGCGTCTCGATATCCTGCCTTGCCATGGCTCCGATCTGGCGAAGCATGGCGCCCTTCGCGCCGATGACGATGCCCTTCTGGGAGTCCCGCTCCACGAATATGGTAGCTCGGATATACATATCCCCATTGGGGCGGGCCGTCATCTCGTCCGTCTCCACGGCGATGGCGTGGGGCACCTCATCCCGGGTGAGCTCCAGCACCTTCTCCCGGATGAGCTCCGCCACGATGAGCCGCTCGGGCTGGTCCGTCACCATGTCGGCGGGATAGTAGGCGGGGCCTTTGGGCAGATATTTCTTGACCTCAGTCAGCAGGGAGTCGAGATTTACCGCGTTCTTTGCGGACACCGGCACGATGCCGGCGAAGTCGTACTTATCCCTGTAGCTCTCGATGATTGGGAGTGCCTGCTCCCGCTCAATCTTGTCAATCTTATTAACCACCAGGATGACAGGCCGCTTCGTGGCGGCGAGACGCTCCAGGATATAGCGCTCTCCGGGGCCCATTTTCTCCGTGGCATCCACCACAAAGAGGATGGCATCCACCTCCTTCAGCGTTCCCTCCGCCGCCTTTACCATGTACTCACCGAGCTTGTGCTTCGGCTTGTGGATGCCGGGGGTGTCGAGGAAGACGATCTGGGCATCCGGCTCCGTGAGGATGCAGAGGATCTTCGTCTGGGTCGTCTGGGGCTTGTCGCTCATGATGGCGATTTTCTGGCCGATGAGGGTGTTGATGAGGGTGGACTTCCCCACATTTGGCCGGCCGATGACGGCGAGAAAGCCAGACTTATGCTCCTCCGACACCGGCTCCATGGACATGACCGTCTTTTGCACCTTGGAGAGCTCCGGCGCCTGCCCCAGAGGCAGCTTTCCGTCATCGTCCCGAGAAATGCCAAGTGCTTCCATCACGTAGTGCTGCTCCTCCTCCATCTCGATGCGGTCCTGCTCCTCCATATGGTCGTAGCCCAAGAGATGGAGCATCCCATGGACCGTCAGGAAGGCCAGCTCCCGCCGCAGGCTGTGGCCGTACTCCTCAGCCTGCTCTTTTGCCCGCTCCACGGAGAGAATGATATCGCCGAGGGTCTCCCCCTCCGCCTCCACCACCTCCGGCTCCTCGCTCTCGCTGAAGGCGAAGGAGAGCACATCCGTCGGCCTGTCGATGCCACGGTATTTCCTGTTGAGCTCGTGGATATGATCGTTGTCCGTGAGGGTGATGCTGACCTCCGACTCGGTCACATCGTAGAGCGTACTGACCTTCTTCGCCGCGGCCACGACGATTTTCGTGCACTCCCTATCGACTGCCAGGTCCTCCGGCAAATTGCTGATGATGACTTCCAAGTTTACTCCCCTTCTGCCGTCTGCGGCCTGTCCTGCGCCCTCTGCGCCTGCCTCTCCCGGCGTGCGGCCCTCTGCCGCTTGCGCCGCTCTGCCTCCTGTCCCTCATAGGCATCATAGGCCTCCACGATGCGGGTCACCACGTCGTGGCGGATGACATCGCTGCTCTTCATACGAAGGATGCCGATGCCCTTCACGCCCTCCAGGATCCTTGCCGCCACGCCGAGGCCAGAGTCCACGCCTCGCGGCAGATCCACCTGGCTGAGGTCTCCCGTCACCACCATGCGGGAGCCGAAGCCCAGGCGGGTCAGGAACATCTTCATCTGCTTCGCCGTCGTATTCTGCCCCTCGTCCAGAATGACGAAGGCATCCTCCAGCGTCCGGCCACGCATATAGGCGAGCGGCGCAATCTCGATGATGCCCTTCGCCATGAACTTCTGGTACGTGTCGAGCCCCAGGATATCCTGCAGGGCATCGTAGAGGGGCCGCAGGTAGGGATCCACCTTTTCCTGCAGGTCGCCGGGGAGAAAGCCCAGCCGCTCCCCCGCCTCCACTGCGGGCCGGGTCAGGATGATGCGGCGCACCTCCTTCCCCCGGAGGGCGGCGACAGCCATGACCACAGCGAGATACGTCTTTCCCGTGCCTGCTGGGCCGATGGCGATGGTGACCTCGTTTTTCCGGATGGTATCGAGGTACTCCTTCTGCCCCACGGTCTTCGGCCGCACGTGGCGGCCCCGTGATGTCACCAGGATGGTCTCCCCGAAGAGGTCGTGGAGCTCCTCCGTCTTGCCCGCCTGCACGAGGGAGATGGCATAGCGCACCTCATGCATGGTGATGCGGGTCCCCTTCCGATGGAGGTACTGGAGCTCCTCGAAGAGGGCGATGACCTTTTTGACCTCGCCGAGCTCTCCCAGCACATCGATCTCATCCCCGCGGCTCACAATCTGGCAGGGAAAGCTCTCCCGTATCGCCTCGAGAAAGGCATCGTTTTCCCCCAGGAGCGCGTAGGCCTCCTGTCTGTCCTCCAGAATGATTTTCTGTTCCAATGCTTCCTGCAAAAACACTTCACCTCAATATATAGAAAGACTTGCTGATTTCATTGTACAAGAAAGCCGCCGTTTGTCAATGGATAGCGTCACTCCCGTATGTGTCAAGCTTTTCTCGGTGAAAAATTTTAGACCTTGAAATATCCTGTT
>CAMCRT010000035.1 GCA_945877355.1 uncultured Mitsuokella sp. | reverse complement strand
GATGCCGCATAAATAGCCCCCTCATTTCAGGGCGTTGTTGAGCAGCCACTATATAGAACGACCTTCTCCGCGCATGGTGGGAGAAGGTCGTTTTGGCATTTGTCTTATTTGAGGAGCGTGACATTCTTTGTCTTGAGCTGGGGCGTCCGGGCGTATTTTACGGCGGGGAGGCCCAGGGCCATGATGAAGCCTAGCTTGTGGTGCTCCGGGAGCTGGAAGGCGGCCAGGACCTCCGGGAAGTGCTTGGCCACGGCGACGGCGTAGCCATCCCAGAGGGTGCCGAGGCCCAGGCTCTGGGCGTAGAGCTCCACATAGGAGAGGGCGATGATGGGGTCCACCGTGCGGCATACGGCATTGGCGATTTTTTCGTCCACGGAGACGACAACGAGGGCGGGGGCGTCGCGGTAGACGATGTCCTTGCCCGCCTTGCGCCCCTTTGCTGCCATGACCTTCAGGATGGCCAGCGGTGAGGTGTTCGGGATTTTCTCCAGACACTCGTAGGTAATACGGCGAAGCTCGTCCATTTTCTGGCGGGAGGCGAAAATGGTGAAGTGGAGCGTCGGGGCGTTGACTCCCGTCGGCGGATAGGCCAGCATTTTCTGAAGGCGCTCGAGCTTCTCAGCTGGCACATCCTCCTTCTTGTACTGACGGACGCTGCGGCGGGACTTGATGAGGCCCAGAAGGGCGTCGCTGTCCACCGTCGTCACGGGCGATGAGTCGGCGGGCTCGAGGCCGTTAAAGGAAAAGGCCCCGGTCGGGCAGATGGCGAGGCAGTGCTGGCAGGCGATGCACTTTTCCGCCCTGCGGCTGTTGTAGCGGGGGATCCGATCCTCGTCAAACTCCAGGCAAATGGCGACGCAGTCCCGGAGACAGGCTCCGCAGTGGATACATTTCTCCTTGTCGATGGCGATATGATTTTTCATTCAGAACTCTCCATAAAAGATACACAAGATTACACCGCTTCATTATAGAAAAGGCGGGGGAGCCTGTCAATGAATCGGATTTCCCTGTGGCAAAAACGGGCTCCATGCGCTATAATGAAGGGGAATAATCTGTAGATTTTGACAAGGGGGCGCTATTATGATTACATCCGAGCAGACGATGAGGAAGCTCGCCAATGGCAGCGATGTGCGGGGCGTGGCACTGGAGGGCGTGGCAGGGGAGCCGGTGACGCTCTCTAGCGAGGCGGCGAACCGCATCGCCTCGGGCTTTTTGGACTTCCTCTCGGAGCGCACGGGAAAGAGCAAGAAGGACCTCCGGGTGGCGGTGGGCCATGACTCCCGCCTGTCGGCAAAGGAGTTGAAGGAGGCGGTGCTCTCGGCCCTCGCCTATGCGGGGTGCGTGGCGGTGGACTGCGGCCTTGCCTCCACGCCGGCCATGTTCATGGCGACGGTCTTCCCGGAGACGAAGATGGACGGCACCATCATGATCACGGCGAGCCACCTGCCCTACAATCGGAACGGGCTCAAGTTCTTCACGAAGGACGGGGGCGTGGAGCACGAGGACATCGAGGCCATCCTCTCCGCAGCGGTGCGGACGCCGGAGCAGAAGGGGGATCTGGCGAAGGTCCAGCGCTATGACCTCATGGAGCGCTACTGCCACCACCTGCGGAAGAAAATCCGTCAGGGCCTCGATATGGGGGAGACGCCGCTCCATGGCATGCACATTGTGGTGGATGCGGGCAACGGTGCCGGCGGTTTCTTTGCCACCCAAGTGCTGGGCCGCCTCGGGGCGGACACCTCCGGTAGCGTCTTTTTGGAGCCGGACGGCCACTTCCCGAACCATATCCCGAACCCGGAGAACAAGCAGGCCATGGCGGCCATCCAGAAGGCGGTGCTGGACGCTCGCGCCGACCTTGGCCTCATCTTCGACACGGACGTGGACCGCATGAGCGCTGTGCTGAAGAATGGCAAGGAAATCAGCCGCAACGCCCTCATCGCCATGATGGCGGCAATCCTGGCGCCGGAGTATCCGGGCTCCACCGTCGTGACGGACTCGGTGACCAGCGACGAGCTCACGGAATTTTTGACAAAGACCCTGGGGCTGAAGCACCATCGCTATATGCGGGGCTACAAGAATGTCATCGACGAGTGCATCCGCCTCAATAAAGAAGGCACCAAATCGCCGCTGGCCATCGAGACCAGCGGCCACGGGGCCCTGTCGGAGAACTACTTCCTGGACGATGGGGCGTACCTCGCCGTGAAGCTCCTCATCGCCGCGGGCAAGGCAAAGGCGAAGGGCAAGTCGCTGGCGGACCTGGTGCGGGGCCTTGGCGAGCCCCAGGAGGCAAGGGAGTACCGCTTCAAGATTACGGGGGAGGACTTCCGCGCCTATGGCAAGGAGGTGCTCGCGGCCTTCGAGAGCCGGGCGAAGGAGAAGGGCATCCGCGTAGCCTCGCCGAACTATGAGGGCGTGCGCCTCGTGTTCCCCGAGGGCTGGGCGCTCCTGCGCATGAGCCTCCACGATCCCCAGATGCCGCTCAATGTGGAGAGCCGGAAGGCTGGCGGCGTGGCGGAAATCGGAAAGACCATCAAGGAGCTCTTGGCGGGCTTCGACCGACTCGATCTCGGCACCCTTTGAATCGCCTGAAAATGTGTTGCAAGGGTTACAGTTTTTCGGCGGGCTGCTCTCTATAATAAGACTAGAGACAGCCGAAAGGCATAAGCACCTAGCGGCACAGGCAATATTTGCAAAAGCTATTGAAAATCACTTTCATATATGCTATCCTTAGCAAGTGAAAGCGACAAGAGGGCACAGAGGCAGTCTCGCACCGCTTCTGTGCCTTTCCTTTTTTGAGGAGGTATTCGTCATGAAAGAGTATTTGAAAATCATGCAGGTCATCGGTCGTCAGATTATCGACTCCCGGGGCAACCCGACGGTGGAGGCCGAGGTGGTCCTCGCCGACGGCTCCCGGGGCCGGGCGGCTTCCCCCTCCGGTGCTTCCACGGGCGAGTTTGAGGCCCTGGAGCTCCGGGATGGCGACAAGAGCCGCTTTGGCGGCAAGGGCGTGGAGAAGGCCGTCGCCAATGTGAACGACATCATCGCCCCGGCCCTCGTGGGGGAGGATGCCTCCGACATCTATGCGGTGGACAAGGTCATGCTGGAGCTGGATGGCACCGAGGATAAGTCGAAGCTGGGCGCCAATGCCATCCTGGCCGTGTCCCTGGCGGCGGCAAAGGCTGCGGCTATCTCCGAGGACATTCCCCTCTACCGCTTCCTGGGGGGCCTCGCGGGCAACCGTCTGCCGGTGCCCATGATGAACATCCTGAACGGCGGTGCCCATGCGACGAACAGCGTGGATACCCAGGAGTTCATGATCATGCCGGCGGGCGCCCCCACCTTCGCCGAGGGCCTGCGCTGGGCCACGGAGGTATTCCATGCCCTGCAGGCGCTCCTGAAGAAGGAGGGCAATACCACGGCGGTGGGCGACGAGGGCGGCTTCGCGCCGAACCTGAAGAGCGACGAGGACACCATCGAGCATATCCTCCAGGCCATCAAGAATGCAGGCTATGAGCCGGGCAAGGACTTTGTGCTGGCCATGGATGCCGCCGCCTCCGAGTGGAAGAGCGAGAAGGGCAAGGGCCACTACAAGCAGCCCAAGTCCGGCAAGGAGTTCACCTCCGACGAGCTCATCGCCCACTGGAAGAGCCTCGTGGAGAAGTATCCCATCTACTCCATCGAGGACGGTCTCGATGAGGAGGACTGGGAAGGCTGGCAGCGCATGACGAAGGAGCTGGGCGACAAGGTTCAGCTGGTGGGCGACGACCTCTTCGTCACGAACACGAAGCGCCTGAAGAAGGGCATCGACCTCGGCTGCGGCAACTCCATCCTCATCAAGCTGAATCAGATCGGCACACTCTCCGAGACGCTGGAAGCCATCAAGATGGCCCACAAGGCCGGCTACACCGCCATCGTCTCCCATCGCTCCGGCGAGACGGAGGACACGACCATCGCGGATCTCGCTGTGGCCCTCAACACCTGCCAGATCAAGACGGGCGCCCCGTCCCGCTCCGAGCGCGTGGCCAAGTACAACCAGCTGCTGCGCATCGAGGAGGAGCTGGGAGCTTCCGCCGTCTATCCCGGCAAGGCTGCCTTCAACCATGTAAAATAATCACCGAGTGTGTGATCCAGGGCTGTTTCACGTCATTCTGACGTGGAGCAGCCTTTTTTTTGATGCAGATGCGGGCAAGCCGCGGCATCCAGGCCGAAATTTGCCTTTCTGCAGTGGACGTAAGACGCAGGATACAGTATAATAATGGGATGAGAAAAAGAGCTGCTGCAAGAAGAATGGAAAGCAGCTGGTGGACGCATCCCCAGCTGCTTCCGCCCCGCGGAGGTGGAGCCCCTCTGGGGGGATGCGAGGAAGGCGGATCGGGAGCTTTGGGAAGCCCCCTATGTCTTTCCCAAAGCTCGTCAAGGGGATGGTGCAGGCAGATAGGCAGCGATTTGAGAAGCAAAGTGTGGGAGGGAGCAGCGCATGCAGCTTGTACTTTTGTCAGGGGGATCGGGAAAGCGCCTCTGGCCGCTTTCCAATGACATCCGCTCCAAGCAGTTCATCCCCATCCTGCGGGACGGGGCGGGACAGCCCCAGTCCATGGCCCAGCGGGTCTATGGGCAGGTGCGCCGGGCGCTCCCAGAGGCAGAGATCACCATCGCCACCTCCAGGAGCCAGGTCTCGGCCCTTCGCCATCAGCTGGGGGAGGTGACCCTCTCCGTGGAGCCCTGTCGGCGGGATACCTTTCCCGCCATCGCTCTCGCCAGCGCCTACCTCCGGGACGTAAAGGGGGTGCCCCCCGAGGAGCCTGTGGTGGTTTGCCCCGTAGACCCCTATGTGGAGACGGACTATTTCCGAGCGGCAGGGCATCTCTCGGAGCTTGCGGCAGAGGGGCGGGCGAGGCTTCTTCTCATGGGCATCGAGCCCACGTACCCCAGCGAGAAATATGGCTACATCCTCCCGAAGGATGGGGCGGAGGTCAGCGAGGCCCGCTCCTTCCACGAGAAGCCCCAGGCCCAGGAGGCTGCGGCCTTCATTGCGCAGGGAGCCCTCTGGAATAGCGGCGTATTCGCCTGCCGGCTGGGCTACGTGCTCCAGAGGGCCCAGGAGCTCCTCGGCACCGCCCGCCACGAGGAGCTCCTTGCCCGCTACGCATCGCTTCCGAAAATCAGCTTTGACTACGCCGTGGTGGAGCAGGAGGCGAGCATCGGCCTCCTCAGGTACCGGGGGCTGTGGAAGGATCTAGGCACCTGGAATACCCTCACCGAGGTCATGGAAGAGCCAGCCGTGGGCCGTGCCATCCTGGGGGAGGGCACGGAGCGCACCCACGTGGTCAATGAGACGGATCTCCCCATCCTCGTGCTGGGGGCGCGGGATATGGTGGTGGCGGCGAGCCCCGAGGGCATCCTCGTGGCGGACAAGTCCGCCTCGAGCCACATGAAGCCCTACGTGGAGCGCATCCACCAGCCTATCATGTTCGCGGAGAAATCCTGGGGGAGCTTTCGTATCATCGACGTGGAGGAGGAGAGCCTCACCATCAAGGTGACGCTAAACGCCGGCCACGGCATGAACTACCACAGCCATTCTAGGCGCCGGGAGGTCTGGACCATCGTCGAGGGCACGGGCACCGTGTGTCTCGACGGCGAGGAGCGGCCTGTGGCCCCTGGCGACATCATCGAGATTCCCGCCCTCATGCGCCACACCATAAGGGCCGCCGAGCGCATGGTGCTCATCGAGGTGCAGCTGGGGAAGGATATCTCCGTGGACGACAAGAAGAAATACTAGAGAGAAAGACCCTACATAAAAAGAGAGGAAAAGAAAATGTCTGGCAAACAATTGAAAATCGGCTTTATCACCCGGGAGGATCTCGGGGACAAGCTGGCCTGGAGCGGGACCATCGCCTCCATGGCCGAGGCTCTGTCTCGCCGACACGTGGTCGTGCCCATCCGCATCCCCTGCGATACGTCGGAGCGGCTGGCTCGGGGAGTGGACTTCCTCCTCTCGGGCAGGCGGATCCGGCATCACGGCCCCTTTTGGCAGTGCTATACGGCACTTCGGCTGCGCAGAAGCCTCGCCCAAGCGGACTGCGACCTCTACTTTTCGCCGGGGCAGAGCGATATGCTCTCCCTTTGCCTGCCGAAGGGCAAGAAGCTCATCTATCTGTATGACTGCGTATTCCGCTCCGTGGTGAATTATTATTTTTTCGGACTGGATCAGAGGACGGAGGCCTATCTGGACTCGGCCGATGCCAGGATGCTGGACAGAGCCGATGCCGTCATCCTATCGAGCCGGTGGGCAAAGCGGGATGCCCTGCGGTTTTACCACGTGCCGGAGGAGAAGATTTCCGTCCTGCACTTCGGTGCCAACCTCCGGGATGCGTACCAGGGTAGGGCTTTTCCAGCGGGAAAACGCCGGCTAAAGATTCTCCTGGTGGGGGTGGAATGGGAGCGAAAGGGAGTGGACATCGCTATTCGCTGCGTGGAGGCCCTCAACCGGTTGCAGACTGCCCGCCGCTTCGAGCTGACAATCGTCGGCTTTTCGGAGCCGAAGGGGCGCGACTTCCCCGGGACCGTACATTTCGCGGGACGGCTCAACAAGAATGTGCCAGCAGAGTATGCGAAAATCGTGGCCTATTACCAGGAGAGCGATATCTTCCTCCTGCCCACCCGGGCGGAGTGCTCGGCCATTGTCTTTGGGGAGGCCTCCGAGTACGGCCTCCCCATCTTCACCCATCGGACGGGAGGCGTGGAGGACTATGTAGAGGACGGCGCCACGGGCCGTTGCCTCGCACCCGGCTCCACCGGGGAGGACTTTGCCCGGGCCATCCTCGCAATGCTGGAGGCCGGGGCACAGGAGCGCTTCTCCCGAAGGGCTCGGGAAAAGTACGAAAGGGATTTGAACTGGGACACCTGGCTGGCAGGTTTTGAGCGGGTGCTGGCGGGGCTTTGACGGGTTGTGGGAAAGCCCCATAAAGGAGAGGAACCAATGGAAAAACAAGCAAAAATCTATGTGGCAGGCCATCGGGGCATGGTGGGCTCGGCCATCTGCCGGGAGCTGGAGCGGCAGGGGTACGAGAACGTCATCACCCGCACCCACCAGGAGCTGGATCTCACACGGCAGGAGGCGGTGGAGGCCTTCTTTGCTGCGGAAAAGCCAGAGTATGTCTTTCTCGCGGCGGCGAAGGTGGGGGGCATCGTCGCCAACGCGGAGGCGCCGGCCGACTTCCTCTATGAGAACATGATGCTGGAGATGAACGTCATCCAGGGGGCCTTCCGGAATGGCTGCAAGAAGCTGGAGTTCCTCGGGTCCTCCTGCATCTATCCGCGCCTCGCCCCCCAGCCCATGAAGGAGGACTGCCTCCTGACCTCCTCCCTCGAGCAGACGAACGAGGCCTACGCCCTGGCAAAGATCGCGGGGCTCAAATACTGCGCATATCTCCATCGTCAGTACGGCGCGGACTATATCTCCGTCATGCCCACAAATCTCTACGGGCCCAATGACAACTACCATCCGGAGCGCAGCCACGTGCTGCCGGCCCTCATCCGCCGCTTCCACGAGGCGAAGGAGGCAGGGGCACCCTTCGTCACCTGCTGGGGGGACGGCTCCCCCCTCCGGGAGTTCCTCTACGTGGATGACCTGGCGAATCTCTGCGTCTTCCTCATGAACGAATACAGCGGCGAGGAGACGGTCAATGCCGGCACCGGCAAGGAAATCACCATCAAGGCCCTGGCGGAGCTGGTGGCAGACCTCGTGGGCTATCATGGCGAGATCCGCTGGGATACGTCCCGCCCCAATGGCACCCCTCGGAAGCTCCTCGATGTCTCAAAGGCGGCAAAGCTTGGCTGGCACTACAGGACGGAGCTCGCGGATGGCATCCGCCTGGCCTACCAGGATTTCCTCGAAAATCCCATTCGGGCAGAGCGATAAAATGACTAGGGAGCATGCTTTTTCATGAAGTCCTTTCTCAAGATTTTTTCGATTTTCACTCCCCAGGAGCTGCGTCGCTGTGCGCTCCTCGTGGCGGTCATGGTCTTCGGCGCCGTGCTGGAGGCCGTGGGCATCGGGGCGATACTCCCCCTCATCTCCCTCATGGGCCAGCCGGATTTCCTTACCCGGCATCCGGAGCTTGCCGCCTACGGGGCAGAGCTCGGCATCTCCACCCACACCGACCTCGTCATCAGCGCGGCGGGGGCCCTCATCGGCCTCTACATCCTGAAGAACCTCTACCTCGCCTGGCAGGCACGGCTCCAGGTGGCCTTTGCCCTGCGGAACCAGATCGCCTTCTCCAAGGAGCTCATGGCGAACTATCTCGCCAAGCCCTATCTTTTCCACCTGAACCACAATACGGCGACGCTCCTGCGGAATGTCAACAACAGCGGCATTGTCATTTTCTCCAACATATTGATACCCGCCTTCCAGCTCCTGACGGAGGTCATCACGGCGACGGTCATCTGGCTCATGCTGGTGGCGACCGACCCCTTTACCGCCATCGTGGTGGCAGGGGTCATGGGAGCCATCGTCTACGGCCTCATGCGGGGATTCCGCCGCGCCGTGGAGAAAGCCGGCCGCATCCAGAACACCTACCAGGCCCGCTATATCCAGTCCGTCAACCAGGGCCTCGGGGCCATCAAGGAGACGAAGGTCATGCGGAAGGAGGCCTACTTCCTTCGGGAATTCGCCGAGAACTACGATAAATTCGGCGAAGAAAACAAGCGATATACCTTCCTCTCCCAGCTGCCCCGTATGATTGTCGAGACCCTCGTGGTCTGCGCCCTGATGCTTCTCATCATCCTGAAGCTCCTCATGGGCAATGACCCGGCCGCCATCGTGCCGCTCCTGGGCGTCCTGGCCCTCGCCGCCTTCCGGCTCATGCCCAGCGCCACCCGCATCATCGCCCTCTCCAATAACATCAAGTTCCAGCTGCCCCTCTTCAACGAGCTCTACCGGGAGCTCCTCGCCATCAAGTCCCGGAAGGTCCACCATCGGAGCCTCCCCATCGTCACCGCGCCCCCTGCGCTTCCCTTTCGGCAGGAAATCCGCATGGAGCACCTGGCGTTCCACTATCCTGGCGGCGAGGACGTGCTGCGGGATGTGAGCTTCACCATCCCCAAGGGGAAGTTCGTGGGCATCATCGGCCCTTCCGGCGCAGGCAAGACCACCTTCGTAGATATCCTCTTGGGCCTCTTCACCCCCTCCGGGGGACGCATCACCGTGGACGGCACCGACATCCGGCAGGAGCTCCGGGCCTGGCAGGCAAATATCGCCTATGTGCCCCAGTCCATCTACCTGACAGATGCCACCATCCGGGAAAACGTCGCCCTGGGCGAAGCCCCAGAGTACATCGATGACGAGAAGGTGCGCCGTGCCCTCGCCATGGCGGAGCTGGAGGACTTCGTGGAGGATCTGCCGGATGGGCTCGATACCATGGTGGGCGAGCGGGGCGTCAAGCTCTCCGGCGGCCAGCGCCAGCGCATCGGCATCGCAAGGGCCCTCTATCAGGAGCCCAGCGTCCTCATCCTCGACGAGGCCACCAGCGCCCTCGACAATGAGACGGAAAAGAGCATCACCGACACCATACTGAAATTCAAAGGCCAGATAACCATCCTCGCCATCGCCCACCGCATCAGTACACTTACGGAGTGTGACTTCAAGGTGCGCTTCGAGGGCGGCAGGGCCGAAGTGGTCTAAGAGGGGCATTCTTTGGAAATCCTCGGCGAATAGATGACGACGACAAGGTGCATCGAGTAGTGGGACATCGTGCGTAAGGCCTTCATATAGTACTTCAGTATGTGTTTGGGATGAGGAATTCTTAGAAGAAGGTGGATATTTTGGTCAAAATTATTACTGGCACAACGAAAAAACCTGTATCCAGTGAGATTTTGAAGGGATTCTTCCAAAATCATAAGGAGCTGGAAGGGTATCTGTATATTGGCTATCCCATTCTTAGCACAATAGATGGTGCATACTCGATTGATGCGTTATGGATTTCTCCTAGACAAGGGATAGTTATCTTTGACCTCGTGGAGGGAAAGTCACCAGAGGATTACAGAGAAAGACAGGATGATTATGCCAACAAGCTGGAGGCAAAACTCAAAGGGCGTAGCGAACTTGTTGATAGGAGGGTGCTTTGCGTCCCGATAAACGTTGTCACATTCGCACCTGCTTTGGCAAATATCAGTCAAGAGGAAGAGGACTATCCGCTTTGCGCAACGGAAGTGGAATTGACACATTATATCGCAGGTTTGCGCTGGGACAAGGAAGGATATTTCGAAAAGACCGTGTCTGTAATACAGGCGGTATCCACGCTCCGCAAAAGTAGAAGGAAGCGGGAGGCTCATAAAAAAGAATCAAGGGGAAGCAAGCTGAAAAGGCTGGAGGATTCGATTGCGAATTTGGATAGTCATCAGAGCCGGGCAGTCATTGAGACAGTGGAAGGTGTACAGCGTATACGCGGACTGGCAGGCTCGGGCAAAACAATTGTGCTGGCGCAGAAAGTAGCATATCTGCATGCACAGCACCCGGAATGGAAGATAGCCGTTACATTCAATACTCGATCACTGAAAGGGCAGCTGCGTTATCTGATCAATAGCTTCTATATTGAACAGACAAGCGAAGAACCAGATTGGGGAAATATCGACATCATACATGCGTGGGGTGCGCCAGGCGGTGGCGAGAAGAACGGGATGTATTATATGTTTTGCCGTATCAGCGATGTAGAATATAGTGACTATATGACGGCACGACAGACCTATGGCAGCCGGGATCCTTTCGGAGAGGTCTGTAAACGCGCACTCGCCGATGCCAAAAGCTGTACTTCCAAATATGATGTCATACTAGTGGATGAGGCTCAGGACTTTTCACCGGCATTTCTTGAACTTTGTTATAGAATGCTCCGTGAGCCTCATCGTCTGGTATACGCGTATGATGAGCTGCAGAATCTCCGATTGCAGTCTCTTCCTTCTCCGGAAGTGATTTTCGGCAGGAAAGAGGATGGCACACCCAAAGTGTCGTTCCAGCAATCCTCTCCGGGAAAGCCACAGCAAGATATCATTCTGGATAAATGCTATAGAAATTCCAGACCTGTACTGGTAACAGCTCATGCATTAGGATTTGGGATATATCATCAGCCAGCCCGCAATGGTGAGTCCGGCCTTATCCAGATGTTTGACCAGTATAGCTTATGGAAGGATATTGGCTATAAGGTCCGGCAAGGTGCCCTTGAGGATGGACAGCATGTAATATTGGAAAGGACACCAGAGAGCAGTCCTCTTTTCTTGGAAGAGCATTCTCCTGATGATGATCTTGTCTTATTCAAATCCTTTCAGACGAAGGAAGAACAGGATTGCTGGGTCGCAGAGGAAATTGTGAAAAATATTCGCGAAGAAGAACTACGCCACGATGATATTGTCGTTATAAATCCAGAACCATTTACAACACGGAAAAATGTGCCTTCTATCCGAGAAATGCTTTTCCAGCAGGGAATCCAATCGCATGTTGCTGGAGTTGATTCAGCTCCAGATGTTTTCTTTTCCGAGGACAATACATCCGTCGTATTCACTGGCATATATCGGGCAAAGGGAAATGAGGCGGCCATGGTATATATTATCCATGCAGAGAGCTGTTTTGATGCACCTTCCTACGATTTGGCAAAGGTTCGCAATCAGTTGTTTACAGCGATTACTCGGAGCAAAGCATGGGTTAGGGTGGTAGGCATCGGGAAGGCGATGGATCAGCTTATCGAAGAGTACCAGAAAGTAAAAGCTCATGATTTCCGTTTGGATTTTGTTTGTCCTACACGAGAGCAGCGGGAACGGATGAATGTTGTCAACCGTGATATGAGCAAGGCCGAAAAAGATCGGATTGCAAGGAATCAGCGAAACCTTGCAGCTTTGATTGATGAGCTGGAGAAAGGCATGGTACGCCCGGAGGATTTTGATAAGGAGCAGATAGAGATCCTTCGAAAACTTGTCGAATCGAGAAAGGGACAATAGACATGCTGACCCCCAAGAAGGTATTGCAACAGATACAAAAGCTAACTGAGGAAGCCATCCGATCCAGCCTTACGAATGCGGAAAATTTCCCATCGTTTCAAGAGAAGCCGAATGGAGTCGTGGATATCGGAATATCCAATTCCGATTATTCTATTTTCCTGAAGGGGATTTCCTATGCGGATATGTATCGGGAGCTTGATCAAAAGAAGCAGTACAATTTAAAGATGCTGGATGGTGCTCTGATCACACTTTTGTATCGGTTTGTTCAGGATGAATTGGTAGAACATCGGTTGTCCTTTCTCCCAGCACCTGATTTGGAAACCTTCCAGAAAGAATCAAAGCTATATCTTGAGGATGAATTATATCTTGATGTTCTGGATGAACGTGTCGTCGCAGTTCCATTGCGATTTGATTTTGATGCGGGGAAAGCATTTGAGCCAATCCGTCATCCCAAGTCACATTTGACATTAGGACAGTATGAACACTGCAGAATACCGGTGTCTTCTGCTGTTTCGCCACATCAATTCATGTCATTTATTCTTTGGAATTTCTATCGATCAAGCGATGGCCGAGAATATTGCACTTTGACAAAATATAGGGATAGATTTGTGAAAAGTATTATGCCTGAAGAGACAGGAATGATTCATGTTTGTACTCCTATATGGGATTGATTTGATTAATGATTCGCAAAGCGAACTTCCCGCCTGCTTATTTCTTGAGTATAGTTTTCAAGGCTCTATGCTGATTTATGGTGCGGGAAGTTTGAGCCCTAACAATGAGAATAGTAGATCATTATTCGAGTAAATATTAAGAGAGGCAAGTACGGTTATGGAAGCGACTGTTGGATATCCTTAGGGAATATTTTGCGGATGCGTAGTCTGGACAAGTGTGCTATAATGTTTACGTATGTGTGACAAAATAAGGAGCGTGGCTCTGGAATCGTATCGATGAAATACTGTTTTTCCGCGGAATCGCAAGGGGAGGCGTCGTGAAAAACAATTCCTAGGAGACGCAGGATTGTCTGTGGTAGAGAGGAAGTGTGGCTGCGTATGGGAAAGATTTTGGGTATAGCGATCCAAAATTATGGAACGCTCAAGGATATCCGCATGGGGCGGTTGTTCAGCAAGAACGCTGGAGCAGAGCTTGGGAATATGGTAGCAGTCATTGGCGTAAGCGGTGCAGGGAAAAGCACGCTTGCCGACGTCTTCGGCTTTTTGTCGGACTGCCTGTCCTCAGATGTGGAGACTGCGTGCGAAGCAAATAATCGAGGCGGATATGACCAGCTGCTATCGCAGGGTGCTACGGATCCGATGCACTTTGAAATATACTATCGTGAAACCTCAAATGCGCGCCCGATCACCTATGAGCTGACGATAGGGAAAGATGGCGCGGAGCGCCCGTATGTCCGGGAGGAGCGACTGAGGCAGCGCCGGGCCGGGCAAAGCAGCGGTCGTCCGCTTTCTTTTCTCCATTTGCTTGGCGGACAGGGCTATGCCTTCGAGGGAACGGAAGGAGGACAGGAGGAAGATGGAAAGGACTACGGTGAGAAAAAAGCTGTCGAGATGACCGATGCAAGAAAGCTCGGCATCGTAACGCTGGGGGCGATGAAGCAATTTACCCGCATTGAGAAATTCCTTTCCTTTTTGCAAAGCTGGTATCTCTGCTATTTCACCCCGGATGCAGCCAGGACAATCCAGACGGCTGCTCCTGCACCGTACCTGAATCGCTCTGGAAGCAATCTGAACAATGTGGCACAATATATGTTTCGGGAGAATCCAAAGGATTTCCAAAAAGTATTGAGCGAAATCCAGACGAAATTGCCACATATAAAGAAAATCCAGCCGCAGAAAATGGAGAATGGGCAAATGATTCTCAAATTCTGGCAGGATGGATTCGATGCACCGTTTTATTCGCAGCGCATGTCGGACGGAACGCTGAAGCTATTTGCGTACTATCTCTTACTCAATGAGCGCAACCCACGCCGACTTGTTTTTGTGGAAGAGCCCGAAAACGGACTGTATCACAAGTATCTGGGCTCGCTGGCTGAGGAAATGCGGCGGAACGTCGGAAATGGCTACTCGAAGCAAGTCTTTGTCACGACCCATAGTCCTTTCTTTGTGAATGCGCTTCGCCCGGAGCAGGTTTGGGTGCTGGAAAAAGGCGAGGACGGCTTCTCCGTAATCAAAAGGGCTTCCGACTATGCCTTTGTAAGCGATCTCGTGTCGGAAGGCGTTTTGCTGGGGGATTTGTGGTACAGCAAATATTTTGAGTGAGGCAAAAGCGATGCATTTTCAATTCCTAGTTGAGGATATGTCGGGAGGGGCTTTGATTGACATCGTAATGGAGAAGCTCGTGCAGCAGCATGCTTCTACCACCTATCAAGTCAAGCCATTTCGAGGAATTGGAGGAATTCCGAAGCGAAGCCCCACAGGGAATGTTAAGACACAGAAGCTGCTCACAGATCTGCCAATGTACTTGCGTGGGTTTGCAAGGAGCTTGACAGGTATACCAGCTGCGATTTTCGTAGTGCTGGATAATGATGCGCGGGATACGGCGGAATTTTCCCAACAGCTGCATGAGCTCGTGACGAAGACGCAGGCTGCAGCAGACACGGAAATCTGTATTGCCATAGAAGAAATGGAGGCATGGCTCCTGGGCGATAGGGATGCCCTGCGCAAGGCCTATCCCCATGCGCGAAATGCTGTCCTGCAAAAGTACAAGCAGGACAGTATTTGTGGCACGTGGGAGGTTCTTGCAGATGCTGTGTACAAAGGGGGTGCAGAGGCGCTGAAGCGGCAAGGGACGTATGTGGAAATTGGAAGGTGCAAGATGGAATGGGCCCGAAATATTGGAGTCCACATGGCGCTTGACTCAAATAAATCGCCTAGTTTCCAGCATTTCTTACAAGAAATTCGCAGACGAATAACAGAATTATAACCCAGGATGTT
Source organism: uncultured Mitsuokella sp. (assembly GCA_945877355.1). GTDB lineage: Bacteria > Bacillota > Negativicutes > Selenomonadales > Selenomonadaceae > AWVT01. The sequence continues at coordinate 8,056 of CAMCRT010000035.1, read as the reverse complement.
TACATGTGTTAATATATTTATCAGAAAGGATTATGTAGCATGATTAATCGTTTTGATGAAACAAAAGCATTTGATTATGAGAACGGCTTTTATCTGACCTCCCGGGTATCCCGTATGGGAAATATTCTTGCTCATTATGAACTTTACAAGAAGATTATTGACCGTCCTGGCGCTATTGTGGAATGTGGTGTCTTTCGGGGGGGGGGCACTTGTCCAATTTGCGACGTTTCGTGAACTGTTGGAAAATGAAAACTCTCGGAAGATCATCGGTTTTGATGTATTTGGAGAATTTCCAGAGGCGAAGAATGCGGCGGATAAGGCATTCCGTGAGGAATGGGTCCGACAGACGAATAATGAATTCCTGACAAAGGAAGAGTTGGAGCAGAGCTTTGCGCATAAGGACATTGGAAATCTGGAGCTTGTGAAAGGCGACATTCTGAAAACAGCAAAACAGTACGTTGTGGACCACCCAGAACTGAAAATAGCGCTCCTTCATATTGATACGGATATTTATGAGCCGGCGAAGGAGGCATTACGCGTCTTTTTCGACCGAGTGGTCAAGGGAGGCATCGTCGCCTTTGATGATTACGGTGTCATTCATGGGGAAACCCTTGCGGTGGATGAATTTTTTGGCGAAAATAAGCCGGATCTTCACAAGTTCCCCTTTGCCCAGAAGAAGCCGAGCTATCTCGTGCGTTGAGGAGGCAGTGGGAAAGAATGAAGCTGGATACCTGTTTTTTATGTGGCTCATCTGAAAGTCGGGTTGTGCACAAAGGTACACGGGGGGGGTACGAAGATATTGATGTTCTTGCCTGTAAGCATTGCGGCCTTGTCCGTTTGAGCGAGTCAATTGAGGATAGTGAATCCTTTTACGCGGATTCTGGGATGCGCAACCATGCAAGGGAACGCATCGAGGATTTGCAGATTTCTACGCGCAAGGATGATGAACGCCGCTTTCGCTTTGCAGAAAACATGATAGAAGGAAGGAGCGTTCTCGACTTTGGTTGTGGAGATGGGGGCTTTTTAGTACGGGCAAAACAGGTTGCAAAGCAAGTCGAAGGCGTTGAGCTTGAGACAGTGATGCGCACCCAGTTGAAAGAAGCCGGTATTTCATGCCATGCATCTATCGATGAGATAGGGATATTTGATATCATCACCCTCTTTCATGTACTGGAACATCTGGAGGACCCGCTACTGTATTTGAGAAAATTCAAAGAGCATTTATCGGCTAGTGGAATGCTACTTATCGAGGTTCCAAATGCAGAGGATGCACTTTTAAAGCAATACCAAAGTAAGCCATTTGCTGACTTTACCTACTGGCATTGTCATATCTACCTTTATACAAATACAACGCTGGCGCTGCTCGCAAAGAAAGCGGGATATCAGGTAACATTCATACAGCAGGTACAGCGCTATCCGCTTGCCAATCATCTGTATTGGCTCTCCCAGGGTAGGCCTGGTGGGCATTTCGCCTGGAGCTTTTTGCAGGATGAACGGCTGGACAAGGCCTATGGGGAGAAGATGGCAGCTTTGGGCATGGCAGATACGATCCTCGCCGGGTTGACACCACTTTCGACAGAGGACTAAAGTAGCTGAAGGAATATCGATCGAATGATGGAGGGGATAGTTGTATGATGAGGAAGGGTGTACGCCTTGGGGCGCGGTTAATCACGGAAGAAGCGCCACCCTATATGATCGCGGAGATCGGCATCAACCACAATGGCGATCTCCAGATCGCCAAGCGGCTGATGGATGCCGCTTATGCCTGCCAATGGGACTGCGTCAAGTTCCAGAAGCGGGAGCCGGATATTGCTGTCCCGGAGACACAGAAGGGCGTGATGCGCGATACGCCTTGGGGACGCATGACCTATCTGGAGTATAAGAAGCACATTGAATTTGGCGATGCGGAGTATGGCTACATCAAGAAATACTGTGCAGAGAAGCCAATTGACTGGACGGCCTCCCCCTGGGATATCCCTAGCCTACGATTTTTGCTGAAGTATGATGTGCCATTCCTCAAGATAGCGAGCGCGACCCTGACGAATGATGAGCTTCTCCGGGAAGCGGCTAAGTCCGGGAAGCCTCTCGTCGTCTCGACTGGGATGAGCACTTGGGAGGAGATCGATCATGCCGTTGAGATACTCGAACGAGAGGCAATCGGCGGCTTTCTCCTCATGCACACAAACTCTAGCTACCCGACACCCTATGCGGAGATCAATCTAAAGATGATTCAGACGCTCAAGGAACGCTACCACTGTCTTGTCGGCTATAGCGGCCATGAGGGTGACTTGGAGCCAACGGTTGTCGCTGTTGCGCTGGGGGCCTGTGTCATTGAGCGTCATGTGACGCTCTCCCATCGCATGTGGGGGACAGACCAGGCGGCGAGTCTCACTGTTTCAGCGATGGGAATGCTCCATGGGCGCGTTGCAGATATTAAGACGATGATGGGAACGGGAGAGAAATTCCTTGGCGAGGCTGAGCGCGCAGTACGAAAAAAACTAAGAGGGTGCTGAATGTTGAAAAAAGCAATTTTTATCACGATACGAAAAGATTCTAGCCGACTGCCGAACAAAGCGGTGCGTGAAATTCTCGGTCATCCTGTCATGGAGTTGATCATAAAGCGTGCTAAGCAGGCAAAGTCGTTTGACGCTGTCGTTGTATGCACGACGACACGGCCGATAGACGATGAGGTGGAAGAGATTGCGAAGCGAAATGGAGCACTCGTTTACCGGGGCTCACTAAAGGACAAACTTGACCGCTGGAATAATGCGGCAAAGACCTATGGAGTGGATTATATCGTTACATTTGACGGAGATGACCTCTTCTGTGAGCCAAAGCTTCTTGACATGGGGGCCGAGCAAATTGAAACGCGGGGGCTGGACTTTATCGAAGCACCGGAAGGTCTCATCTGTGGTGCGTTTACCTATGCCTTTACGGCAAAGGCTCTCGATAAGGTCTGCTCAATCAAGGCGTCGGATGATACGGAAATGATGTGGACGTATTTCAAGGATACAGGTCTATTTCGGACGGGTGTGCTGGAAAATGTCCCGGAGATTTACTTCAGCAACGACATTCGCAGCACCCTTGACTATCCGGAGGATTTTGCGTTTTACACGAAGGTCTTTGAGCATTTCCAATGTGAGGAAAATGATGTGGATCTTGCGGACATCGTCCTCTATCTGCGCGAGCATCCAGAGATTGCAAAAATCAATATAGGCCGGCAGGAGGAATTCCTCGCCAACCAGAAGGCAAAAACACACCTCGTCGTGAAGGAAAAGGAGTAATCGTAATGGAAGAACTGAAAAACCCATCAAAATACCTCGGAAATGAACTCAAATACCTCTCGAAAGTCCTCGAGGGCCAGGCTTGGTCGGCAACGATGGGAAGTATGGTTCATGGCCTGGAGGAGGCTTTTGCAAAGAAGATTGGCACGCGCTACGGTGTAGCGGCGAACTCTGGAACATCAACACTACACATGGCGCTTGAAGCCGTCGGGGTCAAGCCCGGTGATGAGGTCATCTCGCCTGCCCTTACGGTCATCATGGATACGACGGCAACAATCCATGCAAATGCCATTCCTGTTTATGCCGATGTGGACGAGCATACGTTTTTGATGGATCCGGAAGATTTTGAGCGCAAGATTACACCGAAGACAAGAGCAGTCATCGTTGTTGCTCTCTACGGTGGAGCACCGGACTATGATCGGATACTCGCCATTGCAAAGAAGCATCATATCGCAGTCATAGAGGATGATGCACAGGCGGTTCTAACGACGTACCATGGGAAAACCCTCGGCACATTCGGGGATCTCGCCAGCTTCAGCTTTGAGAACTCGAAGCATATTTCTTGCGGTGAGGGCGGCATGATCCTCACAAACTCGGAAGAATATGCAAAGGCAGCGCGCAAGCTGGGCGGACATGGGTTTAAGAATCTACAGGCCGATGAAGGACGCGTACGCTACACGAACAAGGAGATGTTCCAAAATCCTGCCTACAAGCGCCATGATTCCCTGGGCTGGAATTATCGCATGCCGGAATTCACGGCAGCTGTTGCCCTTGCTCAGCTGGAGCGTGTTGAGGAGCTTGTGGAGCTACGAAAGAAGACGACAGAGATTTTCTTGGACGCAATGGCGGACTGTGACTATATGATTCCTCAGGCAAATCTGCCGGATACGGAGAACTCCTACTACGCACTCGGCGTTCGCTATGAGGGAGAGGAAGCTATTGGCGTATCTTGGACAGACTTCCGCCGGGAATATGTTGAGATGGGAGGCGACGGCTTCTATGGAGCCTGGAGCGTACCATATCTGGAGCCTGTCATGTCGGAGCATACCTTTGCAAAACGCCTGCCCGAGGTCTACGCAAACGTCTCCTACGAGGCTGGACTTTGCCCCGTCGCGGAGCGCATCCAGCCGAAAATCATGCAGTTCAAGACGAATTACCGAGATCTTGAGCTGGCGAAGGAAAAGGCCGCCGTTCTCAGAAAACTCATCGCAAAGTACAAGGTCTAACTGATCAGCAGCCCGACGGTAAAGAGGGACAGTATAAATGAAAACAAGCTATACCAAGCGATTTGAAATTACGAACCGTGTCTCAATCATCACAGGAGGAGGGGGCTTGCTGGCAAGACGTCATGCGGAGGCAGTCGTTGAGGGCGGAGGCATCCCTGTTCTCGTGGATATCGTGCCAGACGGCATGAATCGCATCGAGGCCATTCTACAGGAGGAATACGGTGCGGATGTGCAAGTGGAGAAGAAGGTTGCAGATATTACAAATCGCGCCGGTTTAGAGGAACTCTGCCAACAGCTTGTAGAGAAGTATGGGCATATTGATATCCTGGTTAACAATGCGGCGAACAATCCAAAGATGGAAGGTGGGTCAAGAAATCTAGGGGCGACACGGTTTTCTGATTTCCCACTAGATATATGGAATCAGGATCTTGCAGTCGGACTGACAGGTGCGATGCTCTGCGCACAGGTTTTTGGACGACAGATGGAGCTTCAGGGGAGTGGTGTCATATTGAACATATCCTCTGACTATGGTATCATTGCACCTGATCAGAGGGTCTATCACCGGAAGGGCATTCCGGAGGAGGAGCAGACAATTAAGCCGGTCTCCTACTCCGTCGTCAAGCACGGCCTCATCGGCTTGACAAAGTACTTGGCTATCTATTGGGCAGAAAAGGGGATACGAATCAATACACTCTGCCCGGCGAGTCTGGAGAATGGGCAACCAGCGGAGTTTGTCGAGAAGCTGACAAAGCGCATTCCCATGGGGCGAATGAGTAAGCCGGAGGAGTATGTCTGCACGATTCTATATCTTATTTCCGATGCATCCTCCTATATGACGGGTTCTACCGTCATTGTGGATGGAGGCAGGACAAGCTGGTAAAATCGGAGGGGATTTCATGGCAAACCACACGCAATCTAATGCGCCAACATAAACGAAAACAAGCAATCACCTTCTTTCCATGGTATACTCAATATAGACGTGCAAGGTCGATTCTTTTTTGAGACGCGAGCTCGCATAGCAAAGGATTTGGAATATCACATCAAACAGTATACTGAGCCGAAGCGCAGTACGGTTCATTTTGTGAAATGACTGGAGCAGCAGACAGTTCTTGAGAATACATATATCCTTGATATGGCATGCGGGGGGGTGCAAATGTTCGGTATCTAGCTCAGCGTTTTCCGTCCTCGCGTTTTCTGGGGATTGACTACGATGAGGATTTCTTGCGTTTGGCGCACATTGAGGAGCCCAATGCAGAGCTTGTCCGTGGCAACTGGTTTGCAATGGATGAAAAATATATCGGAGCCTTTGACGGCATTGTCAGCTTCCAGACACTCATCGCTTTTGAAGACTATAAAAAGCCAATTGCAGCACTTGCCGCGCTGAAGCCACGTTTTATCGCTCTTACCTCTCTCTTTTACGAAGGTCGTATCAATTTCTATACCCGCATCGAGGATTTCGAGCGGAACGATGAGGGCTGGGGAGAGGATGGCAACCGCTATTACAATATCTACGCCTTCCCCCTCGTCCAGAAATACCTTGCGGGGCTTGGCTATGGAGATTTCCGTTGCAAGCGGTGTGACATCGATCTTGATCTTCCAAAACCAGCCACGCCGCGTATGCAGACCTACACCATCCCCACGGCAGACGGCACTCGTATGCAGGTTTCAGGCGCAATGCTACTGCCGTGGTATTTTATTTATGCTGAACGTACGGACTAAGAAAAGTGAGAAGAGTTTGTATATGACCAGCATTTATCAAAGTGGGAGATGAATTTACATAAAGGTTTTTCTGGAATGAGTTATTCATACTACCTACGAATGGAGCTACGATATGAATCAGATCAATCTGCTTGTAACAGATGTGGACGGGACGATGACGGATGGTGGAATGTATTACGATGCGCAGGGGAACGAGCTGAAAAAGTTCAATACACGCGATGGAATGGGTATTGCATTGCTTCGTGAGCGTGGTATTGCTACGATGATCCTGACAGCGGAGGATACTCAGATTGTTTTCCATCGTGCACAGAAATTAAAAGTGGAGTTTTGCTTCATGGGTATAAAAGATAAGAAGTCTTTTTTGGATGTTTTTTTTGGAGAACATGAGAAATATAGCTGGGACACCGCTGCCTATATCGGTGATGATGTGAACGATGTTGAACCAATGAAAGCTGCCGCGTTATCTGCGTCCCCTGCCGATGCCATGGAGAAGAATAAAACAGCAGCAAGCTACGTCTGTCACACAAAAGGAGGAGAAGGCTGTGTACGTGAATTTTGTGAGATGATTTTAGATAATGGTGAATATATGACTACATCAAGAAATAATTGAAAGGAAAAGGAACGTGGATAAAAGAAAAATTTTGGCTCGTATAAAGGAGCTCTATGAAAAAGAGAATGTAAACATCATTGAGTATTTGAAGAAGCTTGATATGAGCAAGGAAAACACGCTGGAAGATATTATGATATCCTATGATTTTCAAGCGGGAAGCTATACGGAACTTTATCATACCGACGAAACGGAAAGAAATACAAGGGGGGAGATGGCGGAGAAGATAGCGGAGATTATTGATAGTCTCGATTGTGATCGAAAGTCAATTTTTGAAGCTGGTATTGGCGAAGCAACCTGCTTCTCTACGGTTCGGCAACAGATTAAAAGGCCGTTTGTTTTTTCGGGGGGGGGGCAGATGTCTCTTGGTCACGGATAAAATATGCGAAGCTGTTTGAAAGGGAAATGAATCCTCAAAATCCAGCAGGTGGAAACTTTGTTGTGGGGGATATTTTTAGTCTGCCATTGCAAACATCTTCTATCAATGTAATGTATACTTTCTTGGCCTTAGAACCCAATGGAGGACACGAACGAGAGTTGCTGACGGAGTTGTATCGTGTTGCTCATGACTATATCATTCTTTTTGAGCCCGCTTGGGAATTTGCGAATGTGGAACAACGTGAGCGAATGGTGCACCATGGTTACGTAAAGGATTTATACGCGTGCGCTAAGTCTCTTGAATATGATGTGGTTTCGTATGATTTGCTGGGCTTGTCTTTTCATTCGCTTCATCCGATTGGTTGTATGATAATCCACAAACATAGTAATACAGCAGAATCAACGTCAACCCCTTGGGGATGCCCTGTTACGCACGAGGTTCTAGAGTATCATAGGGGGTGCTACGTGGCAAGAAATTCTGGCTTAATATATCCAATCATGGATTCGATTCCCTGCCTGATGCAAAATCAAGCGATGGTTGCAACGAAGTTTTTTGCATAGTGAGCAATAATGAAAAGATGGGGCATGTCTGAACTGAGGAAAATACAATTTTCTGGCCGGCGGACATTCTGGATGAGGTAGATGCTTTATGCAACAATCTTGAGAAAGAGGGCTATACCTTCATGGTGTTAAGTTCACTCTATTTAAACATCAAGCTGAATCAACCATATTTCCTCGAAAGATTGCTCCGCTGCATAGGCTGAGTTAAAAGGAAATTCTCCTAAAATTTTGGCTCAATCACAAACCTTGTGGGATGCCTCGTTCCTGATATACGCATGTCT
>CAMCRT010000034.1 GCA_945877355.1 uncultured Mitsuokella sp. | reverse complement strand
AAAACAGGATATTTCAAGGTCTAAAATTTTTCACCGAGAAAAGCTTGACACATACCAGGCTTTCCTTGGAGTAGCGAAGTTATGAGTTTCGTGGTAAGATTGGACATGAAGAGACCTCGTTCCTTTGTGTTTGTATTTTGTCGTTAAACACTATAATGGAATTTGGTCTCTTTTGCTATACCTTGACCAGCGTTTACACACAAGATTTTACACTGTCGATATTGTTTTTTGGAAGCTAAAGGGGGAGCTTTGAGACATATCATCATTTTAGTAGCTTTGTTGTTCGCTCTTTCCGTTCTTTTTTCTTCATCTGTATCAAATGCTGCACCGATACAGCAAGAGCAGCTTGATCAGTCCCGGATACAAGAGGAAGAGAGACATGAACGAATAAATCAGAAACGCGCGGAGATTGACATGCCATCAGACTCTTCTAAAACGATTTCTGATGATGAGGCAGATGTCCATATATTCATAGGCAAAATTATCGTCAAAAATGAGGGGAAGAAGTTTCCTTTTCTGGACAATGTCACACGAGGATATGAGGGGCGGGAGCTTTCGTTAAAAGATATCAATGAGGTCGTCAACAGGATGAATCGAGAACTGCTGAAGCGTGGCTTTTCGACAAGTCGTGTTGTCATCCCGGAGCAGAATCTTTCGAATGGGGAGTTGCGTCTTGTCCTGCAGATTGGTCGTATTCATGAGATTCGATTTGCAGAAGGGAGTGATATCCTCTATACAGGGAATCTCTTTCCGTTTCGCGAGGGCGATATTCTGAATGTGCGGGATATCGAGCAGGGGCTGGAGCAGGCAAAACGGCTGCCTTCGCAGGATATTACCGTGAAACTGCTGCCCGCACAGGAACCACAGATGACGGATATCGTGGTCACGGTGTCGCGCAGCAGGAATGTTTACGGCACGATTTCGATGGATGATTCCGGCCTTGAGGATACGGGAAAGCTTCAATTCTATGGGAGCGTCGGCGTGGATCAAATATTCCAGCGAAATGATATCCTGCGTATTGGCATGAATCTTGATGGAGCGCAGGATGGCTACATCAAGGGAACCCGTGGACACCATATCAGCTATACGATTCCGTATGGGAATCACACCTTCACGCTTTCCTACCAGCGGTCGAAATACCACCAGATCGTGGAAAGCAATCCATACGATTTCATCAGTGCAGGAGATACGAATATTTCGATGTTTTCCTGGGACTATGTGCTTCATCGTACGGCAAGCCGGAAGACGAGTATGGATCTGCGGCTCCGAAAGAGGAATTCCCATAGCTTTATCAACAATGTGGAGCTTCCTATACAGGCAATGCACCAGACTTCACTGGAGCTGGGATATGCAGAGCGGCTGTACATGGGGCGGGATACCTTTTATTTCCGGTTGGCACATCGCTTTGGACTCGGGTGGCTGGGTGCACAGGAGGAAAAGACGTATCCCTTGGCACCGAAGACGCGCTATCGCTTATGGGTCTTTGATGCAGACTATGTCCATCCCTTTACCCTTGGCAACCGGCCTGCTACCTTCACATCATCCTTTCATGGGCAATATGCGATGAACGGTATGCGGCTCTATGGGGTAGACATGATCAGCATGGGAAATCGATATACAGTACGCGGCTTCGATGGCGAAGTGACCCTCATGGGGACGAACGGATGGTATCTTCGAAATGAGCTTGCTACGAAGTTTCCCAAGCAAAAGATGGAGCTTTATCTTGGTCTGGACATTGGTGCTGTATATGGGTATGGATCCGATCTATACAATGGGCGCATGATTGTAGGCTCAGTCCTTGGCCTTCGGGGAACGGTGGGGAATGTCTTCTATGATGTATTCGTTTCAGCACCCATAGAAAAGCCAGAGGGCTTTCACACATCAGACAGCACAGGAGGATTTACTCTCGGTGTAAAATTTTGAATTATGCTTAGTAACAATACATGCACGGTTTTCGGGCAGTTTTTTGGATACAGTTCAGTGCTGGCAAATCTTGCCAAAGCTATAGAAACTGGCTATAATGATTTCTGTCATTTGAGAAAAGATTCAGTTTCGGCTTTGGACATATCCGACAGTATGTATTTTATAGATGGGTGGGAGTCGTTTGTTGATAGCGAAGGAGTTTGTGGAGAAGTGCCGGTCGTTTCTCGAGGCGAATCGGATTCGGCTGGATGAACCGATGAAGCTCCATACGACGTTTCAGATCGGAGGGCCGGCGGATTGCCTGATTTTCCCCGCCTCTTTGGAGGAAACGGAGCGGGTTTTTCAGCTTGCTACCGAGTACGATATTCCCTTTACGATTCTCGGCAACGGCTCCAACGTGCTGGTACTGGACAAGGGCATCCGTGGCCTCGTGGTAAAGTTCGCCCGGCCCATGTCCCACATCGAGGTGGACGGCAGGCGGATCCGGGCAGCGGCAGGTGCCATGCTGAAGGATGTCTCCGAGGTGGCGGCCGCCAGCAGTCTCACGGGGCTCGAGTTCGCCTGTGGCATTCCCGGCAGCATCGGCGGAGCCGTCTTCATGAATGCCGGCGCCTACGATGGGGAGATGAAGAACGTCATCGCCTCTGTAAAGTCCGTGGACGGGAAGGGGGAGGTCCATACCTTCCCGCGGGAAGCGCTTCACCTGGGCTATCGCCACAGCATTTTCCAGGAGAACGGCGAGGCGATCTGCGAGGTAGAGCTGGAGCTCGCACCCGGCAACCAAGCTGAGATCCGCGAGAAGATGCAGGGCTTCACCGAGCGGCGGGAGGCGAAGCAGCCTCTGGAGATGCCCAGTGCCGGCAGCACGTTCAAGCGGCCGGAGGGGTACTTTGCCGGGACGCTCATCGACCAGACAGGCCTAAAGGGGCTTACGGTCGGCGGAGCCCAGGTCTCAACGAAGCATGCCGGCTTCGTCGTCAATGCAGGGGAGGCCACGGCAGCCGACGTGCAAAACCTCATTCGTGAGGTCCAGCGCCGCGTCCGTGAGGCCCACGGCGTCGAGCTGAAGCCCGAGGTCCGCATCATCGGCGAGGAATAATCGAATAGGCAAGTATGAATGGCGAAGAAATGATTTTCTTAGGAAAGTTTTCTTCGCTTTTCTTGCAGGATTTTTGAGATAAAGTCAGAATATTACAATCAAGAAGAGGAAGTGTGGGAGGCTCAGGCAAAGAGCGAGACGAAAGGGGCGATTTTTATGAAAATCGAGTTTATCGGAGCTGCACATACGGTTACGGGTTCCTGCTATCTGCTTCAGACAGGGGACGAGTCCTATCTTGTGGACTGCGGTATGTTTCAGGGGGCAAAGCGGATTCGGGAGCTCAACAACGAGGAGTTTCCCTTCCATCCAGCCGACATCCAGGCGGTATTCCTGACCCATGCCCACGTGGATCACTGCGGGCTCATTCCCCGGCTGGTGCGGGAAGGCTTCCGCGGCAGGATCTACGCCACGAAGTCCACCTGTGACCTCGTCTCCATCATGCTGCCGGATTCCGCCCATATCCAGGAATCGGACGCGGAAATGCTCACCCGCAAGGGCCGTCGTCGTGGCGATGCGCCGACAGAGGCGCTCTATACTCTGGACGACGCCATGGAGGCGCTGAAATATTTCTCCCCCGTGGCCTATGAGGAGCCCCTGAAGGTCTCGGACAGCCTCTCCGTCACCTACCACGACGCAGGCCATATCCTGGGCTCTGCCATCCTCGATGTGGCCGTCACCGAGGGGGACAAGACCACGAAGCTCGTGTTCTCCGGGGATATCGGCCAGCCGGATCAGCCCATCATCAAGGATCCCTTTCATGTGAAGGGGGCGGACTTCGTATTCGTGGAGTCCACCTATGGCGACAGGCTCCATCAGATCTACGACAAGGAATCGGCGCTTCTTGAGATCATCAACGACACCATGGATCGGGGTGGCAATGTCATCATCCCCTCCTTTGCGGTGGGGCGCACCCAGACGCTTCTATACTATTTCTATACCCTGTGGAAGGCGGGGCGTCTCGATGGGGATATTCCTATCATCCTCGACAGTCCTCTCGCCATCAAGGCGACGCGGATTTTCCTGAAGAATTTCCAGGACTTTGACGAGGAGACCATCGCCCTTTTCACGAAGGAGCATTCCACCATCCGCTTCCCCCAGCTGAAGATTTCGGAGACGGCGGCGGAGTCCAGGGCGCTCAATAGCGAGGAGGGCTCGGCCATCATCCTGTCCGCCTCGGGCATGGCGGATGCCGGGCGCATCCTTCACCATCTGAAGCACAACCTCTGGCGGCCGGAGTCCACGATTCTCTTTGTGGGCTACCAGGCGGAGGGGAGCCTCGGCCGGCGCCTCGTGGATGGAATCAAGCGGGTGCGTATCCTCGGCGAGGAAGTGGCGGTCAAGGCCCAGATCAAGATGCTGGACGGCTTCTCCGCTCACGCGGACCAGAACCAGCTGGCAGACTGGATGGAGAGCATCCGGGACCCGAAGCCGGCGAAGGTCTTCATCGTCCACGGCGAGGGCCACGCCCAGGAGGCCCTGAAGGATCGGCTGCAGAAGGACTTCGGCCTGGAGTGCTATATCCCGTTCTGGGGGGATGTGGCCCGCATTACCGGGCGCACTGCGGAGATCATCCCGTCGAATATCCCCGAGGTCTCCGTGGAGATGGAGATGGAGGATGTGCTCCGGGACTTCGACGCAGACTATCGCCAGCTCCGCCGCAAGGTGCTGCAGCTGGTGGTGCGCCAGCCAAAGGCCATGGAGCCGGTCATCCGGGTCATGACGAAGGGACGCAACTACCTCCGCCGTCTCTTTGCTCCCTTCAATATCTGAGGCGATTTGAAGGGTTCAGGAGGCGAGTTTCTCCTCCGTCGGTATTGCTTTCCTCCGAAAAGTAGGGTATAATACTTGAAACGAACGAGATCCGATGAAACAAACGCCTTTTTAAGATGCGTACTGCGATGCGCATAAAGGGAGCCTTACGAACAAAATATGCAAGGAGCTTTCTTATGCCTTTTTATCGCATGAGGAAGCTCTTTTTCTATAGGCGTGGTGCGAGACACTAAAGGAGCTGAGAGGTTTGGGGAAAAACACCATATCCCTGCGGGGAAAGAACATCCTCGGGCTGGAGGATTTCTCGAAGGAGGAAATTCTCTTGGTGCTGGAGACAGCGAAGGAGATGAAGTCCATCATCCATCGCGACATCAAGAAGGTGCCGACGCTGCGAGGAAAGGCCATCGTCACACTTTTCTATGAGCCCTCGACGCGCACCCGCACGTCCTTCGAGCTGGCGGGCAAATATCTGGGGGCCGACGTGGTGAATATCGCGGCCAGCTCCTCGAGCATCGTGAAGGGGGAGAGCCTGCGGGACACCCTCTACACGGTGGAGGCCATGGGCTTTGATGCCATCGTCATGCGCCATAAGGCAGAGGGGGCGGCAGAGTACGCCTCAAAGGTCGTGAGCCCCGTCATCCTCAATGCAGGCGACGGCGCCCATGCGCACCCCTCCCAGGGGCTTCTCAATCTCTTCACGATCCAGGAGAAGAAGGGACGCCTCGAGGGGCTGAAGGTCGCCATCCTGGGCGACGTGCTCCACAGCCGGGTGGCCCGCTCCGATATCTACGGCATGACGAAGCTGGGCATGGAGGTCCACATCGCAGGGCCGAAGACGCTGCTGCCCCGGTTCCTGGGGAATATCCCCAGCGTCTTCGTCCACGAGCGGGTGGAGGAGGCCATCGCCGGCGCCGATGTCATCGAGGTGCTTCGCATCCAGCTGGAGCGCATGAAGGGCGGCCTCTTCCCGACAACCCGGGAGTATGCCCGCATCTTCGGGCTGAGTGACGAGCGCCTCCGCCTCGCCAAGGAGGACGTGCTGGTGCTCCATCCTGGTCCCATGAACAAGGGCTGGGAAATCTCCACGCCGGTGGCCTACGGCAGCGCCTCCGCCATCCAGGAGGAAGTGCAGAACGGCGTAGCCGTCCGCATGGCGCTCTTTGTTCTCGTATTGATGGGAGGGAAATCCGAGTGAAGCTTTTGATAAAAGGGGGACGCGTCATCAACCCATCCCAGTCCTTCGATGAAATCTCCGATGTCCTCGTGGAAGAGGGCCGCATCCAGAAGGTCGGAAAGAATCTGCCGGCAGAGGGCGCTGAGGTCTACGACGCAGCGGGAAAAATCGTTACGCCGGGCCTCATCGACATGCACGTGCATTTCCGGGAGCCGGGTCAGGAGGCAAAGGAGGATTTCATCACAGGCTCCAGCGCTGCGGCAGCCGGCGGCTTCACGACGGTCGCCACCATGCCGAACACCACGCCTGTCGTCGATACGGCGGCCCTCGTGCGCAGCATGGTGGCCCGGGCCGAGGAAGTGGGCAAGGTCCACATTCGCATCATCGGCGCGGTGACGAAGGGGCAGAAGGGCGCGGAGCTCGCGGAGCTCGGCGACATGATAGAGGCGGGGGCCGTGGCCTTCTCCGATGACGGCCACTTCGACCCGTTGGCAAAGGTGCTCCTGAATGCCTACGACTATCTCCACACCTTTGACAAGGTCATCATCAACCATGAGGAGGAGACCAGCCTCGTGGAGGAGGGCGTCATGAATGAGGGCGCCCGGAGTGCCATGCTGGGCATGAAGGGGCGGCCCACGGTGGCGGAGGATATCGCTACTGCCCGGGACGTGCTGCTGGCAGAGTATGCCGGCGCCCGGGTGCATGTCGCCCACATCAGTTCCGCCGGCGCGGTGGATATCGTGCGCCAGGCGAAGAAGCGGGGCGTCCGGGTGACGGCGGAGGTCACTCCCCAGCACCTGACCATGACGGACGACCTGGTGCAGCTTTCCGACAGCTCCACGAAGATCAATCCGCCCCTCCGGGAGCAGAAGGACGTGGAGGCAGTGCTGGCAGGCCTCCTCGATGGCACCATCGATGCCATCGTCACGGATCACTCCCCCCATGCGCCGGAGGAAAAGGATCGGGAGTACATGTACGCTCCCTCGGGCTTCCCCGGCCTGGAGACGGCGGTGGGCGTGCTCTTTACGGATCTCGTCCACAAGGGCAAAATCTCCATCCCGCTCCTTATCGAACGGATGACGGCCGGGCCCGCCCGGGCCTTCCAGCTCGCGGCTGGCACCCTCGATGAGGGGGAAGCGGCCGACATCACCGTCATCGACCCGGAGCTCCTCTGGAGGGTGGACGGGGAGAAGTTCTACACGAAGGGAAGCCACTCTCCCTTTATCGGGCGGGAGCTCAAGGGAAAGCCTGTCCTGACGGTGGTGGACGGAAAAATCGTCATGCGCGATGGCCGCGTGCTGTAAGCGAGGTGCAACAATGAAGGGAAAACTTATCTTAGAGGACGGGACCATCTTTACAGGCGACCTGCTGAATCCCGGCACGGCGACGGGGGAGGTCGTCTTCAATACGGGCATGGTGGGCTATCAGGAAAGCCTGACGGACCCCTCCTACTGCAGCCAGCTTTTGACGCTGACCTACCCCATGGTGGGCAACTATGGCATCGCCGATATCTTCATGCAGTCCCGCAAATCCTTCGTGGGGGGCTTCATCATCGGCGAGCTCTGCGAGGTGGGGAGCAACTGGCACTATGAGAAGAGCCTCGCACAGTTCTTGACGGAGCAGGGCGTCATCTGCCTCTACAATGTGGACACCCGGGCCGTGACGCGGAAAATCCGCTCGGCGGGCACCATGAAGGGCGTCATCGTGGCAGAGGACGCACCCCAGGCGGAAGTCGACAGGCTCCTCGCTGTGCCCATCAAGAAGGACGTGGTCATGGAGGTCTCGACACCCGAGGCCTACACGCTGGAGACGGACGCCCCGGACGCACCCTTCGTGGCGGCCCTGGACTTCGGTGTGAAGCAGAATATCTTGAAGTCCATGAATGACATGGGCTGCCGCGTCACGGTGCTGCCGGCCCATACGAAGGCGGAGGATATCCTCGCGCTGAACCCGGACGGCATCTTCCTGTCCAATGGCCCGGGCGACCCGGCCGACGTGCCGGAAATCGTGGAGGAGCTCAAGAAGCTCTTCGGAAAGAAGCCCATATTTGGCATCTGCCTTGGCCATCAGCTGCTTTCCATCGCCTTCGGGGCAAAGACCTACAAGCTGAAGTTCGGCCACCGCGGCACGAACCAGCCGGTAAAGGATCTCCGCACGGGGAGGGTCTACATCTCCTCCCAGAACCACGGCTATGCCGTCGATGGGGACTCCCTGAAGGACCTGCCCCTCGAGATCACCCATATCAATGTGAACGATGGGACCGTGGAGGGCATGCGCCACAAGGAGCTGCCCATCTTCTCCGTCCAGTACCATCCGGAGGCGGCACCGGGCCCGGACGACAATATGTATCTCTTTGATGAATTCTTCAAGCTGATGAAGGGGGAATAAGGATGCCGAAAAAGGAAAATCTCAAGAAGGTCATGGTCATCGGCTCTGGCCCCATCATCATCGGCCAGGCGGCGGAGTTCGACTATGCAGGCACCCAGGCCTGCCGCGCGCTGAAGGAGGAGGGCCTCGAGGTCGTCCTCGTGAACTCGAACCCCGCCACCATCATGACGGATAACCACATCGCCGACAGGGTCTACATCGAGCCATTGACGGTGGACTTCCTCACGTCCATCATCGAGAAGGAGCGGCCGGACGGGCTTCTCGCCACCCTCGGCGGCCAGGCGGGCCTGAACCTCGCCGTGCAGCTCTCGGAGGCGGGGGTCCTCAAGAAGTTCAACGTGGAACTCCTCGGCACGCCCCTGACCGCCATCAAGCGGGCAGAGGATCGGGAGCTCTTCAAGGAGACCATGGAAAAGCTCGGGGAGCCCATCCCGGAGAGCACCATCGTGGAGGACGTGCCCTCCGCCGTGGAGTTTGCCAACGGCATCGGCTACCCGGTCATCGTGCGTCCGGCCTACACCATGGGCGGCACCGGCGGCGGCATCGCGGAGAATGAGGAAGAGCTCATCGAGATCGTCATCAAGGGCCTGGCCTACTCCATGATCGGCCAGGTGCTCATCGAGCGCAGTGTGGCGGGCTGGAAGGAAATCGAGTACGAGGTCATGCGGGACGGGGCGGATAACTGCATCACTGTCTGCAACATGGAAAACTTCGACCCGGTGGGCGTCCACACGGGCGACTCCATCGTCGTGGCCCCCTCCCAGACGCTGACGGACCACGAGTATCAGATGCTGCGCTCGGCATCCCTGCGCATCATCCGGGAGCTTGGCATCGAGGGCGGCTGCAACGCCCAGTACGCCCTGGACCCCAACAGCAACCGTTACTACGTCATCGAGGTCAACCCCCGCGTCAGCCGCTCCTCGGCCCTCGCGTCGAAGGCCACGGGCTATCCCATCGCCAAGGTCTCGGCGAAGATTGCCATCGGCTATACTCTCGATGAGATCACGAACGCCGTGACCCAGAAGACGAAGGCCTGTTTCGAGCCGGCCCTGGACTACTGCGTCGTCAAGTTCCCCCGTTGGCCCTTTGACAAGTTCGTCTATGCGGACAAGACCCTGGGCACCCAGATGAAGGCCACGGGCGAGGTCATGAGCATCGACCGCCACTTCGAGGGAGCCATCCTGAAGGCCGTCCGCTCTCTGGAAATCGGCGTGCACCGACTCCACATGGACAAGATGGACGAGTGGGATGATGCCCGTCTCAAGAAGGCCCTTTCCCGGGTCAACGATGAGCGCATCTTCGTCATCAGCGAGATCCTGCGCCGCCGCCTCCTCACGGTGGACGAGATTCACGAGGTCACGAAGATCGACAAGTGGTTCATCGAGAAGCTCAAGAACATCGCAGAGGTGGAGAATCGCCTGGCGGAGGGGAGCCTCACGCCGAAGCTCCTCAGGGCCGCAAAGCTGGTGGGCCTCGCCGACCGCTCCATCGGGGAAATCACGGGAAAATCCGCCGACGAAATCCGCTCCATGCGCAGGACGGAGGGCATCCTGCCCTGCTACAAGATGGTCGATACCTGCGCCGCAGAGTTCGAGGCGGCGACGCCCTACTACTACTCCACCTTCAACGCCCAGGAGGACGAGGTGCGCACGTCGAATGCCCGCAAGGTGGTCGTGCTGGGCTCCGGCCCCATCCGCATCGGCCAGGGTGTGGAGTTTGACTACTGCTCCGTCCACTCGGTCTGGGCCCTGCGGGAGATGGGCATCGAGGCCATCATCATCAACAACAATCCGGAGACCGTCTCCACAGACTTCGATATCTCCGACCGGCTCTACTTCGAGCCCCTGACGCCGGAGGATGTCCTCAATATCATCGACAAGGAGAAGCCCGAGGGCGTCATCGTCCAGTTCGGCGGCCAGACGGCCATCAATCTCGCCGCCTCCCTCCAGAAGGCGGGGGTCAAGGTCTTCGGCACCTCTGTGGATGATATCGACCGGGCAGAGGACCGGGAGCGCTTCGACGAGGTGCTGACCCAGACGAAGATTCCCCGTCCCCAGGGCATCAGCGTGACGAATCTTCAGGATGCCGTAAATGGCGCCGCCAATATCGGCTATCCTGTCATGGTGCGCCCCTCCTACGTCCTGGGGGGCCGGGCTATGGAAATCGTCTACAACGAGGCAGAGCTTCGGGACTACATGAGCCGTGCCGTGAAGGTGACGCCGGACCATCCCGTCCTGGTGGACCGCTATATGCAGGGTACCGAGGTGGAGGTGGATGGCATCTCCGATGGGGTGGATGTCATCATCCCCGGCATCATGGAGCATGTGGAGCGGGCGGGCGTCCACTCCGGAGACTCCATCGCCGTCTACCCGCCCCAGACGCTGCCGGCGAAGGTCATCTACACCATCATCGACTACACGAAGCGGCTAGCAGTGGCCCTCCACGTCAAGGGCCTCTTGAACATCCAGTTCGTCGTGGTGGAGGGGGAGGTCTACATCATCGAGGTGAATCCCCGCTCCTCCCGCACGGTGCCCTTCCTGTCGAAGGTCACGAATGTGGACATGGTGGATCTCGCCACCCGCATCGCCCTGGGCTCCACCATCCGCGAGCTGGGCCTCCATCCGGGCCTCGTCCCGGCGAAGCCCTACGTGGCGGTGAAGGCGCCTGTCTTCTCCTTCGCGAAGATGACGGACGTGGATATCGCCCTCGGGCCTGAGATGAAGTCCACCGGCGAGGTCATGGGCATCGACTACCACTATGCCCGGGCCCTCTACAAGGCCATCGTGGGCTCCGGGATACAGGTGCCCACGGAGGGCTGCATCCTCTTCACCGTCGCCGACAAGGACAAGGACGAGATGAAGCAGCTGGCCCGGGCCTTCTCCGAGCTGGGCTTCAAGATTGCGGCCACGGAGGGCACGGCAGCGGCCATCGAGTCCGTAGGCATCGACGCGGAGGTGGTGGGCAAGGTCCATGAGCGCAGCTCCGACATCATCGAGCGCATCAAGAGCGGCAAGATCAACATGGTCATCAATACCCTGACCCAGGGCCGCCACTCTGCAAAGGACGGCTTCAAGATCCGCCGGGCCACGGTGGAGCATGGCATCGCCTGCCTGACCTCCCTCGATACGGCCTGGGAGGTGCTCAGGGTGCTGTCCTTCATGAAGGAGCGCCGTCTCGTGTACTCCCTCGCCATCCAAGACTACGTGGGCGGAGGTGACGACCTTGCCTGAGCAGGAAAAGAAAATGCTGGAGGACGCAAGGGTCAAGGGCCAGCAGCGTCTGGCAGGGGGCGTATACTATCTCGCCGTCCATGCGCCGAAAATCGCGTCAATGGCTAGGCCCGGCCAGTTCGTCGACCTGCGCATCCTAAATGGCGCCTTTATTCTCCGCCGCCCGGTGGGGGTCGTGGCGGCCGACGCAGAAAATGGTGTCGTCGCCTTCATCTACCGGGTGCTGGGCCGGGGCACCCGGGCCATGGCAAAGCTCAAGGAGGGGGACACGGTCAACCTCCTGGGGCCTCTCGGCAATGGCTTTTCCATGGAGCATGAGCACCCCCTCATCGTCGGCGGCGGCATGGGGCTCTCGCCTCTCTTTTTCTACGCCGCCGGCATGAAGGGGAAGGCGGATGTCCTCATGGGCGGCCGCAATGAGGAGGAGGTCTTCTGGCGCTCCCTCTTTGCCGGCATCGCGAAGAACATCTTCATCACCACGGACGATGGCTCCGTCGGCACGAAGGGCTTCGTCACGGAGCTCTTGCCAAAGCTCCTTTCCGAGGGCAGCTACGACGCCGTCGTCGTCTGCGGGCCCGACCCCATGATGAAGGCCGTGGCGGCCATTGCAAAGGAGAAGGGGCTTCCCTGCGAGGTGTCCCTGGAGCGGCGCATGGGCTGCGGCCTCGGGGCCTGCCTTTCCTGCTCCATCGACACGGCCCATGGCCGCAAAAAGGTCTGCAAGGACGGCCCGGTATTTCCCTCTGAGGAGGTGTTCTTCTGATGGATTCTACCCTTGAGACAACATTTCTCGGCATCAAGATGGCCTCGCCTGTCCTGACAGCGTCGGGCACCTTCGGCTTCGGCGAGGAGTTCGCCGACTTCGTGGAGCTCTCCCGCCTCGGCGGCGTCATGGTGAAGGGCACGACCCGGCAGCCCCGCCGCGGCAACGAGGGCGTGCGCATCACGGAGACCCCCATGGGCATGCTGAACTGCATCGGCCTCGAGAATCCCGGCGTGGACTACTTCCTGTCGGATATCCTCCCTCGCATCAAGGACGAGATGAATGTCATCGTCAATATCTCCGGCAGCTCCGTGGAGGAGTTCGGGGAGCTGGCGGGCATGCTCGATGTGCCCGGCGTCGCCGCCATCGAGCTCAATGTCTCCTGCCCGAATGTGAAGGATGGGGGCATCATCTTCGGAACGGATCCAGCGGCGGCCTCTGCCGTCGTCCGCTCGGCAAGGAGCCATACGAAAAAGCCCGTCATCCTGAAGCTCTCGCCCAATGTGACGGATATCGCCGGCATGGCAAGGGCGGTGGAGGAGGCGGGGGCCGACGCCGTCTCCCTCATCAATACCCTCATCGGCATGGAAATCGATATCGAGCGGCAGCGGCCTGTCCTGGGCAATGTGACAGGCGGCCTCTCGGGCCCTGCGGTGAAGCCTGTGGCCCTTCGCATGGTCTACCAGGTGGCCCGGGCCGTGAAGATTCCCATCATCGGCATGGGAGGCATCGCAAGCCCGGAGGATGCCATCGAGTTCCTCCTGGCGGGGGCGGAGACCGTCGCCGTCGGCACGGCGAACTTCACCGACCCGGAGGTCACCATGAAGATTTGTGATGGCATCGCCGCCTACGTGCGCCGGCATAAGCTGCGCTCCTATCGGGAGCTCGTGGGCAAGGCAAACGATGGATTTTTACGGGGGGTGCTAGCATGACGGCAAAGGAGCGGCTTATCGTCGCACTCGATTACTCGGATGAGGCCTCGGCGAAGGCTCTCGTAAAGGAGCTGGGGGACACCGCTTCCTATTACAAGGTGGGCATGGAGCTCTTCTACGCCGTGGGCGGCGGCATCGTCCGCTACCTGAAGGAGGAGGGGAAGCAGGTCTTCCTCGACCTGAAGCTCCACGATATCCCCAACACGGTGGCAGGGGGCCTCTGCTCCCTGAGCGCCCTCGGGGCGGACATCCTGAATGTCCACGCCTCCGGCGGCCTGCCCATGATGAAGACGGGGGCGGAGCGCCTCCGGGAGGCCGCGGCGAAGAAGGGGGTCCCCGCGCCGAAGCTCATCGCCATCACGGTGCTTACGAGCATCGGCGAAATGGACTGGCACGCCATGGGCAATGAGCGCTCCGTGCGGGACGCGGTGCTGCGCTATGCGCGCCTCACGAAGGAGGCGGGCCTCGACGGCGTCGTGGCCTCTCCCCAGGAGGCAAAGGCTATTCGCGAGGCCTGTGGGGAGGACTTCCTCATCGTGACGCCGGGAGTGCGCCCTGCGGAGGCCGCTATCGACGACCAGAGCCGCGTGGCGACACCCGCTGCGGCCCTCAAGGCCGGTGCCTCCCACCTCGTCGTGGGCCGGCCCATCCGCGCCGCGGCGAATCCGAAGGAAGCGGCAGAGAAGATTTTACAAGAAATGGAGTGTGCACTATGACCCAGGAAGAAGTAAGGGAGCTTCTCGTCAAGACGAATGCCATCATGGATGGCCATTTTCTCCTGACCTCGGGGCTCCACAGCCCCCACTATGTGGAGAAGTTCAACGTCCTCCAGCATCCGGAGTATACGGAAAAGCTCTGCAAGGCCATGGCAGAGCACTTCAAGGACGCAAAGATCGAGACGGTCGTGGGCCCTGTGACGGGCGGCATCCTGCTGGCCCATGAGACGGGCAAGGCCCTTGGCACTCGCGCCATCTTTACGGAGCGGGTCAATGGCAAGATGACCTTCCGCCGGGGCTTCACCCTCCACGAGGGGGAGCGCTGCCTCATCGTGGAGGACATCGTGACGACGGGCGGCTCCATCCAGGAGGTCATCGACGTGGTCCGCGCCCACGGTGGCATCCCCGTGGCCGTGTCCATGCTGGTGGACCGCAGCGCCGGCAAGGCCCAGTTCGACGGCGTGGAGAAGTTTGCGCTCCTCACCATGGACGTGGAGACCTACAAGCCCGAGGACTGCCCCCTCTGCAAGAAGGGCATCCCCATGACAAAGCGCGGCAGCACAGGAAAGTAATCTCTTCGCTGCGCGAAATACAGAAATAGAAAGAGACCGCCAATCAAAGAGGATTGACGGTCTTTTGCTTGCAAAAAAGGACATCCAGTGCAATCGGAGAAGGTAACGATTCTATCGACGCTACTGCCACTGTGCCTACGCTTACTCGTCACAATGGAGAGGATGCCCTGACTGAAGTGTATCATAATATGGGGCAGAAATCAAGAATGCCAGCGCACTAGAAAAGGCATTTCCCTTCAAACCGCCGCCAGGTTTTTCAACTCCAAGCCGCACGGAGGAAATGCCTTCTCTAAAAGGATATTATCATATTCTTGTTTTTAGTTCAATGAGGCAATAGAAAACGGGAGCATTCCTTGAAGCGTACTTCATGGAATACTCCCGTTTTCTATGGTTGCGACTCTTACTTCGCCAGTGCGTTGACCTTGCGGGCGAGGCGAGACTTCTTACGGGCTGCGCAGTTCTTGTGGAAGACCTTGTTGGCAGCAGCCTGATCGATCGTCTTGCAGGCAAGACGCAGGCGGGACTTCGCTTCGTCGACATCGCCAGACTCGATAGCCTCGAGGACGCGGCGGGCAGCCGTGCGGACACGGGACTTCTCAGCAGCGTTCTTTGCATGGCGCTTAGCGTCGGATTTCACACTCAGGATAGATGCTTTGATGTTAGGCAAGTATTTCACCCCCTTGCGGTATCATTTCCAAATTACTTTATCACGACTGATGAAAAATTGCAAGGGCTGGCGGGGATTTTTCTGGAAGAAAAGACAATTTTTCAAGAAATCGCGTCGCCCTCTGCCACGAGGGTATGGTTGCGCCCCAGGGTCAGGGTGCCATCGAGGAGAGGGGCGAGGCTCTTCGCGTCGTGGGTGGCGATGAGGAGCGTCTTTCCTGCCCCCTTCAGGGCCTTGAAAAAGGAGAGGAGCTCCTCCTGACCCTCTGCATCCAGGGCGGAGAAGGGCTCATCGAGGGTCCAAACATCGGGGTTCATGGTGAGCACGGAAGCCAGGGCCACCCGCTGCTTTTCGCCGCCGGAAAGGGTGTAGGGGGCACGGTCCTTTAGCTCCTCGATATGGAAGAGGTCGAGGGCATCCGCGACCCGCTGGCTGACCTCCTCATCTGGAAGGCCCATTTGGCGGGGGCCGAAGGCCAGCTCCTCCTCCACGCTGCTGCAGAAAAGCTGGACATCGGGGCTCTGCCAGACGAAGCCGATGCGCTGGTGGAAGGTCTTTTCAAAGGAAGCGTCCTTCAGGGCCCGCTCCGTGATGGCAGTTCCGTCAAAGCAGTAAGAGCCAATGTCCGGGAACACAAGGCCGTTGAGCAGGCGCAGCAGCGTGGACTTTCCGGCGCCATTTGGCCCTAGAAGGGCGGTACAGCTTCCTTTCTTCAGGTGAAAGGACACGTGGGCGAGGACGGGCTTTCCGTCGTAGGCACAGCAAATGTCATCGAGGCGGATCAAAGGGGCATCTCCTTTTGGAAGAACAAAAGACAGTACAGGAGGGCGGCAAGGAGAAGGAGAGCGTCTCCTTTTTGCCAGCCGCTGGAGAAGGGCCTCGGATAGGCGCCGGAGAATCCCCGGCATACCATGGCCTCCTGGGTCGCCTCCCCAAAGGCCTGGGTCCTGAGGAAAAGCGTGCCCAGGAGCTGGAACAGGCTTCGACCCTGCCTGTCTATTCCGATGGAGCGCAGGCGCAGGGCGCTTAGCTGGTTTTCTGCCATTCGCCCGAGAATATCGAGATTTCGCAGCATGGAGTCCAGCAGGAATATGATGACACCGGGCACGCGCAGGCGGGCAAGGGCCCCTGTGATGCTGTTCCAGGAAAAGACGCTCCCATAGAGCCGCAGGGCCAGCATCGTCCACAGGGCCTTCACGGGAATGAGGAGAGCGAGGCCTGCGCCACCGAAAAGGACAGCGGGCGCCACGAGGAGCAGGGAGGCCCCTGCCACGAGAAGGGCGGATAGTAGTATCCGCCGCAGCGCCTCGGCGGGGAGGAAGCAAAGGGCGAGGAGCAGGGGCGCATAGAGCGCCAGGAGAAAGACGGCCCGGTGGGTCAGGGCGCAGAGCAGGGTAAAGACCAGCAGCGCGAGAAGACCCGCCAGGGGCGAAAAGAAAGAGCGCCTCTCCTCGCGAAGGGCGTGGAAGGAGCGAAGGAGCGATGTGACATACAAAAGGGAGCGGAAGAGATACCGCTCCCTTTTTGCTGATGCTTGATACTTCTCTGGGCGCGTTGCCCAGTCAGGTAGCTTATTCATGCCTCGCTCCGATGGACGCTGTAGTCCGCCCGCTTCGGCTGGAGGGAGGAGAAGAGCTTGAACAGGATCACGAGGAGGGCCGTGCCGATGCAGGCGGAGAGGATGTAGCCCGTGGGCTCCGAGAGCCCCTCCAAGGCATAGTCCGGGAAGAGCGCCGCGAGGGAAAAGCCCTGCTCCATGCCGAGGGGCGTATAGCCCAGGGGGGCTCCCGAGAAGGTCTGCCCCGCGATTTCCTCCGGGGACCACTCGCCCCAGGCCGTGCCCGCCGCCAGAAGCCCCAGAGGGGACAGGGCGATAAGCGCCCCGATGAGGGGCCAGACCCCGCGGAAGCTGGCCTCGCCCCGCTCCACCAGATCCGGCTGGACCCGGGCCAGGAAGGCGAGGACGCCGCAGGTGAAGAAGGACTCCGCCAGGCCGAAGAGGGTCAGGTGGCCGAGCATCATGGCGGGGATGGAGATGGAAAGGGGGTAGGGGGCATAGAGCGCGTGGCCAGCTCCATCCGTAAAGAGGAGAGGCTGCACGCCGAACTCGATGGCCGCCATGAGAGCTGCCAGGTTCAGCCCCCCATAGGAGGCGATGGCGGCAGAGGCCATGCGGGGGAGCAGCCTGCGAAGGGACCGGTAGATGAGCGCCCCGCCAAAGGGCATGAGGAACGCCATGTTAAAGGCATTGGCTCCGAAGGCCAGGAGGCCGCCGTCCCCGAAGAAGAGGGCCTGCACAAAGAGCGCCAGGCTCACGGCGAGACAGGCCGCCCAGGGGCCGAACAATATGGCGAGCAGCACCGACCCCACCGCGTGGCCCGTCGTTCCCCCCGGCAGGGGCAGGTTGAACATCATGGCGAGGAAGGAAAAGGAGGCAAAGGCGCCCAGCAGGGCGATCTTCTCCCGGGGCAGGTCCTCCTTGACCTTCTTCACCGCCATCCACCAGACGGGCAGCATCGCCGCGCCGAAAACGGCACAGGTGGAGGGGCTGAGATAATTTTCAGGAATATGCATGGGCTTTCCTCCGTAAAATTCGAATAGTCGTAACTATTGTAGCAAAGACGAGGGGAAAGCAGAAGCCCCTATGGGGGTCATGGCTTCAGGGGAGGAGCAGCAGGAGGATGGCGGGGATGGCGTAGTAGGGGCCATAGGCGATGAGGGCTCTCTTGTCGTGGTGGCGCAGCAGATGGAGGAGGGCGCCGAGACCTCCGGCGATGGCTCCCACAAAGACGCAGGCCATGGTGCGGTCAGCGCCCAGCAGGAGGCCCAGGGCGAAGAGGAGCTTCACATCCCCGCCGCCGATGCCGCCCCGGGTGAGGATGGCGAGCACGGCAAAGGAGAGCCCCGCCACAAGGGCGGCCGGCAGCGGCGCATCGAGGACACCCGTCGGGACGATTCCCTCCATTCCCAGGCAGGAAAGGGCGTAGGAGAGGAGGCCGAGGACCACGAGGGCGCCATTTACCTCGTCGAATATCAGGTGTTGCTCGCTGTCCGTGATGACCACGAGGAGCAGCAGCAGGGAGGGTAGCAAATGGAGGAGGAAGGACGGGATGCCGATGGTGAGGATGGAGGCAAAGTAGAAGATAAGGGTGGCACCCACTGTCAGATAAATCTGGCGTCGCTTGCTGCGGGCTGCGACCTTCTCGGGAAAGGTGAGGTGTTCCGCACGCTTCTTATAAAGGACATCGACGGCGCGGGAGGCAGAGCGGGCGAATAGCAGCCCGCCTAGGAAGGCTGGAATAAAATAGAAGTATGTAGTCATATTTGTTCTCCGTATCGTGTAAAATGAGGCGGCTTATTCAAGGGTGTGTTTTCCCGTCAGATGGGAAAGGGCGGCTAGAGCCTGGCCCACGGCGATGCCCCCGTCGTTTGGCGGGATAAGCCGGTGAATGAGGACGGCGAAGCCCTTCTTTTCAAGACGTGACTTTGTTTCCCGAAGCAGCAGCGTGTTTTGAAAGACGCCGCCACTCAGGGCCACAGTGTTGTATCCTGTGCGCTCTCGAGCAGCAATGCAGCCAAAGGCAATGCAGGAGGCGAGCTGTCGGTGAAAGGCGAGGGCAAGGGTGTCCCGGCACTGCCCCTCGTTGAGCTTCCGGACGAGAGAGCGGAAAATCGCCAGAGTTGGCAGGAGGAGCCGCCCGTCCTCTGCTGTAGAGGCGTATTCCTCCCATCGAATGGGCGCAGTCCTCGCCTCCTCTGCCCTCTCTGCTGCAAATTGCAGGAGCATGGCGGCCTCCCCCTCAAAGGTAGAGCGGCGGGCTATGCCGAGCATTGCGCTTATCGCATCGAAGAGGCGCCCTGCGCTGGTGGAGGCGATGCAGTTGACCTGCTGCTGAAGCTTGAAGGCGACAAGATGTGCCTCCTCTTCCGTGCATAGTTCGTAGCGCTTCGCGAGCTGCAGCGCATCCTCTGCTCCGTAGCACTGGTGAAGCAGAGAATAGGCAATGCGCCAGCCCTCTCGGGAGGCTTTGTCCCCGCCGGGCTGGAGGAAGGGCTCGATGGAGGCGAGCCGCGTGAAGCCCCTAGGAGAAGCCTCGAGGATTTCGCCGCCCCAGATCGTTCTATCCGTCCCGTAGCCCGTGCCGTCAAAGGCGACCCCGAGGACGGGCTCCAGCACATCATTTTCCGCCATGCAGGAAAGGATATGGGCGTAGTGATGCTGGACCTGTAGCAGGGGAAGCCCCAGCTTTTCGGCCACCGTCCTCGTATTGTAGCGGGGGTGCATATCGACGGCGACGAGGTTGGGGCGGATTTCCAGCAGGGATTCCAGCAACGGGATCGAGTCCTCCAGGGCGAGGACGGCCCGGAGATCCGTCATGTCGCCGATATAGGGGGAGGGATAGATAAGGCTCCCCTTCGCCAGGGCAAAGGAATTTTTAAGCTCACCCCCCATGGCCAGCACCTCGCCCCGGAGGTCGTCGGAAAGCATTATAGGGAGCGGTGCAAAGCCCCGGCTGCGACGAATCATATAGGGGGCATCCTCGAACCAGTCCATGACAGAGTCGTCCGACCGGAGCCGTATGCGCCGGTCGTGGGTGAGGATGACGTCGGCAATGTCCGAGAGCGCCGACCTTGCCTCCTCGTCCGTATGGCATATCGGCGCCCCCGAGGGATTGCCGCTTGTCATCACCAGCATATCCGGCATAGTGACATCGTCGGGATAGGAGAAGAGAAGCAGATGCAGGGGCGCGTAGGGGAGCATGACGCCCACCTTGGGATTGCCCGGCGCGACGCTGGGCGCGAGGGTGGAGTGGGGAGCCTTTTGGAGGAGCAGGATGGGCTTTTGCGGCCCCGTCAGCATGGGGCGCATAGCTTCTGGCAAAAGGCATTCCCGCTGGACGGCGGCCTCATCCTTCAGCATGATGGCAAAGGGCTTTGCAGGGCGGTGCTTCCGGGTGCGGAGGCGCCTCACGGCCTCCTCGCTTCCTGCATCGCAGCACAGGTGAAAGCCGCCGATGCCCTTGATGGCGGCGATGCCGCCCGAGGCTATTACCTGCCGTACCTGGGGGATGGCTTCGCCACCGCGTACCTCGGGCCTATCCAGAAGGAATACCTCCGGTCCGCAGTCGTTGCAGCAGACGGGCTGGGCATCGTAGCGCCGATCCTCTGGGTCCTCGTACTCTTGGCGGCAGGCCTCGCACATGGGGAAGTCCTTCATGCTCGTGCGCTCCCGGTCGTAGGGCATGGCCTCGAGGATGGTGAGCCGCGGACCGCAGGCGGTACAGTTGATGAAGGGATGAAGATACCGACGGTTCGTCGGATCGAAAAGCTCCCGCTGGCAGTCCTCACAGGTGGCGATATCCGGCGAAACGAAGATATCACCCGCCTCCCGGCTGCTCTCCACAATGGAAAAGCTGGGGAAGGGCGGTCGGTCGAGCTCTTCTGTCTGCACCTTCAGGATGGCAGCTCGCTTTGGCGCCTGGCGGGGGATTTCCCGGCAGAAGGCTTCTATAGCGGCCTTTTCTCCCTGGGCGTAGATCTCCACAAAGGCGCCGCGATTTGCCACGGTGCCTCGCAGTCTGTACTCTGCAGCCAGACGGCTGATATAGGGGCGGAAGCCGACGCTCTGGACGATGCCAAAGACATGGATGCGCGTTGTATTCATAGGGCCTCCTTTATGGAAAGGTCTGGGGAGGTGTTGCACTCCGCGTACACTGAAAGATTCTGCATACTATATCCTCCGGTCAAAAAGTTTAGGTCTATTATATGACGGCTTCTCTTTTCTTTCAATTCCCTACGGGGAGGAGGAAACGCAGTTCTTATAGGGTTCGTAGGAGCTGTTTTCGGAAAATAAATGACAGGGAGTTCCAACATTTCTGAGAAATTGTTTGAAAAAATTTTGACGAAATAGGAAATAAGACTGGACAATCATCCTTTTTTATGGCATAATAACAGTGTCGATAGGCGCTGAGGGTTCATCCTGCCCGAGGCAACGGAACCTATCGTCCTCTTCCCTGGAGACGTCCAATCCCCGTTTCCAGAGATCCCATTTCCTTACATCTTTTTGAGAAGACGCGGAACCAGTGGAATGTTTCTGCGTCTTTTCAATTGCATAAAAAGCGTGGGAGAAAGGTCGTAGAGGACGAGTATCCCTGTAAATACAGCATAGGCAGCGTTTTTCCTTCGTATAATTTAGGAAAGAGCCATTTACAAGAGAAATGATTCGTGATATGATGTTATAGAAAAATTTATGGTAGTAATCTGAAAGAGTGGGCAGTCGCCCACTCTTTCGTATTATGCTGCGGCAAGAATTTGCCGCACACGAGGAGGCTTCATGGGAAGGCAAGAGGTAGAAGAGTCAGTCGAGGGCATCGCCCGGGAACTTTTGGCTGACCAGACAGATATCGAGCTCGTGGATGTGGAGTATGTCAAGGAGCATGACTGGTATCTTCGGGTTTTCATCGACAAGCCGGGCGGCATCGATATCGAGGACTGCCAGGCCCTCAGCGAGAGGCTGGAGCAGGAGCTCGACGCAAGGGATTTCATAGCAGGGAGCTACATCCTCGAGGTATCCTCCCCCGGCATCGACCGGGTGCTCCGAAAGCCCCGGGACTTCACGCGGGAGCAGGGCAAGGCCGTCGACGTGACGCTCTACGCGCCGAAGGACGGCAAAAAGGAATATACGGGAGTCCTCACAGGCTTTGATGGAGAGGCGATTCTTCTCGATGGCACCATGAGCATCCCACTGAAAGAGGCGGCACAGATCCGTCTGCACATTGATTTTTGACTTAGTATTTCCAGGCGAGTCCTCGCCTGTATTTGAGAGGAGAAGAACGTTGGCAAAGAAAAAAACGAAAGCGGTGGACAGCGGACAGGAATTTCTGACGACGCTTCGGGAGCTGGGCCGCGAAAAAGGCATAGAGGAAGAGGTACTCTTTGAGGCCATCGAGGCGGCACTCATCTCCGCCTACAAGCGCAACTTCGCTGCGGCACAGAATGTGCGCGTGACGCTCTCCCGGGAGACGGGCAGCTACCATGTCTATGCCATCAAGACCGTCGTCGACGAAGTGGTGGATGACATCACGGAGATCTCCCTTGCCCAGGCAAAGACGATCCACCCGGACTACGCCATCGGCGATACGGTGGAGATCGAGGTGACGCCGGCGAACTTCGGCCGCATCGCCGCCCAGACGGCGAAGCAGGTGGTCGTCCAGCGCATCCGCGAGGCAGAGCGGGGCATCATCTACGAGGAGTACATGAGCCGCGAGAGCGACATCATCACCGGCGAGGTCCAGCGGGCAGAGGGACGCAATGTCATCCTCGACCTGGGAAAGACCGAGGCTGTGCTCACCCCTTCGGAGCAGATCCCAGGGGAGACCTACCACTTCGGCCAGCGGGTCAAGGCCTATGTGGTGGAGGTAAGAAAGACGAGCAAGGGACCCCAGATCGTCGTGTCCCGCACCCATCCGGGCCTCCTGAAGCGCCTCTTCGAGCTGGAGGTGCCGGAGATCCAGGACGGCACGGTGGAGATCCGATCCGTGGCGCGAGAGCCCGGCAGCCGCTCGAAGATCGCCGTCTACTCCAACGACGAGAATGTGGATCCGGTGGGCTCCTGCGTTGGCCACCATGGCATGCGCGTGCAGGCCGTCGTGGACGAGCTGGGCGAGGAGAAAATCGACATCGTAAAGTGGAATGAGAACTCGGCGAAATTCATCGCCAATGCACTCTCTCCCGCAAAGGTCGTCTCCGTCGCCATCAACGAGGAGGAAAAGGTCTCCCGGGTCGTCGTGCCGGACTACCAGCTCTCCCTCGCCATCGGCAAGGAGGGCCAGAATGCCCGCCTCGCGGCAAAGCTCACCGGCTGGAAGATCGACATCAAGAGCGAATCCCAGGCGGCAGAGGATGTGCTCGATGACTCCATGCAGGAGGTGGAGGTCAC
>CAMCRT010000033.1 GCA_945877355.1 uncultured Mitsuokella sp. | reverse complement strand
ACCCAGCGCGGCTTCCAGTCGAACTCGAAGATCATCACCGTCGGCGACGAAATGCTCGAAACCCTCATCAATATGAAGCGCTAAGGTATAGCGTAATGGCAAAAGTGCTGTAAGGAAATGCAGAACCATTTCTTTACAGCACTTTTTATATGAGTCAGTACCAGCATCAAGACTCCCTCCGACGCGCTTCGCGCGCCACCTCCCTCTAGAGGGAGGCACGCAAGGCTCATAGGATTGGCAATGGGATGTAACAGTCCACTGACGAATACGCTTGCCCGCAGTTTCCGCAAACGTAGCTATCTATTGCGATACGGTCTCGCCTTGCCTCGTCCCCCTCTAGAGGGGGATGGCCCGATAGGGTCAGGGGGAGTCTGCGAGGAAGATGTAAAAAGGCTCTGGGACGGGGCACAAAAAGACCGCCTGCAAACGCAAGCGGTCGTCATGTTATGGGAATGGTGGAGATGAGGAGAATCGAACTCCTGTCCGAAATACATCCACATCATAAGGCACTATCGCAATAGCCTGAGTATGCAGGCAACATAGGAGCGAATCCCAAGGATTCAGAGGTCTCCACCACCTGCTTTCTTAGAAGCAGGAAAGCATCCATCTTTATTTAAAACCTCCGGGTTGGCAGATGGCTTGTACTTCCAGAGGGGCTGCAGAGCCTAGGCTCAGGCAGCGTATGCGTATTCAGCTTCGTCAGTTGAATTTTGCCGGCCAAGCTTTAGGCTTCATGACCATTGGCCTGCGAACCTCATGGCTTCCGTACCCCGTCGAAACCATTACATCCCCATGTAGTCTATACAGTATAGCACGGCTCCAAAGGCTTTGCAATAGAAAACACAATCTATTTTCCCTTGTCAACTTGATTTTTTTATGCTATTATTGGAGCTATATGACGTGGGTTCGACGCTTTTACCCTATATGCTAGGGCGCATGGCTCGATCTGGTCGCAGAAAGACAATATACAGGAGGTCATTTCACAGAATGAATGTAACGGTTGAAAACGGCGAGAACCAGCAGGTTACGCTGACGATTACGGTAGAGGCAGACAAGCTCAATAAGGCTGTTGACCGCGCAGCGAAGAACCTGGCAGGTCGTGTAAATATACCTGGCTTCCGCAAGGGGAAGGCACCGAAGAGCATCATCATCCGCCACGTGGGAAAGGATAACCTTCTCCGCGAGGCCTTTGACCTCGTGGCACCCCAGGCCTTCTCCGAGGCTCTTGACAGCGAGAAGATCGAGCCAGTGACCCGCCCGGAGATCGACATCGTGACACTCGAGGACGGCAAGGACGTGGTCTTCAAGGCCGTCACCACGAAGCGCCCGGACGTGAAGCTCGGCGAGTACAAGGGCCTCTCCATCCCGAAGGATGTGAAGGCGACGACGGACGAGGACGTGGATGCTCGCATCAAGACCTTCCAGGAGCGCCAGGGCAACATGGTGGATGCTCCGGAGGGCGCAACCGTCGAGAATGGCGACTTCACGACCCTCGATTTCGAGGGCTTTGTGGATGGCGAGGCCTTCGAGGGCGGCAAGGGCAAGGACTATCCTCTGCAGATCGGCTCCGGCAGCTTCATCCCGGGCTTTGAGGATCAGCTCGTCGGCATGAAGATCGGCGAGGAGAAGGATGTGAATGTCACGTTCCCCGAGGAGTACCACTCCGAGGAGCTGGCCGGCAAGCCCGCTGTCTTCAAGTGCACCATCCACTCCATCAAGCGCAAGAATCTGCCTCCCATCGATGACGAGCTCGCCAAGAAGGTCAGCAAGTTCGAGACCCTCGAGGAGCTCAAGGCGGATGTCCGCAAGAACCTGGAGCAGCAGGCGGAGCGCGTGGCGGAGAATGCCCAGCGCGAGGCAGCCATCGAGAAGGCCACGGAGAATATCGAAGTGGACATCCCGCCCGTCATGATCGACAACCGCGTCACGTCCATGCTGCAGGAAATGGCCATGCGCCTCCAGCAGCAGGGCATGAGCTTCGAGCAGTACCTGCAGTATGCCAACACAGATATCGCAAAGATCCGCGAGCAGTATCGTGAGACGGCGGAGAAGAATGTCCGCACGGATCTCATGCTCGAGGAGGTCGCAAAGACCGAGGGCATCAAGGTGGAGCCGGCCGATCTCGACGCAGAGGTCGCCCTCATGGCACAGACCTATGGCGCTACGCCGAAGCAGGTGCAGAGCATTATCAAAGAGCAGGGCCGCATTGGCGATCTGACGGCTTCCGTCCTCCGCAAGAAGACGGCACAGTTCATCATCGACAACATCGCGAAGTGAGCCCTTTTAGGGGGTACCCAATTATGAGTTACGTACCAATGGTCGTGGAGCAGTCCAGCAGGGGAGAGCGGGCATACGATATCTATTCGCGCCTCCTGAAGGACCGCATCATCTTCCTCGGCGGGCCCATCGACGACAATGTAGCAAACGTCGTCGTGGCCCAGCTCCTTTTCCTGGAGTCGGAAGACCCGGACAAGGACATCCATCTCTATATCAACAGCCCCGGCGGCGTGGTGACAGCTGGCCTTGCCATCTATGACACCATGCAGTACATCAAGCCGGATGTGTCGACCATCTGCATCGGCCAGGCTGCCAGCATGGGCTCGCTCCTCCTGACGGCAGGGGCGAAGGGCAAGCGCTATGCGCTCCCCAATGCCCGGGTCATGATCCATCAGCCCCTTGGCGGCGCCCAGGGCCAGTCCACGGATATCCAGATCCAGGCACGGGAGATCCTGCGCATCCGCGAGGTCATCAACGATATCCTCGTGAATACCACGGGAAAGACGCTTCAAGAGGTCAACGAGGACACGGAGCGGGACAACTTCATGACGGCTGAGGAAGCAAAGGCCTACGGCCTCGTGGACGAGGTCATCATCCGTCCGAAAAAATCAAAGAAATCCGATGACAAGGACTGATAGGAGGGGGACATGTTGAAGTTTGGGGACGAAAAAGGTCAGCTGAAATGTTCCTTTTGCGGAAAGAACCAGGATCAGGTCCGCAAGCTTGTGGCAGGTCCCGGCGTCTACATCTGCGATGAATGCATCGAGCTCTGCAACGAGATCATCGAGGAGGAGCTCAATGACGAAGAGGATGTGGAGGTCAAGGATATCCCGAAGCCAAAGGAGATCCGCGAGATCCTCGATCAGTATGTCATCGGCCAGGACGAGGCGAAAAAGACGCTGTCCGTGGCGGTGT
Source organism: uncultured Mitsuokella sp. (assembly GCA_945877355.1). Lineage (GTDB taxonomy): Bacteria > Bacillota > Negativicutes > Selenomonadales > Selenomonadaceae > AWVT01. Next base: position 20,160 of record CAMCRT010000033.1, on the reverse strand, counting down.
ACAACCACTACAAGCGCATCAATCGCCCGCCAGCAGCACCGAAGGCGGATGACGTGGAGCTCCAGAAGTCAAACATCCTGATGCTCGGGCCCACGGGCTCCGGTAAGACCCTTCTTGCCCAGTCCCTGGCACGCATCCTCAATGTGCCCTTTGCCATCGCGGATGCCACGACGCTGACGGAGGCGGGCTATGTGGGCGAGGATGTGGAAAACATCCTCCTGAAGCTCATCCAGGCGGCAGACTACGACGTGGAGCGGGCAGAGCGCGGCATCGTCTACATCGACGAGATCGATAAGATCGCCCGCAAGTCGGAGAATCCCTCGATTACCCGGGATGTGTCCGGTGAGGGCGTTCAGCAGGCCCTGCTGAAGATCCTCGAGGGTACGACGGCCTCCGTGCCGCCCCAGGGGGGACGCAAGCATCCCCACCAGGATCTCATCCAGATCAATACGACGAACATCCTCTTTATCTGCGGCGGCGCCTTCGACGGCATCGAGAAGATCATCGATGCCCGCCTGGGCCAGAAGCAGCTGGGCTTCGGCGCCCAGATTAAGAGCAAGCGCCAGCGCAATGTGGGGGAGACCCTTCGGAAGGTTCTCCCGGAGGATCTCCTGAAGAATGGCCTCATCCCGGAGTTCATCGGCCGTCTGCCCATCGTGGTGACGCTGGACTCCCTGGACGAGGATGCCCTCGTGAGCATCCTGACGAAGCCGAAGAATGCGCTCGTGAAGCAGTACCAGAAGCTCATGGAGATGGATGGCGTGTCCCTCACCTTTGATGACGACGCCCTTCGCCTCATCGCAAAGGAGGCATTGAAGCGCAAGACGGGGGCCCGCGGCCTTCGCTCCATCATAGAGGGGCTCATGCGCAATGTCATGTATGAGGTGCCTTCCGTGGAGGGCGCAAAGGCGTGCCGTGTCACGAAGGAAGTCGTACAGATGAAAAAGGATCCCGTCCTGACCATCGACGCAAAGAAAAAGGACGACAACGTATCGGCATAAAGAGCAGCAGCCTCCCACCTGGGCGGCTGCTATTTTTTTGAGAAAGGAATGGTTATGGATTTTCAAGCACTAGGCATCAAGAAGGAGGCGGCAGAGGCCCTACGCCAAATGGGCATCCTGGAGGCGACGCCTGTCCAGGAGGAAGCGATCCCCCTTGTTCGCGGGGGGTACGATGTGATTGCCGAGGCTCAGACCGGCACGGGAAAGACCTTGGCCTTTCTTCTGCCCATCCTCGAGAAACTCAAGCCCCAGGGAAAGACAGCCCAGGCCCTCGTCATAGCCCCCACCAGGGAGCTGGCGATCCAGATCGGCAGGGTGGCGGACAGCCTCTCTCCCGTCTATGGGGTGACCTCGCTCGTGCTCTACGGCGGGGCGGATATCGAGCGACAGAAGGAAAAGCTCAGGAGGGGACCTGCCCTCATCATCGGCACGCCGGGGCGGCTTCTTGATCACCTGCGCCGGGGGACCCTCACCATCGGCAGTGTCAATCGCGTCGTCCTCGATGAGGCGGACGAGATGCTCCACCGGGGCTTCGTGGAGGATGTGGAGAGCCTTCTGGAAAAGACGGCAAGGGATCGGCAGTTCCTGCTGTTCTCCGCCACGATGCCGGACCGCATCCGGGCTCTTGCCCTCCGGTACATGCACGCGCCGAAGTTCGTGAAGATAAAGGCGGAGACCGTGACGCTTGACACCATCGAGCAGGTCATCATCGATGCGTCGACGGAGAAAAAGCTGGACAGGCTATGCGAAGTCATCAATGGGGAGAATCCCTATCTCATGATGGTGTTCTGCCGCACGAAGGAGCGGGCCCAGCAGGTGGCGACGGAGCTCTCTGTGCGAGGATACCTTGCGGACGCCCTTCACGGGGATATGACTCAGGTGCAGCGAGCTCGGGTGCTGCGGGACTTCCGGGCGGCAAAGCTCCAGATTCTCTGCGCCACGGATATCGCAGCCCGGGGCCTCGACATCGAGGGTGTGACCCACGTGGTGAACTACGATCTGCCCCAGAGCACCGAGTGGTATATCCACCGCATCGGAAGGACGGGACGGGCTGGCAGCACGGGAAAGGCTATCACCCTCATCGCGCCCCACGAGTATGAAAAGCTCCGGCGCATCGAGGCGGGCATCAAGAGCCGCCTGCGGAAGGAAAAAAGCGAGCGGAAGCATAAGGAGACGAAGCTCAAGAAGCCCGCCTCCGCCGTGCAGGAAAAGAAGCAGGAGAAAAAGCCCCTGTCAAAATATGCCAACAGGAAGGGGGCGGCCCACAAGGGGAGGAATCCAAGAAGCCGCCGCCAAAAGCCCAGCACGAAGTCGAACGCCACAAAGCGCTCCAAGCTTCGCTGAGGACAACAAAAAACCGCCTGATCATTCAGGCGGTATATTTTCATGGTCGGGATGACAGGATTCGAACCTGCGGCCTCCTCGTCCCGAACGAGGCGCGCTACCAAACTGTGCCACATCCCGTGATTACTTGAAATATTATAGGGGCGTTGCATCCTTTTGTCAAGTATATTTTTTATAAGAAAAAGAACGGGCGGATTTCAAAAAAAATAAAGGAATATCCGCATTCTTGAAGAATTAAATACAAAGATAAGGCATTGTGTTTTGGTGCTCCTGCTTTCGGGGAGCGCCGGCCCGGATTTCAAGGAGCGATTCAAACAATGATTATGCTGACAAAGTTCAACTCGAAGACGAACAAGAAAGGTGAGTTCGTGCTCAATGCGGAAATCATCGAGACCATCGAGGAGACGCCGGACACGGTCATCACATTGACGAACGGGAAAAAACTCATCGTCGATGAGCCGATGGATGAGATCGTCCGCCGGGTTATGAAATATCGGAGAGCTTTGCATCAATTTTAATGGAGTCGGCGGTGGACATTTTCCGTTCACTTGATATAATGATAGAGTAATCTTGCAGGGTGGGGCTGGATCTAAGCACCCCGCTCCTGCGGAAGGGCGCCGGCGGCATGAGCCGTGGGTGGCGCGTAATACTATGGAGGGATATGAATGGCTGACAAAAAGAAGGCACCGGCGGCAGCTGAGGAAGCTGCAGCACCGGCACCGGAACCGGAAAAGAAGAAATCTCCGATTGTCTTGATTGTCGTGCTTGTCGTCGTCGGACTTCTGCTGGCCGTAGGCGTATCGTTTTTCGTCACGTCGAAGATGCTTGCTGACACGAACAAGGAGAGCGTGCAGGAGCACCATGATCCTGGCGTGTTCATCAAGCTAGGCGATGCGAAGGAAGGCATCCTCGTCAATGTGGGCGGCCAGAAGGCAGGCAAGTTCCTCAAGACGAGCATCGTCCTGGAGATGAATCCTGGCAAGAAGGACAACATTGCCGATGGCAAGCTCCAGTCCGCAGCGGAGACGAAGATCCTCGATACGACGCTTGAGATCCTCCGGAGTGCCAAGCTCGATGAATTCGACGCGACAAAGCAGGATGCCCTGAAGAAAAAGCTCAAGGATGCCCTGAATGACAAGCTCGGTCAGGGCTCTGTCTATGACGTATACATCACAAGCTTCATGCTCCAGTGAGTACGTGAGATCCGTACAGGAAGGAGGATGAAGTTTGGCAGAAGATGTACTGTCGCAAAGCGAAATCGACAAACTCTTGTCCGCCCTGTCTGACGGCTCTGTTTCAGCAGAGGAAGTCAAGGCGGACGAAGAGCAGAAGAAAATAAAAGTCTACGATTTCAAGCGGCCTGACAAATTCTCAAAGGATCAGATACGAACGCTCTTCATGCTGCACGAGACCTTCTCGCGCTCGCTCAATACGTATCTGTCCACCCATCTGCGCACCGTCGTCAATGTTGAGGTTGCTTCGGTGGAGCAACTGACGTATCAGGAATTTATCCAGTCCCTTGCAAATCCCTCTGTCATCAGTATTCTTTCCGTGCCGCCCCTCAAGGGGAACATCATCATGGAGGTCAATACGGAAATCGCTTTTTCGTTCATTGACCGCGTGTTTGGCGGCGAGGGAAAGACACAGATGAAGTCGCGCGAGCTGACGGAGATAGAGCAGGCCGTCATGAAGCGCTACTTTGATGTGGCGATGCGCTATTTCCGAGAAGCCTGGGAGAACGTGGTGAAGTTCACCCCGGTCATAAAGGCGACGGAATCGAATCCCCAGTTCACCCAGATCGTGCCGCCAAGCGATATGGTCGTCATCATCACCATACAGATGAAGGTCGGCGATATCGAGGGCATGATGAATATATGTATTCCCTATCTTGTCCTTGAGCCTATCATGTCGAAGCTCACCACCACCTTCTGGGTGGCGGCTTCCGTCTCGAAGGACGACGATCCAGCAGCTGTAAAGATACTGGAGCGCAAGATAGAGCGGACAAAGGTGCCGCTCATCGTCGAGATGGGGCAGCTAAATCTCACCATACATGAATTCTTGACACTTGGCTTCGGCGATGTCCTCCAGCTCGATACGGGCGTGAAGGATGAGATGCGTTGCCTGGTCGGCAAGAAGCCGAAATTTTACTGTCGTCCGGGTACATCCGGCAAGAAGATGGCTGTCCAGATCACAAGAGTAGTAAACGAAGGAGATGAAGACACGGATGAGTGACGATATGATCTCGCAGGAAGAGATTGATGCTCTCTTGAATGGCGGTGCTGCTGGTGGCGACGCTGCCGAGAGCGCTCCTGCAGATGCTCCTGCTGATGCTGCTCCTGCGGACGGTGCTGATGCACCCGCTGGCATGGAAGATGCTCTATCCGATATGGAAAAGGATGCCCTGGGGGAGATAGGTAATATCTCCATGGGCAGTGCGGCAACGACGTTGTCCGTCCTCCTGGGGCACAAGGTCAATATCACGACCCCCTCTGTTTCGATGTCGACCATGTCGACCATCCAGGAACAGTACCCGATGCCGTACCTCATCGTCGAGGTGGGCTATACCATCGGCATCGAGGGTAACAATGTCCTCGCCATCCAGAGCCAGGATGCAGGCATCATCGCCGACCTCATGATGGGCGGCGATGGCACGAACCCGGATACGCAGATTGGCGAGATCGCCATGAGCGCTGTGGGCGAGTCCATGAACCAGATGATGGGCGCCGTCGCCACATCGCTCTCGACGATGTTCAACAAAAAAATCGATATCTCTCCTCCGAAGGTCAATCTCATTGACCTGGGCTCTGAGGACAAGGTCACGGAGATCGTGGGCAAGAACGAGCCCATCGTCAAGACCTCGTTCCGCATGGAGGTCGAGGGCCTCATCGACAGTGAGATCATGCAGATCCTCCCCGTCAATGTGGCGAAGGAAATGGTGGAGTCCCTCATGAACAGCGGCTCCGGTGCAGAGGAGCCTCCGGCACCTGGCCCGGATCCCGCAGCAGCGCCGCCACCGGCTCCGACACCCACGCCACCGGCTCCGACACCCACGGCACCGGCTCCGGCACCTGCGCCGACCCCGGCAGCGCCTCCCGTGCAGGCGGCAGCACCGCCGCCCATGCCTCCCCAAGGCTATGGCATGGCACCGCAGCCCGCTATGGCAGGGAATGTGCCAGTGGCACCGGCGATGTTCACGCCGCTGTCCACCACGCCTGTCCAGGTCAACGATGCCAATATCGGCCTCATCCTCGATGTTCCTCTGCAGGTCACGGTGGAGCTGGGCCGCACGAGGAAGACCATCAAGGAGGTCCTGGAGCTCACGAATGGCTCCATCGTGGAGCTGGATAAGCTCGCTGGCGAGCCCGTCGATATCCAGGTCAACGGCAAGTTCCTGGCAAAGGGCGAGGTCGTCGTCATCGATGAAAACTTCGGCGTGCGCATCACGGAGATCGCGTCCCCGGAGGAGCGGGCGGCGAAGCTCCAGTAGTCTCTAGCTACGGTTAAACAGGGAAAATCCTGCGGGATGCTTGTCCTTGCCTGATTTTTCCAGTATAATATAGGATAATAATGAATTGGGAAGTAACATTGCTTCAATAAGGAGAGATGAAATATGGCAACTCGTGTTCTTGTTGTGGACGATGCGGCATTCATGCGCATGATGGTTAAGGACATTCTTTCAAAGAATGGCTATGAGGTTGTCGGCGAGGCAGAAAATGGCATGAAGGCTCTGGAGAAGTACCAGGAGCTCAAGCCGGATCTCGTGACGATGGATATCACGATGCCTGAAATGGATGGAATCAGCGCCGTCAAGGAAATCAAGAAGATCGATCCGAATGCAAAGGTCGTCATGTGCAGCGCCATGGGCCAGCAGGCCATGGTCATCGAGGCGATCCAGGCAGGCGCTCGTGACTTCATCGTCAAGCCCTTCCAGGCGGATCGCGTTCTGGAAGCTGTTCGCAAAGCAGTCGGCTGATGCGCAGCAAGGCTTATATCGCCTTCGGCATCCTGCTATTTCTTATCATCCTGTCACAAGGAGATGCTCTTGCGGCGGAGGGGGCATCCTCCGGCGGGTATCTAGCAGGCTATGAGAATGCAGACCCGAAGCCCACTGGGATTTCCTGGTGGTCCACGGCTGCGTATCTTGCCAGCCTCTTCGTCATTTTCGCCTTCGTGGTGGGAATGGCTTATGTGGCCGCCCGTTTTCTGGGCGGTCATTTTGCTAAGGGAAGCGTGAGCGGAGAGGGGAGCATTCTGACGAATCTCCCCTTGGGGCCAGGGAAAAGTGTGGCAGCCGTCGAAGTGGCTGGCCGTGTCTTTCTCCTGGGCGTGACAGAGCATAACATCACGCTTCTCACAGAGGTGACGGATGCCGATGAAATCGAAAGGCTTCGCAAGGAGCGGCGTGAGCTGCCGCCGGCAAATGACATGTTCTCCCAGCAGTTCGGGGCATTGTCCGACCTAGTGAAGAATATTCCGCCGCTATTCCGCAAATAAGAGCAGAGGAGGGTCCGATTGTCTTTGAATAAAAAGCGTGGCTCCCGCATTCTCTGCATCCTTGGAGTGCTTTTCTTTTTGGGGATGCAGACATCCTTTGCTGCAGCACCGGTCCCCACGGTGAATGTGGGCATCGGCGCCTCGACGAATCCGCAGGACGTGTCCGTGACGCTTCAGGTCATGGCGCTGCTGACAATCCTGACGCTGGCGCCATCGATACTCATCATGACGACCTCCTTCGTCCGTATCGTGGTGGTCCTGGGATTCCTGCGCAATGCGCTATCCACGCAGAATGTCCCGCCAAACCAGGTGGTCATCGCCCTGTCGCTTTTCCTGTCCTTCTATATCATGGCACCCTATTGGGGGGAGGCGAACGAGCAGGGCATCCAGCCCTATCTTGCGGGGCAGATTACCCAGGAGCAGGCTCTTGACAATGTGGCGGCTCCCATACGCGAGTTCATGTTCAAGCAGACCCGCGAGGCGGATCTGGCGCTCTTTGTCAACCTTTCCGATGCGCCACGGCCGGACTCCCAGGAGGATGTTTCGACCTTCACGCTCATTCCTGCCTTTATCATCAGCGAGCTCAAGACGGCTTTCCAGATCGGTTTTATGATCTACATCCCCTTCATCGTCATCGACATGATCGTGGCGAGTACGCTGATGTCCATGGGCATGATGATGCTTCCGCCTGTCATGATATCCCTGCCTTTCAAGATTCTTCTCTTTGTCATGGTGGACGGATGGCAGCTGCTCATCAAGTCCCTCATCGTAAGCTTTAAGTAGGGAGGCAGACCATGTCGGGTGATCTCGTCATACAGTATGGGCAGGAAGCTCTGTGGGTCGTGCTTCTCGTCTCAGCCCCGATGCTGGGCCTCGGCCTCATCGTCGGCCTCCTGGTCAGCGTGTTTCAGGCCACCACATCCATCCAGGAGCAGACCCTGGCCTTTATCCCGAAGATCATCGCAGTCTTTGTGGCGATCTTGATATTCGGGCCTTGGATGCTGCGCATCATGGTGGAGTATGTCACAAACATCTTTGTGAATCTGCCGCAAGTCATCACGTGAGGGGGCAGGAATGGACATTTACGAAGCCATGGCGAGCCATTGGGCCGTATTTCTTCTTCTCCTGACCCGCGTGAGCGGCATCTTCATTATTTCGCCTTTCTTTGGCAGCATGAACATCCCTGCGATCTTTCGGGCAGGGGCGGCGTTTGCCATCACGATCGTGCTGTTTCCTGTCGTGGACGGACTGGGGGAGGTACAGGCTCCGGCGGGGCTTTTGGCGTTTTTTGTGTCCGTGCTGGCAGAGCTCTTTATCGGTTGGCTGATTGGCTTTGTTGCGTACGTTTCCTTTTCCGCCATCTATATGGCGGGCAAGATTATGGATATGCAGGTCGGATTTGCCATCGTGAATGTCATGGATCCCACTTCCGGTCAGCAAATCCCGCTCATCGGAAGTTTTCTTTATAATCTCGGAGTCATTGTATTCCTGGCGGTGAATGGCCATCACATGCTCATCGCGGCATTGGTGGAGAGCTTCCGCTCTGTTCCGCTCCTTGCCATGGAGCCGAGCCAGACGCTTCCGCTCATCATCGCAAAGTTCACGGCAGGGATATTCCTGACAGGCATGAAGGTGGCGATGCCGGTGACATTCGCCATCCTGCTCACGAATGTGGGCCTCGGCATCCTCGCCCGCACCATGCCCCAGCTCAATATCTTTGTCGTGGGCCTGCCCCTCCAGATTGTCGTGGGCATCAGCATCCTGTCGATGCTTCTCCCCTTTTACGTCCTGTTTCTGGATGTGTTGTTCAATGAAATGTATGGAAACATCCACATTGCCCTGGAAGCTCTGCAGCCCTAGTTCCTTTGTCTTCGATCTCCAGCTCTTCGCGGGGGACAAGACAGAGGAGCCGACGGCCAAGAAGCGCGCCGATGCGGCCAAGAAGGGCCAGGTCGGCCGAAGCCAGGAGCTCAATACGGCCTTCGTCCTCTTGGTGGGCTTCTTTGCCCTGAAGATTCTTTGGAATGATATCTACGGGCACATCGCCCAGTACACCACCTATATCCTGACGAATGTCAATCAGTCCTTTGATGAGGAGTATATCACGCAACTCTTTATCGGACTTATCATCATCCTGGTCCAGACAGCCTTTCCCATCATGATTGCCATCATGCTGATCGGGCTCGTCATCAATTTCTTTCAGGTCGGGCTGCTTTTCAGCACGGAGAAGCTGGAGCCGAAGCTCGAGAACCTGAATCCCATCAATGGTATGGGGCGTATCTTTTCCAAGCGCTCCCTCGTGGAGCTGGTGAAATCCGTCCTGAAGATACTCGTCATCGGCGGGTTCCTCTACATCGTCCTGAAGGATGAGATTCTCACCATACCGCATTTCATCTACTATGATCTGGGGACGAGCCTGGAGGTGGCCTCGGGCATCATCTTCACCATGGCCTTCAAGATCATCGGCGTCATCCTCGTCATAGCGATCCTCGACTACGGCTACCAGAAATGGCAGACGACCCAGGACCTCAAGATGACGAAGCAGGAGGTCAAGGACGAGATGAAGCAGACGGAAGGCGACCCGCAGATCAAGGGCAAAATCCGTCAGAAACAGCGTCAGATGGCCATGGCCCGCATGATGCAGGAAGTGCCGAAGGCCGACGTCATCGTCACGAACCCGACCCACTTCGCCGTGGCCCTCAAATACGAGAAGGGCATGGTGGCGCCACTCGTCGTGGCAAAGGGCCAGGATCTTGTGGCCCAGAAAATCAAGGCAGTCGCGCGGGAGGCGGGTGTCGTCCTGGTGGAAAACCGGCCGCTGGCGCGGGCACTGTACGCCTCGACGGAGATCGGGCAGATGATTCCCCAGGAGCTCTTCCAATCCGTGGCAGAGGTCCTCGCCTATGTCTATCGCCTGAAGCGCCGGCGCGCCTAGAGCGTAAGACGCGCATTCAATCGAAAATCCTCGCGCCCAGGCTTCTACGTGGTAGAAGCGGAGCGCTGTAATACACGAGCAAACCCATCATAAAAGGAGTATGGTTTATGGCTGCACCACAGGCAGCTGCCGCCGGCCTCGGCGGCGGTGGTTCCTTCGTACAGAAATACAGTGACGTGATGATTGCCGTCGCAATCGTCACCATTGTCATCATGATGATCATACCGCTACCTACGGTGCTCCTGGATCTCTTGATCTGCATGAACATCACCATAGCGCTCCTGGTCATCATGTCGGCTATCTACAATGTGGAAGCCCTGGATCTTTCTGTCTTTCCATCCCTCCTTTTGATAACGACCCTGTTCCGGCTGGCCCTCAACATCTCCTCCACGCGCCTCATCCTCCTGGATGGCTACGCTGGCGAGGTCATCACGGCGTTCGGCAACTTCGTCGTGGGCGGCAACGCCGTCGTCGGCATCATCATATTCGCCATCCTCGTCACCATCAACTTTATCGTCATCACGAAGGGCTCGGAGCGTGTCGCCGAGGTCTCCGCCCGCTTCACTCTCGATGCCATGCCTGGCAAGCAGATGGCCATCGACGCGGATCTGAACCAAGGCGCCATCACGGACGCGGAGGCGAAGAAGCGCCGCGAGAAGATCCAGCGGGAGTCCGACTTCTTCGGCGCTATGGATGGTGCCTCGAAGTTCGTCAAGGGCGATGCCATCGCAGCAATCATCATCATCTTCATCAATATTTCCGGCGGCTTCATCATCGGAATGGTGCAGCGGGGCCTCGATGTGACCCAGGCGCTCCAGCAGTACACGCTGCTGACTGTCGGCGAGGGCCTCGTCTCTCAGATACCGGCTCTCCTCATCTCCACGGCAACCGGCATCATCGTCACCCGCAGCGCAGCGGAGGGCAATCTCGGCCGGGATCTCGTGGATCAGCTCTTTGCCAATGCCCGTATTTTCTTCATCCTGGCGGGCATCCTCGTGTTCTTCGCCATCGTGCCGGGGCTCCCGGGCATCCCGTTCCTCGCCCTTTCCGCCTTCTGCGGCTTTATCGGCTGGAACCTGCGCCGCAGGGAGACTGTCCATGAGGAGACGGAGAAGGTGGAGAAGAAGGTGCAGGCCAAGAAGAAGGCCACGACGCCGGAAAACATCGTCTCCCTCCTGCAGGTGGACCCCATGGAGCTGGAGATCGGCTACTCTCTCATTCCTCTCGTGGACTCGGGCCAGGGCGGCGACCTCCTCGACCGCATCGTCATGATCCGTCGTCAGTGCGCCCTGGAGCTGGGCCTCGTGGTGCCCACCATCCGCATCCGCGACAATATCCAGATCAAGCCGAACGCCTACATCATAAAGCTCAAAGGCGTGGAGATCGCGAAGGGCGAGCTCATGCTCGACCACTATCTCGCCATGAATTCCGGCACGGTCTTTGAAGAGGTGCCGGGCATCGAGACCATCGAGCCGGCCTTCGGCCTGCCGGCCCTCTGGATCCCGGAGAGCGAGCGGGAGCAGGCGGAGCTCAATGGCTACACCGTCGTCGATGCGGTCTCCGTCCTCGCGACGCATCTCACGGAGGTCATCAAGCAGCATGCGGACGAGATCCTCGGCCGTCAGGAGACCCAGAACCTCATCGACAACCTCAAGAAGTCGAACCCCTCCCTCGTGGACGAGGTGGTGCCAAACCTCCTGGCTGTCGGCGAGGTCCAGAAGGTGCTGGAGAACCTCCTGCGGGAGCGCATCTCCATCCGCGATATGGAGACGATCCTCGAGGTGCTGGCCGACTACGGGCGTGCCACGAAGGACACGGAGATCCTCACGGAGTACGTGCGCCACGCCATGGCGCGCCAGATCACCCAGGCAAACGTCCAAAATGGCACGCTGCCTTGCGTGACGCTGGATCCGGCCCTCGAAAACCGCATCGCAGGTGCCGTCCAGCGGACGGAGCACGGCTCCTATGTGAGCCTCGATCCGGACTCCATGAAGCGGCTGATTGACTCCCTCAATACGGAGCTTCAGAAGCTGACGAACATGGGCTGCCAGCCCATCGTGCTCACGAGCCCTGCGGTCAGGCTTTATTTCCGGAAGCTCGTGGAGCGCTCCGAGCCCGGGCTTATCGTCCTTTCTCAGGCGGAAATCGAGCAGAGTGTTGAGATACAGATTCTTGGGGTGGTGAAGATCTGACGTGCAGATAAAGGTAGTGAAGGCCTCCACGATGAAGGAGGCCATGGAAGAGGTAAAGGCGGCCCTAGGCGACGATGCCGTCATACTTCATACGAAAAAATACAAGGAGGGCGGCACCCTCGGAATGGGGGGCCAGGAGGTCGTGGAGGTCACGGCAGCCATAGAGGATGAGCCGGACATGCCCCAGGAGCGGGCAAAGCGCATCGTGCCGGAGGAACCGGTGCGGCTGAATCTCCAGCCGAGAAGCGTCCTCGGACAGTATAAGACAAACGGGACGCCAGAGGGAGTGCGCCTAGCAAGCTCGCCCATAAGCCCGCCGCCCCAGGAGCTCGTGCACCCGGCAGCAAACGAGCCCTCGCTCACAGGGCAGCGGGTGGGGGACGTGCTGGAGCAGGTGGAAGCCCGTCTCGAGGAGCCGATGCCTCCCATGCCAAGACCCGTCGAGGCGGCACCGGGAAGGGCTCCTGGTATGCAGCTGGGGACGGCCCCGCAGACAGCGGGAATGGCCCCGGTGGAAATCCAGGCGCAGGCACCAGTCCAGCAGGCGTCCGTCCAGCAGACAGCTCCGGCGACGACCCCGCAGGCAGCACGGCAGTCGGCCCCACCGGCACCGCAGCCAGCCAGGGCAGCCTCCCCAGTGCAGCCGGCACCGCAGCCCATGGCGCAGGGCGCCCAGCAGATTCCGGTACAGGCGGCAGCTCCAGCCCAGCCTGTACGGCAGGCTACGGCGCCTGCTCCCGTGGAGAAATCTGTGTCGCCCAATGGAAAGGACGCCCAGGACGTGAAAGCGAAGAAGGAAGAAACGGAAAAGATCCAGCGCCTTGAGGAGGAGCTGGCCCAGATGAAGACGCTTTTGGCCCGCGTCATGAGCAAGGACCAGCCGGCGGACAAGCTGACCCTTGATGAAGTTCTCCGTCAGCAGGAGGTCGCACCGGAGATCCTTGAGGATATGGCGGGGAAGATGCCCGCAGGGGCGACGCTTCTCGACAGCCTGGATGACAAGGCGCGGGAAGCCCTCGAAGCCTATCTCGATCAGGAGATAAGCTTTGCCGATGGCATCGAGCTCAACAAGCATGGCGTGCGCACGGTGGCCCTCATCGGTGCCACCGGCGTCGGCAAGACGACGACGCTGGCAAAGATCGCGGCCCGCTTCGTGCTGGAGCGAGGCGTGAAGGCGGCGCTCATCACAGCGGACACCTATCGCATATCCGCTGTGGAGCAGCTGAAGACCTATTCCGATATTCTGGGGCTTCCCATCGAGATCGTCTACACGCCGGAGGAGCTCAAGGTGGCCATCCACAAGTATCGGAACAAGGATCTCATCCTCATCGATACGGCAGGCCGCAGCCAGAACAATGAGTTCCAGATGAAGGAGCTCCAGGATCTCTTGGCTATCAACAAGAATCTGGAAGTCCACCTTGTGCTGAGCGCCACGACGAAGGCGCGGGATGCGGAAGTTATCCTGGACAAGTTCGCCGCCTGCAAGCCCTCCCGCGTCATCTTCACGAAGACGGACGAGACGGCGAGTGCAGGGATGATCCTGAACCTTCTGAAGGGGAGGGACATCTCGCTTTCCTTCCTCACCACAGGCCAGAGCGTGCCGGACGATATCCTTCCCGCCAATGCGAAGAATCTTGCGGATTTGCTCTTGAGGGAATGACATGACGACAGATCAGGCAGAACGTCTCCGGCAGATTGTCGGAACAAAAGCGGAGGAGGGGCCGAAGGCAGAGCTCCAAGGGCCGCCTGCAAGCGGCGCCCGGGTCATAGCCATCACCAGCGGCAAGGGTGGCGTGGGCAAGACGAACCTGACGGTGAACCTTGCCCTGGCACTAAAAGAGGCCGGCACGAGGGTTCTTGTCATTGATGCGGATCTCGGCATGGCAAATGTGGATGTGGTACTCGGCACGAAATCCAAGGGACATCTCCTGAATCTCTTGCAGGAATCCGTGAGCCTCGCGGATGTGCTCCAGAAGGGGCCAAACGGGCTCCAATACATTTCGGGCGGCTCCGGCATAGAGAAGGCTGCGGACTTCACGCCGGAGGAACGGAAGCTGCTCATGCAAAAGCTTTCCGCCTGCGGAGACTTTGCGGATATCATACTCATCGATACGGGGGCGGGGCTCGGCAAGAACGTCATGGACTTCATCCTTGCCGCTGATGAGGTGCTCCTCATCACGACGCCAGAGCCCACGGCCCTCACGGATGCCTATGCGGTCATGAAGGCCTATAGCATGTATGCCAGGGAGAAGAATATCCGTCTCGTGGTCAATCGTGTGTACGACGAGGCGGAGAGCCGGGAGGTCGTGAAAAAGCTCCAGCAGACCTCGGAGCGTTTTCTCGGGATGACGATCGATTGTCTTGGCTATATATTTGAGGATTCCGCCGTCATGCGATCCGTAAGGGCGCAGACGCCGTTTCTCCTTGCATATCCATCCAGTATTGCAGCGCGTTGCATTCACGGGCTGGCAAACGCCACGCTTTATGGCAGCAAGATGACTGTGACGAGTGGCTGGAAGGGATTTTTGCGGCAGATATTCAATTTTACACGTTAAACGTGGCAAATATTTGAAAACACACGTTAAACATGGAGGAGAATAGGGATGGCGGGCGAAATATTAAAGGCAAAGCAGGTTCTGAAAATAGGACAGCGAATGGAGTTCTATTTGGAAGGGAGCGATGAGCGCTATACCAGCCGTATTGAAGATATACAAAGGGATAGCCTCGTCGTTGATATGCCGCTGAACAAGAAGCGTGTGCCGATCATCCCCGCAGCACGGGAGCGCCTGTATGGCCTCGCCGTGGGAGACAAGTGCCGCTATCGCTTTTTCAGCACCTTCCAAAAGACCGGGAATCTGGAAGGACGGATTCCCGTCTGGTACATCACTGTGCCGGACACGGTAGAACGCCACCAGAATCGCCAGTTTGTGCGCGTTCGCGCGAATCTTCCGATCCGTGTGCGCCTTGTTGACAAGGAAGGCAAGATCGGAGAGCCGATTGAGACGCGCATGATCGATATCAGCGGCTCCGGCGTGAGCTTTGTCCTATCAAAGGAAATACCGACTGGCATACAGGCCGGCATCGAGATTGACAACCTCCCAGGGATCGGGACGCTCGATGTCATGTGCGATGTCGCGCGGTGCAACAGGGTCATGCTGGATGAGGAACGCTCCGTCTACCATGTGGGCGTCAAGTTCAAGCACCTCTCGCGCGCCGTCACGAACACAATCGTGCGCTATACGTTCACCGTACAGCGGCTGGCCATTGCCAAGGGCATCACAGAACCATAAGGTTGCATTTTCTCGTGCAAAGCCTGCACGCAGGATGCGTCAAAGGAGTTTAGGGGGAATACGTATGGAAAACAGCCAGTACATGGACATGTTTCTCGATGAGTCGCATGAACATCTGCAATCACTGAATGATGGCCTTCTGAGCCTGGAGGAAAATGGCGAAGCCGTCGCAGTCGTCAACGAGATCTTCCGCAACGCGCACACGCTGAAGGGCATGAGCGCGACGATGGGCTTCAACAAGATCGCAGAGCTCACCCATGAGATGGAGGACGTTCTGGACCTCATCCGCAAGGAGCAGCTGCAGATCAATGAGGACATCATCGATACGCTTTTCAAATGCCTGGACTCCTTGGAGCAGATGATCGACAACGTGGGCAATGGCGACCCGGAGGATCTCGTGGATGTCTCCGACCTCGTCAAGAAGCTCAGCTCCATCTCGAAGGGTGAGCCGGCGCCTGCGGCAGCAGCACCGGCTGCGCCGGCCGCTGGAGCACCAGCAGACGGTGCGGCTGCCCCTGCGGCAGCTCCGGCGGCAGGTGCCCTTTCCCCGGCTGCCCTGCAGCTTTCCGACATCGATATGGATGTGCTAAAGCAGGCAAAGGAAGGCGGCCTCCAGGGCATCCACATCCGTGTGACGCTCTCGGAGACCTGCGTGCTGAAGTCAGCCCGCTCCTACATGGTCATGAATGCCCTCGACGAGCTCGGCGACGTGGTGAAATCCGTGCCGCCGGCGGAGGATCTCGAGCAGGAGAAGTTCGATCGCAGCTTTGACCTGCTGCTCGTGACAGGCTCGGAGATCAAGGCCGTCGAGGACGCGCTCGGATCCATTTCGGAGCTGGAGAAGGTCGAGTGCGAGATCGTGGATCCGGATGCGAAGATCGAGGCTGCTCCGGCTGCGGCTCCCGCAGCAGCGCCTGCCGCTCCGGCTGCACCCGCTGCAAAGCCTGCAGCACCGGCCGCCGCAAAGCCTGCGGCAAAGCCCGCTGCAAAGGCGGCGCCTGCCCAGCACAAGAAGCCCCATCAGAGCCAGTCCGTCCGTGTCGATATCGACAAGCTCGATACCCTCATGAACCTCATGGGCGAGCTCGTCATCAACAAGGTCCGCCTGGAGCAGATCGGCCAGACCCATCGCCTCGCAGAGCTCACCGAGACTCTCGAGCAGATGGATCGCGTCACGACAGACCTGCAGAACATCGTCATGAAGGTCCGCATGGTCCCGGTCAGCGCCGTGTTCAACCGCTTCCCCCGCATGGTCCGCGATGTGTCGAAGGAGCTCGATAAGGAGATCAACCTGACCATCGAAGGTGAGGAGACAGAGCTCGACCGTACGGTCATCGACGAGATCGGCGATCCGATCATGCACCTCCTGCGCAACTCCCTCGATCATGGCATCGAGCACCCGGACGACCGCGAGGCGAAGGGCAAGCCCCGCACCGGCGAGGTCGGCCTCATCGCTCGCCATGAGGGCAACAACGTGGTCATCATGGTCACGGATGATGGCGCAGGCATCGACCCGGACAAGATCCGTCAGGTCGCCATCAAGAAGGGCGTCATCACGGAAGAAGAGGCCATGAAGCTCGATGATGCGGATGCTGTCCGCCTCATCTTCCTCCCCGGCTTCTCCACAGCAGAAAAGATCAGCGATATCTCCGGCCGCGGCGTCGGCATGGACGTCGTCCGCAGCAAGATCGAGGCCCTGTCCGGCCACGTGGACGTGGAGACCCACATCAACGAGGGCTCCGTCTTCAAGATCAAGCTGCCTCTGACGCTGGCTATCATCCAGGCCATGCTCGTCAAGGTCCAGGAAGAGATGTACGCCATTCCGCTCGGCTCCATCGACAGCACCATCAATATCCAGCCTACGGATATCAAGACGGTCCAGAACAAGGAAGTCATCGTCCTCCGCGGCGAGATCATCCCCATCATCCGCCTCGAGTCCGCTTTCCAGGTGCCCCACGTCAAGGATACGAACGAGCTGTTCGTCGTCGTCGTCCATGCAGGCGAGACAAAGGCCGGCATCGTTGTCGACAACCTCATCGGCCAACAGGAAATCGTCATCAAGACGCTCGGCAAGCTGTTCACAGGCCTCAAGATGTTCTCGGGCGCAACGGTCCTCGGCGATGGCCGCGTAGCGCTCATCCTTGATGTCGCAACGATGATGCAGTAAGAGGAGGTATATTGACGATGGCTAAGAAGAAAGATGAGAACAAGCAGGAATTTGAAAGCATGCAGGTCGTTGCCTTCAAGCTCCGCGACGAGGAATATGGCGTGAGCATCCTGAATGTCCAGGAGATCCGCAATCTGACGGATATCACCCGGGTGCCCTTCGCACAGGACTACATCAAGGGTGTTATCAATCTCCGCGGCTCCGTGCTTCCTGTTATCGACCTGAAGCAGCGCCTCGGTCTTGAGGACTCCCCCTATACGGAGAACACCCGCATCGTGACCATCACGGAGGACGATGTCCACGTAGGCATCCTCGTGGATGCCGTCACGGAGGTGCTCAATTTGACGAGCAAGCCGGTGGATGCGAAAAAGGCGATCAACAACAAGGAAGGCATGCGTTTCCTGAGCGGCATTGGCAATATCGACGGCCGTCTCATCGTCATGCTGAACCTGCCAGAGATTATCGGCCTTCCGCAGGAAGGAAAATAAGCAGTAGGTTATGGGGTGGGCGTGCATATTTTGTGCACGTCCCGTTCCTATAAACACGAGGTATCAGAAACATGACAGAAAAGAACGAACTTGATTTGACACCAAATCAGCTCGATGCTTTGCGGGAGATAGGCAATATCGGAGCGGGCAACTCCGCCACGGCGCTCTCCCAGGTTATCAATACACGAATTGATATGAATGTGCCGAAGGTGGCACTTGTTCCCATCACAGACGTACCCGATATGGTTGGCGGTCCGGACTCTATTGTTGTGGGCCTTTTTCTGCGTGTTTACGGAAAAGCTCCTGGCAATATCCTGTTCCTCCTGCCGCAAAAGAGCGCGTACAACCTGGTGGATACGCTCATGGGGCGTCCCCACGGGGAGACAAAGCAGCTCGATCAGATGGACCAGTCGGCGCTCATGGAGATCGGCAATATCCTCTCTGGCGCGTATCTCAATGCATTTTTCACATTCACAGGCCTCACAATGCTCCCGTCCATTCCGGCACTCGCCATGGACATGGCCGGCGCAATACTGAATGTCGTCCTTGTCCAGCTCGGACAGATGGGCGATACGGCACTTGTCATTGAGACGGAATTCCTGTCGGAGGATGATGGCATCAACGGTCACTTCTTCTTGGTTCCAGACCCTGGTTCCTTGAGTACGATTATCGATGCAGTAGGAGTGGAGTAACATGGCAGAAATGATTCGAGTCGGGATAGCCGACTACAAGGTCGGCCGTGCACCCTCTACCATCATCAGCTATGGTCTTGGCTCTTGCATCGGCATATCGCTCTGGGATTCCCAGACGAAGATCGGCGGCCTCTTGCATATCATGCTTCCCGACAGCACCCAGGCGAACAAGTCGGACAATCCCGCCAAGTTTGCCGATACAGGCGTTCCGCTCCTCGTCAAGGATGTCCTTGCAGCAGGGGCGTCGAAGGCGCGCCTTGTGGCGAAGATCGCTGGCGGTGCGCAGATGTTTGCCTTTGCGAATGCAACGGACATCATGCGGGTCGGTGCAAGGAATGTGGAGGCGACGAAGAAGGCGCTGGCAGCCCAGGGCATACGCATCGTTGCTGAGGATACGGGGGCGAACTACGGCCGTACCGTGCAGATTGATTTGAATACTGGCGTGTATACGGTCAAGACCATCGACCGTGGAGAAAAGCAGATCTGATTGTGGGTGATTGCTCTTGTTCAAACTTGGCATGTCTCTCGTCTTTGCCGTTATAGCAGCACTTGTCATCCTTATTGCGGGAATCATGAGCGACGCCAGATTTTCTACAATTTTCTTCCGCGCAGGCGCAGGCTTTGTTGTGGCGGCGCTTTCGGTATTCATCATCACCTTCATTCTTGAGGCGAAGGATATCGCGCCCTTTGACAAGGAGCTAGCTGAGAGTGTGGAGGACAGCAAGGGTGAGAGTCCGGAGACGGACGAAAAGGCGCAGGGAACGGAGGATGCTGCGACAGGAGGGCGCAGTGACGAGGGGGAAGGATTCACTCCCATGACAGCAGAGAATGTCACGCATCTCACGGTGCCGGAGGAAGGCAAGGGTGAGGGGAATGCATGACACTTTGCAAGCATAGGAAGGAATGATGGGGATGGACGCTCTAGCTGAGCGAGAGCAAATCGATATCGACTCGCTTTGGGCATCCTTTTTGGCGGATCGCAATGTCAAGGCAAGAAATGCGATTGCAGAATACTATCTGCCGCTCGTGAAGATTGTCGCAGGCAGAATCGCCATAAGCCTTCCCGCCCATGTGGATCGGGAGGATGTCCTCTCCAGCGGCTTCTTCGGCCTCATGGAGGCGATCGAGCGCTACGATCCAGAAAGGCAGAACAAGTTCGAGACATACGCAGGGGTCCGCGTCCGCGGCGCTATGCTCGACTATCTTCGCTCCCGTGACTGGATCCCAGTAGCGCTTCGCCAGAAGATCCGCCGCTACGAGGCAAAGGTGGCAGAGCTGGAGGGGAAGCTCGGTCGTCCCGCTGAGGACGAGGAGCTTGCCGATGCCCTGTCCATGACGATCGTCGAGCTCAAGCAGCTGGAGTCCCAGGCAAGTGTCGCGACGGTGATGCCGCTCGACGACATGCTCCAGGCGGATTCCATCGAGCAGGAGGGAGATGGTCCCTCCCAGCAGCTTGAGAAGAAGGAAATCAAGGAGACCCTTGCGGCGGCCATCGAAAGGCTGCCGGAAAAGGAAAAAAAGGTCGTCGCACTGTACTACTATGAGGAGCTGACCTTG
>CAMCRT010000032.1 GCA_945877355.1 uncultured Mitsuokella sp. | reverse complement strand
GTCTCTTTTGCTATACCTTGACCAGCGTTTACACACAAGATTTTACACTATCATTTTGATTCTTTCAATCGCATGAGAATCTTTACAGGCAGGCTAGGGTTATGATATAATTTGTTGATAATATCAACTGTAAAAATGTAAAGGATGCGGGATTGTATGGAAGAGTATATACGGGTGGGGCGGTGGTTTTCTGTGCTACATCGTCAGGCGCAGATCTTTATCGCCGAGGCCTGTGAGCCCTACGGGCTCACCTATCTCGAGTATGTGCTGCTGCTTTCCCTCTTTGACAATGAGGGGACGCGGCAGGATGCGCTGGGGGATATGCTTTCCTTTGACAAGGCGGTCGTCACCCGGACGGTGAACCTCCTGGTGGAGAAGGGCTATATCGTCCGTCGCCGGGATGAGGCGGACAAGCGTGTGCGCCACCTCTATCTGACGGAGAAGGCCCGGGCGGAGGAGCAGTACCTCCGGAACATCCTCTACGTCTGGATGGAATGCCTGTTGGAGGGGATGGACAAGAGCACTCTCGATACGATGATGGAGGGGTTCCGCTCCCTCATCGATCGGATGGGGAAGGCGGACTTCCGCTCGCTTCTATCGAAAATCAACCATGAGGAATGGAAAGGGGAAAACAGGCTTGGCAAGCAAGAATAAAGCCTCTCTATCGATGCTGCGCGATAAACGGCGCGTGGCTGCCCTTCTGGGAGCTCTTCTTATGGGGAGCTCCCTTGTGTCGGGCTGCGGCGAGCAGGCAGCCCAGGAAAAGCCGCTTCTCGTGAAGACCCAGCAGGCATCGAGCTCCACGGAGGCCCAGACGGGCTCCTACTCGGGCACCGTTCGGGGACGCTATGAGACGAAGGTGGCCTTCCAGGTGACAGGCCGTATCCTCTCCCGCAATGTGAATGTGGGCAGCCGGGTGAATGCGGGCGATGTCCTCATGGTCATCGACGCCCGGGATGTGCAGCAGCAGGCCAATGCGGGGGATGCCCAGGTCGCCTCGGCAAGGGCCCAGCTCTCGCTCGCCCAAGCAAATCTCGCCCGCTACACGGAGCTCTATAATGCAGAGGCTGTTTCCGCCTCGGTGCTGGACCAGTACCAGACGAACTACGACGCGGCCTTCGCCGCCTACCAGCAGGCCCTGTCGCAGGCAGCTCAGGCCCACAACAGCCTCGGCTATACGAACCTCACGGCAGGGGCGGCAGGCGTCGTCTCCTCCATCTTGGCGGAGGAGGGGCAGGTGGTCGCCGCCGGCCAGACGGTGCTGACCCTCGTCCAGACAGGGGAGCTGGAGGTGGAGATCGCCGTTCCGGAGAACCAGATCGGCACGGTGCAGGTCGGCCAGGAGGCTCAGGTCTCCTTCTGGGCCCTGAATCAGACAGCTGCCGGCGTCGTGCGGGAGATCTCCCCCATGGCGGACAGCGCCAGTCGCACGTATACGGTGCGGGTGACGGTGACGAATCCCCCGGCGGGCATGGAGCTCGGCATGACGGCGGACGTGCGTCTCCCGCAGGGGGAGGCGGACGGCATCCTCCTGCCGCTATCCGCCATCTACCAGACGGGGGGCACCCCAGAGGTCTGGATCGTACAGGATGACAATACCGTGGAGCTCAAGCCCGTCACCGTGGAGGCCTTTGATGAAAACCGCGTGCGGGTCCACGGCCTCGCCCCGAGCGACCTGGTGGTGACGGCGGGCGTCCATAAGCTTCGCGCCGGGCAAGAGGTGCGCACGGAGGCGAAGTCATGAGAAATCTCACAGAGGTCTCTCTGAAAAACAAGGTGCTGGTGTGGTACTTCATCATCGTCGTGGTCATCGGCGGCATCTTTGCCTATCAGAAGCTCGGCCGCATGGAGGATCCCCAGTTCACCATCCGCTCCATGGTGGTCACAGCTGCCTGGCCCGGAGCCACGGCCCAGGAGATGCAGGAGCAGGTCACGGACAAGCTGGAAAAGCGCATCCAGGACACCCGCGGGCTAGACTATGTCAACAGCGAGACCCGGCCCGGCCAGACGGTCATCTACGTGAATGTCCGGGAGGATGTGGACAAGCGGGAGATGCGCACGATATGGAAGGATGTGCGCAACTCCCTGGAGGATATCAAGTCGGAGCTCCCGAAGGGCACGGTGGGGCCCTTCTACAATGACCGGTTCGACGATATCTACGGCAGCATCTACGCCATCACCGGCGACGGGTACAACTACGAGGAGATGCGGCAGGCTGCGGAGAACATGCGCCGCCTGCTCCTCGGCGTCAAGAGCGTCCAGAAGGTGGAGCTCCTCGGCGTCCAGAAGGAAAAGGTCTATGTGGAGATCGAGCGGGAGAAGCTCTCTACCCTCGGCATCCCGTCGACGGACATCACGAATGCCATCGCCAAGCAGAACGACATGGCGCCCTCTGCCATGCTGGACACGGACAGCGACAATGTCTATGTCCGGGTGACGGGGCAGTTTGACAGTGTGCAGGCGGTGGCGGAAACCCGGATTGCAGCCAATGGCAAGAGCTTCCGCCTCGGCGATATCGCCAAGGTCACGAGGAAATTCGAGGAGCCAGCGGAGCCCATGATGTACTTCAATGGGGAGCCCGCCATCGGCGTGGCTGTCTCCATGGAGGACGGGGGCAACATCTTGCAGCTGGGGACGGATCTTCACAAGCTGACAAAGGACCTCCAGGGAGAGCTCCCGGCGGGCCTCGAGATCCACCAGGTCTCGGATCAGCCGGCGGTCGTCGATGCCTCCATCCATGAGTTCGTGGAGACGCTGGCCATCGCCATCGTCATCGTGCTGGCGGTGAGCTTCTTTTCCCTGGGCACTCGGACGGGCCTGGTGGTGGCAGGGTGTATCCCCCTGGTGCTCCTGGGCGTCTTCATCTTCATGTATGCGGCGGATATCCCCCTCCACAAGGTCTCCCTGGGCTCTCTCATCATCGCACTGGGCCTCCTGGTGGACGATGCCATCATCGCTGTGGAGATGATGAGCGTGAAGCTGGAGCGGGGCATGAACCGCTTCGATGCGGCCTGCTACGCCTTTACGGCCACGGCAAAGCCCATGCTCACGGGCACCCTCATCACCTGCGCCGGCTTCATCCCCGTGGCCTTTGCCACGGGCATGGCCAGCGAGTTTTGCAGCACCCTTTTCCCCGTCATCACGGTGGCTCTCGTGCTGTCCTGGATCGTCTCCGTCATGGTGGCGCCACTCTATGGCACCTACCTCATCCGGGTGGAGGTGAAGCGGGATGCGGAGGGCAATATCGATCCCTACCAGAGCCGGTTCTACACCTGGTTCCGCAGCGTCCTCCACTTCTTTCTCGTTCATCGGAAGGCGGTCATCGGCGGCACCGTGGCGCTCTTTGCCCTCTCCGTCTACCTCATGGGCTTCATCAAGGAGGAGTTCTTCCCGCCATCGCTGCGGCCGGAGATCCTCGTGGAGATGAAGCTGACCCCTGGAGCCTCACTGAAGGCCACGGAGGAGGCCACGGACCGCATGAGCAAGTTTCTCCAGGAGCACGAGGAGGATATCGAGAGCTACTCCTACTATGTGGGCGGCTATGCGCCTCGCTTCGTGCTGACGGTGGACCCGAAGGCCGACGCGGATAACAGGGCCCAGTTCGTCATCGTGACGAAGGGCACGAAGGAGCGGGAAAAGCTCGCAAAGGATATCCATGAGGCCTTCCAGAATGAGTTCTCCGATATCGACGGCAACATCCAGTACGTCCAGACGGGCCCGCCGGCGGATCATCCCGTCATGCTGCGGGTGACGGGCCTCACGGTGGATCAGACGAAGGCTCTCGCTGCCCAGGTCGCCGACATCGTGGCAGCGGACCCCAATAACTACAATGTGACCACGGACTGGGGCCAGAAGGCAAAGACGCTCCATCTGGAGTTTGACCAGGCAAAGCTCGCCGCCCTCGGTGTCAATACAGACGATGTGGCGAAGATGGTCTACGCGGAGGTCTCCGGCGGCAAGGTGGGCGAGTTCTACACCGGCGACCGCACCATCGATATCGAGTTCCGCATGGCGGACAAGGATCGGGAGAATCTGGAGGAGCTGAAGAATCTGCCCATCGTCCTGGGCACAGGGGCCTACACGACACTGGGCCAGATCGCCAAGATCTCCTACCAGGCGGAGGATGCCCAGATCAATCGGTACAACCTCCTGCCCAGCATCATCGTAAGCGCCGATGTCCATGAGGGCACGTCGAATGACGCGACCCAGAAGGCGCTGGACGCCTGCGCGGACCTCCAGAAGGATCTGCCCTTCGGCGCCTCCATAAAGCCCGAGGGCAACCTGAAGGACAGCGATACCTCTACGGCGTACCTCCTGGCTCCCGTGCCCGCCATGGTCTTCATCATCATGACGCTCCTCATGTTCCAGCTGCGGAATGTGAAGGACATGGTCATGACGCTTTTGACGGCCCCCATGGGCATCATCGGCGTGGCCTTCGGCATGCTCCTGACGGACAAGGCCATGGGCTTCGTCGCCATCCTGGGCGTGCTGGCCCTCTCCGGCATGATTATAAGGAACTCCGTCATCCTCATCGACCAGATCCAGAAGCATCTGGCGGAGGGGGAGGCACCCGTCGATGCCATCGTGGACTCGGCGGTGCTGCGCTTCCGGCCCATCATGCTGACGGCGGCGGCAGCCATCCTCGGCATGGTGCCCCTCATGGTGAGCGCCTTCTGGGGGCCAATGGCAGTGGCGATTGCCAGCGGGCTCCTGGTGGCGACGGTGCTGACGCTCCTCGTCCTGCCCGCCATGTACGCCTGCTTCTACCATATCCGTGTGGATGGAAACGAAAATTAAATTTTGATTCTTCGTTTCATTTTTGTATATTTATGATACAATAGTCTTACACACCACAATCTGCATTTTCCCTGTCCAAACCTTCCAGGTTGTGGCACATGCGGAAAATGCAGATTTTTTATAGCACGAAAGACCTATAAAAAAATAGATAAAAAGTCCTATATAAATAAAAAGATACCGGAGGTGCGTGGGATGAAGAGAAAACATACCGCAGCGGCTATGCTGGCAGCAGCCGTCCTCGCGGGGCTGCCCCAAGGCGTCTACGCCATGACGCAGCAGGAGGAGGAGCCCATTCGCGCGGAGGCGGTGCAGCTGGCGCGAAATGGCTCCTATCGTGAGGCCCTCGCCATGCTGGAAAGGGTGCGGGATACGGGCTACCAGGGGGTCCCCTTCTGGGCGGACTACATCACCATCCTTTCCTGGAGCGGCGATGACAAGACCATGATCGCCATGGCGGAGAAGCGATTCGGCAGCGACTTCCACGAGCTGCCGGATTACGCGCTGCTGCCCCTTGCCCGGGGCTATGCAAGGCAGGGACAGGCGGAGAAGGCCAATGCGCTCTTCAAGGTCCTCGCCAGCCACGGCAACGACGACGGCGCCATCGTGGTGGCAGACTTGGCGGCGGCTGCCGGGGATCTCAAGGGCTCGGAGGAGACCTATGCAGCCCTTGAGAAAAAGGGCGGCGACGTGGCGCGGCGGGCGGCCCTCTCGGCTGCACAGCAGGCCGTGAATCGGCGGGACTATGTGGCGGCGGAGGCGGCCTTCGCCCGGGCCAAGACCTTCACCGGCGGCAATGCGGATGCCATCCGGGATATCGATGCTCTCCGGGCACCCCTCTACATCCGCCAGGGGGAGCCCATGCGCTCCGTGCGCATCCTGGAGCCCTACGTGAAGGAGGGCAAGGACAACCTCAAGATGTACTCCGACTACCTCATGGCCCTGCGCCTCGCAGGCTTTCCGAAGCAGGCGGCAAAGGACTTCGAGACCCGTGCCCCCAAGTGGGAGGAGATGCCACCCTACGGCCTCCAGACCGTGGGAGATATCTACCTGCGCCTGGGGAAATTCAAAAAATCCCATCACCTCTATGACTATCTCCTGAAGTCCACGGAGATCGGCTACGCCCGCCTGGGCGATGCCTATGATCTCGCCATGCTGGGCCGGGATGGGGACGCCATCCGCCAGTACCAGGAGACGGTGACGCGCCATCCGGAGCTCATGAACGCTGCAGCCCTCGACGCCAATACCTTCCTTGCCATGGGAAGGCTCCACCTCGCCCGGGAAATTTACTCCTTCCTGGGGACGACCCCCGAGGAGAAGGAAGCCTACCAGCTGCGCTTCGCCCAGGCCATGACGAATGTGAATGAGAACATCGACGATGTGAACTACAATGCAAGGCGGGACATGCGCCTCGATGGGCGCACCTACGACCATGCGGCGTCAAATGTCTACCACAGGCTCCAGAAGAGCACGAATGAAGATATCCGCACCTCCGCTACGGCGGGCCTTGCCCAGACGGCCGTCCAGCGGGGGGAGTACGCCACGGCAAAGCGGCTCCTCACGCCCTTCTTGAAGTCCAGTGACGCGCCCGATGCCATGAATGCGGGGGCGGCCTACTCCCAGCGCTTCGAGCATGAGGCGGATGCCAGCTACTTAAGCGACATGGACAACAAGAACAACCACGCCAGCGAGATCTCCCTGACGTACCAGCAGTACCTCGGCGGCAATTTCTACGGCCTCGGGGGGCTTCGGCTATCGCCGCCTCCAGGATGACAGTGTCCGGGCGACGCTCCGGTATCTGGAGGTGGGGACCACCTATCGCTACGACCATGGCACGGCGGGCTTTCGAACCCGGGGCTTCGAGGAGGGCTATGGCGCCTCCTACGAGGGCACCCTTACCTACGAGTTCAATGATCTTTTGGGGCTGACGTTCACGGGGGGACGCCGCCTCCACGATGCGGCGGGGGCGGTGCTCGAAAAAATCCGGGAGAATTACCTCACGGCCCGTCTCGACTACATCGCGATGGACAGGCTGCGCCTCGGCCTCTTCGGCCCCCGGTCGCTTCTATCCGATGACAATGACTACTGGGACTGGGGCTTTGACGGGAACTATCGCCTCGATATGAACCGCAACTACAGGGATACGCTCCTCTTTGCCTACTCCTACGGCCACTACGGGCAGGAGAGTGACATCTATGACTCTCCCTATCGCCGGGTGGATGGCTCCTTTGGCATCTCCCGCCTCTGGTCCTATCCGCGCCTGGAGCGTACCTGGGAGTTCATCCAGCTCTTCGGCTGGGGCCACGACAATGACGAGGGAAAGAGCTTTTCCCCCTCGTCCCGCATCGAGTTCGTCCAGAGCTTTTCCAATAACAGCCGTCTGACGGTGGGCTTTACCATGGCTTGGTACACGAACCAGCGAAACGATGCCGATAACCGTCGGTCCAATGGCTATACCTTTGATATTGCATATATGCAGGAGTGGTGAGCATGATGAAGTCAATTTTGCGGGGGCTTTTCATGGCCCTCCTCGTATCGATACTGTCCCTGGGGCTCCTGGGGACGGCCAGCGCCCAGGTGGCGATCCTCTGCTATCATGAGGTGGATCGCGACGGCGATGCCTACGCCGTCACGAAAGCCCAGTTCGAGCGCCACATCGCGCTGATGAAGAAGGAAGGCTACCGCTTCATCAACCTCGACGAGTACATCGCCTATACGGAGGGGCGGCTGAACCTTCCCGACAAGAGCGTCATGATCACCTTCGACGATGGGTATGACTCCTTCTATACGAAGGTCTATCCCATCCTGAAGCGGGAGAAGGTCCCGGCCATGCTCGCCATCGTCACCAGCTGGACCGATGGGGAGGACAAGCCCATCGACGTGCGGGACACCGCCTCCTGGGAGGCCCTGCGGGAGATGGAGGCGAGCGGCCTCGTCACCGTCGTCTCCCACTCCCATGCCCTCCACAAGCAGCAGGCCATCGACCCCCAGGGGGATCGCTTTGGCGTGGGTGCCTACCGCCTCTACTTCAACAACCGCTACGAGACGGACGAGGAGTATCGGGCGCGCCTTAATAATGACATGGCAAAGGTGCAGGAGGAGTTCCAGCAGTATCTCGGGCACCCCTCGAAGGCCCTTGTGTGGCCCTACGGCATGGCCTCCGGCGAGTCCATCGCCGCAGCGAAGGCCCACGGTATGGAGGCCACGTTCCTCCTGGATGGCGGCGTCAACGATGTGGGCGAGATGTATAAGGAGCGGGCCCGCCGCATGATCATAGGCCGGATGACGGATGACAAGAGCCTCGAAAGGCTCCTGACAGTGAACCACGACGCCCTCGGCAGCGATCCCATCCGCTTTGCCCAGGTGGATATCGATAACGTCTATGACAAGAACCCGACGGTCATGCGGGAGAACCTCCAGAACCTCCGGGATCAGCTGGAGAACAACCACATCAATCTCGTGGCGCTCCAGGCCTTTGCCGACCCGGACGGGGATGGAAATGTGGATAGCGTCTGGTTCAAGAACAGCGTCATCCCCGTGAAGGCAGATGTCTACAACATGGTGGCAAACACCATCCAGCAGGCGAACATTCACGTGGTGGCCTGGATGCCGGGCCTGGCGTATCTCCCCCTGGAAGATGGGGGAGACGTGGTGGTGTCCACGGGGGAGAAGGGCTGGTACAAGCGCATCTCTCCCTTTGACAAGGCGCTGCTGCCGCAGGTCGCGAAGCTCTATCGGGAGCTATCCGCCTACACCACCTCCGAGGGCGTCCTCTTCCAGGACGATCTCTATATGAACGACACGGAGGACGCTTCCCTCCCGGCGCAGGCCGCCTTCCAGCAGGCATTCCATCGGCCCCTGACCCAGGCTGCCCTCAGCGACAAAAAGACGGCTGCAGCCTGGATGTCCATGAAGACCCAGGCCCTCACAGACTGGTCAAAGGCCCTCGCGGCAGCCTTCAAGGAAAACCGGCCCGACGGGGTCATCCTCCGGGATATCTACACGGACCCGGTGCTGGATCCCGCCTCGGAATCCTGGTTCGCCCAGAACTACAAGGACTTCCTCAAGGACTACGACTACACCGTCGTCATGGCCTACCCCTATATGGACGAGGCCGACGATGCCGATGCCTATCTCAAGAACATTGCCGATCACGTCAAGGCGGCCGGTGGCAATGACAAGACCATCGTGAAGATCCAGTCCTACGATTGGAGCGACAACACCTGGGTGGACGGGGAGACCTTCCTCCATCAGCTGAATCTCCTGAAGAAGCTGGGCATCCGCAATATGGGCTATTACCCCAATACGTATATGCTTTGGAAATAATATAGACAGATAAAAGGCATTTTTAGAGAGAAAGGGAGCGTTTTGGAGGAAAGAAGGGAGTCGTTCTCATGAAACAGCTAATGTCGTTCATGTTGAATTTCGTGTTTTACTACCCCGTCATCATGAGCTTCGTGTGGATGCTGGGCGGTATCTTCTTCTTCTGGCGGCGGGAGCGTAATGCGTCCAAGATGCCGCCGAAGCTGGAGAATCAGCCCCTGGTCTCCGTTCTGGTGCCTGCCCACAATGAGGAGGACAATATCGTCGAGACGGTGACGAGCATCTACCGCAACCACTACCGCCCCCCTGGAGGTCATCGTCATAAACGATGCCAGCACCGACAGGACCCAGGAGCGGCTGGAGGAGCTCCTGAATGTGTTCCCGACGCTGAAAATCCTCCGGCTCGAGAAGAACATGGGCAAGGCGAACGGATTGAACCTGGCCTTTGCCATGAGCCATGGGGAGGTCATATTCACCCTGGATGCGGACAGCATGCTGGATGAGTATGCCATCGACTGGGCCGCCTGGCACATGATGAAGTTCCCCCGGGTGGGGGCCGTCACGGGCAACCCCCGGGTGCGGAACCGCACGTCGCTTCTGGCGAAGCTCCAGACGGCGGAGTACTCCAGCGTCATCGGCCTCATCAAGAGGACTCAGCGGCTCCTGGGGAAGGTCATGACCGTCTCCGGCGTGGTGGCGGCCTGGCGGCGCACGGCCATCATCCACGTGGGGCTCTGGGACAACCGGGCCATCACGGACGATATCGAGATGACCTGGAAGCTGGAGACCCACTTCTGGGATGTGCGCTACGAGCCGAACATGATCTGCTGGATGCTGGTGCCCGAGACCATAAAGGGGCTCTGGAAGCAGCGGAAGCGCTGGGCCCAGGGGGGCATCGAGGTCATGCGCATGCACCACGATGTGTGGCGCCACATGCGGGAGCGGCGGATATGGCCCATCTACGTGGACTACATGTGCGGCGTGTTCTGGGCATTGTCTTTCTGCTTCTGCCTCCTGGCCTTCTTTCTGGATCTCTTCTTCGGCATCAATCTGCTCTCCATCGACAATCCCTTCATCGGGTGGAACGGCGCCGTCGTATCCACCGTCTGCATCCTGCAGTTCCTCGTGAGCATCTCCCTCGACAGCCGCTATGACAAGACGCTGTGGCGCGTGTACTTCTTCGTGCCCTGGTATCCGGTGGTCTACTGGATGCTCAGCGCCTTCACCACCGTGGCGGCGCTGCCAAAGGGGCTTTTCCGCGATATGAACAAGGCGGCCACCTGGGTGAGCCCGGACCGGGGCATACGAAAGAAGGGCTAATATGGCGGAAGACAAGAAAAAGAAATCCATCGAAAGCGAGGTGCCCCAGAAGGAGGAGGACATCCTCATCGATGAGACGAAGCACCGGAACCGCTGGATCGTCTATCTGGAGCGGCTCATCGCCCTGGTGCTCACGGCCCTCTGCTGGGCGGGGCTCCTGTGGTATATCTACGTGACGCTGACCTCTTCGGAGAACATCATCGCCACGCGGAACATCTTCCTGTTCTTCGTGGTGACGGCTGTCGTCATCATCCTCATCAGCGGCGGCTGGCAGTTCTACAACTGGTTCCTCTACCATGGCGAGGATCGCCGCAAGGCCTTTCCGCTCCAGAGCCTGGAGGAATTCGGCCGGCTCTATGGCATCGAGGGGGAGGACATGGCCTGTCTCCAGGCCATCCGCAAGGCCGCCATCATCGAGTATCAGGATGGCCACTACTACTACGCGACGGACGACGGGCGCATGATCGAGATCAAGGCCCTCCGGGAGAGGCGCGGAGGAAGGATCGGCGGCCCTAGACAACCCAAAAAAGAAGAAAAAGAAAATAAAGAAAAAGGAAATTCGGAAGAACCGGCGAATTAAAAGAATGTGAGTGTATGAAGGCTGCCTGATTGAAAATATTTGTAAATCGGCGCGTTTTTTGGTACACTTAAGGACAGGGCTCAAGGGAAATGGGCCTGGTATGGGCACGAGCTTTGCGTGATATCGGTGGAATGGATACGCTGGGGGTAATCGATTCATGAAGAAACTAAAGATTATCTTTTTGGTAGTCCTCGTCTTGGGGGCCTCCACAGCTGCCGGCGTCTTTGCAGCCATTGAATACACCAATGTAAAGGCCATCGTCCAGGAGCGTCAGGACAAGAAGGATGCGGAGACGAAGGCGAAGATCGAGGCCAAGGAAGCCAAGGAACAGGCCGAGAAGGACAAGGCTCTGAAGCGCCAGGAAGCCAAGGACAGGCGAAACGGTACCGCAGAGGAGCCAGACCAGGTCATGCGGGGCCTGACGGCAGAGATGCAGCAGACGAAGATGGCCGACGGCTCCATGCGATACTATTATCCAATACCTACGGAGGACGGGGTCTTTATCCAGCCCTCCGTCATCCGCACCTCCACCGGGGCCACCCTCTACGTGACCGTCACCCACAATGGGCAGCGCATCATGAACTTCGAGGGGGTGGAGATCCAGACCTCCAAGACGAATCTCTACAAGGTCATGGCAGAAGGCGCCGTCCGGGTGTCCGAGCGCAACGGCGGCATCCAGGAGTCCTTTACCCAGATTGCGGATCCGACAGCAGAGCGGGCCCTCCGCCTCGTGGGGCGGAATCTATCCGGCAAGCTCATGATGGCGAATATGCCGAATGGCTCGAATGATGACCGCATGTTCCAGGGGGATGAGGCCCAGCGCATCCGCAATATGATGGATCTGTATGATATTTTCACCAGGAAGAAGAAGACAGAAGATATCGGTGTCAATAAGTAAGTTTAAATGGGCAAATAGGGAAATTGCAGAGGGAAGGGAGTCAAGTATATGTTTGTAGGATTATCTGTTGCAGCAATCGTTCTGGGGCTCGTCTCGCTCGTCTTCGCCGCGTACAATGTGGCGATGATACGCCAGCTGCGGGGGCTCAAGGAGAGGGTCGATGACCTGGAGGCTGCCGTGAACCTCCTGAATGAGGAGGAAGAAGAGGAAGCGGAAGAGGAGGAAGAGCCGGAGGAGGCCCCCGAAGAGGAGGTCCCCGTGGAGGCCGATCCGCCCGAGGCGGAGAAGTCCTCTGGGCCGCCGCCCCCGGTCTGGCAAGAGTTCGTCGATGCCTATAGCAAGCTGGCGGAGGAGCTGGCCGCTGGAGGCGACGCCGCAGGCGCGGCGGGCTTCGTGAAGGACAAGGAGCTCTCCATGCTCGTCTGCACGGGCCACAGCTCCGACGAGGAAGGCAAGAACATGCCGAACTACAGCATGGAGGAGGGCGTGGACAAGTCCATGTACTGGGCCTTCCCCATCCCGGGACGTCCTCTGGACTACGCCATCGTGCCGAATCCCATGCATCCCTACGACGATGCGATGCACACGGAAAACGGCATGAAGGAGACCTTCGCCTCGAACTTCGAGAGCGGCTCCATGAAGCACATCCACGTAAAGGTGCCGGCTCTCTTCCACAAGAAGGGAGAAAACTGGGAGATCGCCCAGCCCGGCGTGCTGCAGCTAAGTGAATAAAATAGCGGACTGTGATGACAAACTTCGGTGCATCGCAGTCCGCTTTTTATGTAGCTGTTACTGCCAGCATCAAGACTCCCTCCGACGCGCCTTTGGCGCGCCACCTCCCTCGAGAGGGAGGCAAGCAAGACTCAGCGGCATTGCTATGCCATGTTGCTACGTGCTATCCAATAGACACTGCCCGACTGCTTTATCCGATGTATCCATCTATTTCCCAACGGATGAATTCTGCCTCGTCCCCCTCTGGAGGGGGATGGCCCGATAGGGTCAGGGGGAGTCTGCAAGGAAGATGAAATGAGACGTATGGATGGGCCTACGAAGCTCGATAGCAAGAAAAACAGCCTCCCGTGCGGGAAGCTGTTTTTTCTTGCGGTTCGTTCCTCAGAAGGCAGGGACGATGGCGCCCTTGTACTTGTCCTCGATGAACTTCTTGATGGTGTCGCTCTGGAGGGCCTTGATGAGGGCCTTGATCTCTGGGCGATCCTGGTCACCCTCGCGGACGGCGATGATGTTCACATAGGGGCTCGTCTTGTCCTCCATGAAGAGGGCATCCTTCGTGGGGACGAGGTCTGCCTGCATGGCGTAGTTCGTGTTGATGATGGCGATGATCACATCGTCAAGGGTACGGGGGACCTGAGCGGCCTCCACCTCCTGGAACTTTAGGTTCTTCGGATTTTCCACCACATCCTGGACCGTGGCTTTCTCACCGACGCCGTCCTTGAGCTTCAGAAGGCCAGCCTTCTGGAGGAGGAGCAGGGCGCGGCCGCCGTTTGTCGGGTCATTGGGGATGGCGACGGAGGCGCCGTCCGGCAGGCCCGAGAGGTCCTTGAGCTTCTTGGAGTAGATGCCCATGGGCTCGATGTGGATGCCAGCGGCGTTCACCAGCTTGACTTCCTTGTGCTCCTCCATGAAGTTCTTGAGGTAGGGCTCATGCTGGAAGAAATTCGCATCCAGCTCCTTGTCGTTGACGGCCAGGTTCGGCTGGACATAGTCGTTGAACTCGACGATTTCCAGCTTGATGCCCTCCTTGTCGAGAAGCGGCTTCACCTGCTCGAGGATCTCCGCATGGGGCACAGCCGTGGCGCCGACCTTGAGGGTCTTCACATCGCTGGCACTCTGCTGCCCGCCGCAGCCTGCGAGGGCGAGGACAGCCACAGCCAGCACGGAGAGAATCGCGAGGATTTTCTTCATGTAGATTCCTTCTTTCGTAAAAATATGGATGAATGAATGGCCCTGCAGTCTGGAAAACTTTCCTAGCATACATATATGAGATTGCAAAGCCTTTAGAAAGACTATACACGATACCTCATCGTTTGTCTAGCTTTTTCACCAGCTGGCCCCCAAGAAATTGGACGGCCTGGACGAGGACGATGAGGATGACGACGGTGGCGATCATGACCTCTGGCCGGAACCGCTGATAGCCGTAGCGGATGGCCAGGTCACCGAGGCCGCCGCCGCCGACGGCACCCGCCATGGCGGACTCGCCCACAAGCGAGATGATGACCGTCGTGAGCTGGGCGGCGATGCTGGGCATGGCCTCCGGCAGCAGCACCCGGAAGATGATCTGGGCGGGGCTTGCGCCCATGGACTCCGCCGCTTCGATGAGGCCGAAGGGGACCTCCTTCAGGCTCGTCTCCACCTGGCGTCCGATGAAGGGGATGGCGGCGATGACGAGGGGGACCATGGCCGCCGTCGTGCCGATGGCCGTGCCCACGAGAAGCCGGGTGAAAGGGATGATGGCCACGAGGAGGATGATGAAGGGGATGGAGCGCACCGCATTGACAACGGCGCCGATGACGCGGTTCAGGGCCGTGGACTCGAGGATCTGCCCCTTTGCCGTGGTGTGGAGGAGCACGCCCAGGGGCACGCCGATGATGGTGGAGATGATCATGGAGACCGCCACCATGTAGACCGTCTCGCCGAGAGACTTAGTCAAGAGTGGAATCATGTCGGGCGACATAGCCAATCACCTCCTCCTTGAGCTTTCGTTCCGTGAGATAGGAGAGCGCCGCATCGACGCGGTCCTTTTCCCCTTTCATACCGATGATCATGCGGCCGAAGGGGACGGACTGGATCTGGTCCAGATTGCCGAAGAGCATGGTGACCTCCACGTCGGGGAATTTCCGGATCATGTCCGCCAGCACCGGGTCATCGGCAGAGTCGCCGATAAAGGTCAGGCGGAGAAGTAGATACGCCCCGGGGACGTACTCAGCCGAGACCTTGCCACCCCGGAAGGCGGCAGGCAGGTCGTTCGACAGCAGCACGCTGATGAATTCCTTCGTGATGGGCTGCTGCGGGTTCGTGAAGACCTCCAGCACCGTGCCCTGCTCGGCGATGACGCCCTTGTCGATGACGGCCACCTTCGTGCAGATGTCCTTGATGACCTGCATCTCGTGGGTGATGACCACCACTGTCAGGTGAAGCTTCTCATTGATGTCCTTTATGAGGGAAAGGATGGACTTCGTCGTCTGGGGGTCCAGGGCGCTGGTAGCCTCGTCGCAGAGGAGCACCTTCGGATTCGTGGCGAGGGCCCTTGCGATGCCCACCCGCTGCTTCTGGCCGCCGGAGAGCTGGGCTGGGTACTGATCCGCCTTGCTGGCGAGACCGACGAGCTCCAATAGCTCCGTCACCCGCTTCTTGATATGGTCCTTGGACGCTCCCATGAGCTTCAGCGGGAAGGCCACGTTCTCCGCCACGGTGGCGGAGGAGAGCAGGTTGAAATGCTGGAATATCATGCCGATGCTCTTGCGGGCCTCCCGGAGCTCCGCGCTGGTGAGCTTCGTCAGATCCTTGCCATCCACGACAACGGAGCCCTTCGTGGGCCGCTCCAGCATGTTGATGCAGCGGATGAGTGTTGATTTGCCGGCGCCGGACAGGCCGATGATGCCGTAGATTTCCCCACGCCCGATGGTGAGGTCGATTCCTTTGAGTGCCGTGACAGGCCCGTTTTCCGTCGCATAGGTCTTTTCGATATGCGAGAGCTTTATCACAGGCAGCACCTCCTTCGTGTTTTGGGGCTTTGCCCCGCATTTTGTTTATTCTTTCAAAATTGCTATGTTTTGTCTGTAACTAAGATACAGGCCTTATTCGGATGGCTGCCGATGCTCCAGCCAGGAGCTGAAGGGGAAGGCAAAGCCGGAGCCGCGGGCCTCCCGGGCGTACAACTCGAAACTTTTCAGCAGGGTGTAGCGCTCCCCCGTGGAAAGATCCGCGCCGCCGAGATCTTTCTCGCGGGCGACCACATCATCTGCCGTGAGGCTCGGGTCCTTCAGGAGTGCCGCCAGGGCGAGGAACGTGGTTGTGCGGCCATGGCCCGCGTGACAGTGGAAATAGAGCCAGGCATCCTTCGGAAGCGTCCGGTAGAAGGCGACGAACTCATCCACCGCCTGGGGGGACGGTGCCACCATGTCCTGGGCCGCGATGCGCACGTAGGAAAGGCCTGCTGCTGTCGCCACCTCCTGCTCTGTCTGGGCGGAGGTGACTACCTCATCAAAGGGGGCGAGGCCCAGGGAGGTGTCGTACTTTCCCATGGGAAGGGCTGTGACCTGGGTGCCCACCGTGGCGGCGAGGCGCTTCTGCTCGTCCTGCTGGACGGCTGTAGCATCGAGGCCGGCATTGGCCGCATTCTTCGGCCCATGCCAGCTCACGGGGATGCCGTTCAGGAAGCCGTGGGATTCCTGCCGGAGATCCACCACGTAGATTTTCGCCTCTGAGGCGCCGTAGGGGGCGAGGGCTGTGCGCAGGGCGGCAAGAGACTCCGGCGTGGGCTGGCTGGAGCCGATGGACTCGTAGGCCGCGTCCACCCGGAAGTTGCGAAGCTCCAC
This sequence comes from uncultured Mitsuokella sp., assembly GCA_945877355.1. GTDB lineage: Bacteria > Bacillota > Negativicutes > Selenomonadales > Selenomonadaceae > AWVT01. The sequence continues at coordinate 9,685 of CAMCRT010000032.1, read as the reverse complement.
TTGGTGGGGCGGCGCATCCAGACGCCAGGCCGGCGCCTCCTTTGCACTGGCGAGGCTGAAGAGCAAGGCAAAGATCACAGGCACAAGGCCCAGCAAGCGAACGATAGGCATAAGCTGCTCCTTTCTTCCTTATAGAAGGAAATCAAACAGAACCATTATAACGCATGGAAGAATAATTTCCAAAATATTTCTGTGGGCATCTCTCAGGGAAGGGCTTGTCAAGAAATTTTGTTTTTTTGACTTTTTCAGCTTTGCACTATTGACATTTTGACTTAAAAGGGCTAATATAAGAATCGCAGTTAGCACTCAGGAAAGTAGAGTGCTAACAACAACGTAGCGAATTTCATTTTATAGGAGGAAGATACCTATGATTAAGCCACTGGGCGAAAGAGTTGTCATCGAGGTCGCAGAGAGCGATGTGAAGACGGCGAGCGGAATCGTTCTGCCGGATACGGCAAAGGAGAAGCCGCAGAAGGGCACGGTCGTAGCAGTAGGCTCCGGCAAGCTCCTGGAGAACGGTACCCGCGCTGCCATGGAAGTCAAGGCAGGCGACAACGTCCTCTTCTCGAAGTACTCGGGCACAGAGGTCAAGGAAGGCGAGAAGGAGTACCTCGTCGTCCGTGAGAGCGACATCCTCGCAATCCTGTAATACATAGACGGAAGCTGCGCCTCCTTGGCGCAAAGATAGAATCCATTTTTGGAGGTAATTACGAATGGCAAAGCAGATTCTTTTTGACGAAGAAGCACGTCGCGCTCTTGGCCGCGGCGTCGATCAGCTGGCAAATGCTGTAAAGGTCACCCTTGGTCCAAAGGGCCGCAACGTGGTCCTCGATAAAAAGTACGGCGCACCGGTCATCACGAACGACGGCGTCACCATCGCCCGGGACATCGAGCTGGAGGATCCGTTTGAGAACATGGGCGCACAGCTCGTGAAGGAAGTCGCCACGAAGACGAACGACATCGCAGGCGACGGCACCACGACGGCAACGCTCCTGGCACAGGCCATGATCCACGAGGGCATGCGCAACGTGGTCGCCGGTGCAAACCCGATGATCATCAAGAAGGGCATCCAGGAAGCCGTAAACGCCCTCGTCGAGGAAATCAAGACGAAGGCAAAGAAGGTCGAGGGCAAGGCGGACATCGCCCAGGTCGCGACCATTTCCTCCGCTGACTCCGAGACGGGCGAGCTCATCGCCGAGGCTATGGAGAAGGTGGGCAAGGACGGCGTCATCACCGTCGAGGAGTCCAAGTCCATGGCGACGAACCTCTCCGTCGTGGAAGGCATGCAGTTCGACCGCGGCTACATCTCCCCGTACCTCGTGACGGATACGGACAAGATGGAAGCTGTCCTCGATGATCCCTACATCCTCATCACGGACCGCAAGATTTCCGCCATCAACGACATCCTGCCGATTCTCGAGCAGGTCGTGAAGTCCGGCAAGCAGCTGGCCATCATTGCAGAGGACGTGGACGGCGAGGCTCTGACGACCATCGTCGTCAACAAGCTCCGCGGCACCTTCAAGGCCCTCGCAGTCAAGGCTCCTGGCTTTGGCGATCGCCGCAAGGCGATGCTCGAGGATATCGCAATCCTCACGGGCGGCACGGTCATCAGCGAGGAGCTCGGCCGCAAGCTCGACTCCGTCACCATGGAAGACCTCGGCCGCGCACGCCAGGTCCGCTCCACGAAGGAAGAGACCACGGTGGTCGATGGCATGGGCGATAAGGAAGCCATCAAGAGCCGCGTGGCCCAGATCCGCAAGCAGATCGAGGAGACCACCAGCGACTTCGACAAGGAGAAGCTCCAGGAGCGCCTCGCAAAGCTGGCTGGCGGCGTAGCCGTCATCGAGATCGGCGCTGCAACGGAAGTCGAGATGAAGGACAAGAAGTACCGCATCGAAGACGCTCTCAATGCAACGCGCGCTGCTGTTGAGGAAGGCATCGTCGCCGGCGGCGGCACCACCTTCGTCGACATCCTGCCGGCCCTCGACAAGATCCAGGCAGAGGGCGACGAGAAGGTGGGCGTCGAGATCGTCCGCCGCGCCGTCGAGGCTCCTGTCCGCCAGATCGCTGACAACGCAGGCCTCGAGGGCTCCGTCGTCGTGGAGAACGTCAAGAAGGCAGCTGCAGGAGTCGGCTTCAACGCTCTGACGAACGAGTACGTGGACATGATCAAGGCCGGCATCGTGGATCCGGCGAAGGTCACCCGCTCCGCTCTCCAGAACGCAGCCTCCATTGCCTCCATGGTTCTCACCACGGAGACGCTGGTGGCCGACAAGCCCGAAAAGGAAGCCCCGGCCCCGGCCGGCGCCCCCGGCATGGGCGGAATGCCCGGCATGATGTAATTCCTGCCAATACCATAAATTCAGAATTAAGGCCTCCCCGAAAGGGGAGGCTTTTGTTGTAGGGAAATTGCTTGCTTTGATTTTCTAGAAAGGCATTGAAGTTTTTTGATAAAGTATATATAATAAAAGAAAAAGATATATGAAAGGATTGAAAGATTATGCTTTATCCGATGAAGCTGTCGCCTGTGTTCAAGGACTACATTTGGGGCGGCGACCGTTTGAAGAAGGAGTATGGGAAAAAGACCGACATGGAGCCGGTGGCGGAGAGCTGGGAGGTTTCCTGCCATAAGGACGGGGAGAGCCTCATTGCCTCGGGGCCGGCGGAGGGGCGGACGCTGGCGGACTGGCTTTCCAAGGAAGGGAAGGGGGCGCTCGGGAACCATTGTGCAGATTCTGCGGGCTTCCCGATCCTCATAAAGCTCATCGACGCGAAGGACAACCTCTCCGTGCAGGTGCACCCCGACGACGAATACGCCCAGCGGGTGGAGGGTGAGCCTGGCAAGACGGAGATGTGGTACATCGTGGACGCGGAGGAGGGGGCGAGCCTGCTCTATGGCTTCGACCACGAGATTTCCCGGGAGGAATTCCAGAAGCGCATCGAGGAGAACACCCTCCTCGACGTGGTGCACCGGGCGCCCGTGAAGAAGGGGGATGTGTTCTTCATCGAGGCAGGCACCCTCCACGCCATCGGCAAGGGCATCCTGATATGCGAGATCCAGCAGAGCTCCAATACCACCTACCGGGTCTACGACTACGGCCGGGTGGGCAAGGACGGAAAGCCTCGGGCCCTCCATATCGAAAAGGCGTTGGACGTGACCCGGCGAGAGCCCGCCAGGCCCCACTTCACCATGAAGGAGCCCATGGATATCTTCGCCGGGGCAAAGGCAAGGCTCCTGGCCTCCTGCGACTACTTCACCGTCTATGAGCTCACCATCGAGGACACGGTGCGCCTCTTTGCGGGGGAGGAGTCCTTCCAGGCATTGACGGTGCTCTCGGGGGCCATGACCCTCATCGCCGGCGATGAGGTGCTGTCCCTCGCCAAGGGGGAGAGCGCCTTCCTGCCAGCAGGCCTGGGCCGCTATGAGCTGACGGGCTTTGGAAAGCTGCTTTTGAGCAAGGTGTGAGTATGGCGATTCTAGCATTTGATGTGGGCGGCTCCAGTATCAAGTATGCCGCCATTACCGAGCAGGGAGAGATCCTCCAGAAGGACAGCACGCCGACGCCGGGAACGTTGGAGGAATTTTACGCGTCCCTCATCGCGGCAAGGGAGGAGCTCCTGACGTCGTATCCCCTCACGGGAGCGGCCTTTTCCATGCCGGGGGCCGTCGATGATGTCCGCGGCGTGATTGGCGGCGCGAGCGCCATCCCTTATATCCATGATTTCCCCATAGGGGACGAGCTTTCGCAGCGGCTGGGCCTTTCTTGCACCATGGAAAATGATGCGAATTGTGCAGCCCTGGGCGAGGCCTGGGTCGGTGCGGCAATGGGGGCGCGTGACGTGGCCTTCCTCGTCATCGGCAGCGGCGTCGGAGGGGCGCTCATCAAGGACGGGCGCGTCCATCATGGAGCGCACCTCCATGGCGGCGAGTTCGGCTTCATGGCCGTCGCCTCGGATGGAACCTTCCTGAGCCAGGTGGGCTCCACAGCGGGAATGGTACGGGCCCTCGAGGCCGCAAAGGGGCTCGCCGAGGGGAGCCTCGATGGCAAGCGGGCCTTTGCGCTTGCAGACGAGGGGGATGCGGATGCCAAGCGTGCGATTGACGGGATGGTCATGCACCTGGCTGTGGCCTGCTACAATATCCAGTACGCCTACGATCCGGAATGCATCGTCCTAGGTGGTGCCGTGAGCGAGCGGGCAGGCTTCGTGGAGAGCATTGGCCGGGCGGCGGAGGAAATCCGCCAGCGCGTCGCCATCGCACGCGTCCCGGTCGATATCCGTGCCGCTTCCCATGGAAATGATGCCAATCTTTTGGGAGCTGTCCGTCATTTTCTCGATTCGTGAGCATTACCCTTGCGCGTATATTATCACAAGGCGAAAAGACGTGGGGAGACCTGTGTCTTTTTCTATGAGAGCCCAGGAATCAGCAGATGATTGGCTGCGCTCCTTGCAAGGGCGGCGCACAATGTCCACGTAGTGGAGGTTTGTGCGTTTAGTTCCTGTTGCATTCTTCTCTGAAATGATATAAAATAAAATACATAAGATATATCATATAGGAGATAATCACATGATTAAATATCAGGAAATCGCAAACACGCTGCGCGAGCGAATCCTGGGGGCGGAATTTGCACCCGGCGACCAGCTGCCCCTCGAGCGGGAGCTTTGCGAGCAGTATGGCGTCAGCCGCATCACGGTGAAAAAGGCCGTGGATGAGCTCGTGGCGGACGGCCTTGTGGTCAAGCGGCGAGGGGCTGGCACCTTCGTCAAGGAGCTCTCGGGTCGTGGCGTGCGGGATGTGAGCATGGCGAATCAGTTCACGGGCTTCACCCATACCTTCGAGGGCTGCAAGGTGGAGTCGGAGATCCTTCGGTTCGACATCATCCACCCCAGCGCAGATGTAGCGGACAAGCTCAATATCACGGAGGAGGATTTCGTCTACGATATCGTCCGCCTCCGCAAGGTGGACGGGGCGCCCATCGTCATAGAGTATACCCACATGCCCATCGAGCTCATCCCCGGCATCAAGCGGGAGGTGCTGGAAAAGTCCATCTATGGCTACATCGAAAATACACTCCATTACAAGATTCAGTCTGCCCATCGCTTCATCCGCGCTCTCCTGCCCACGGAGGAGGAGGAAAAGCTCCTGCAGATCCCTCATGGGACGCTTCCCATCCTCGAAATCGAGCAGGTGGCCTTCCTGGACGATGGCCGCGCCTTCGAGTACTCCAGGGCCCATCACCGTGGCGACAAGCAGACCTTCCGTGTGGTCAGCCTGCGCTAAGCGGGCTGCCGCAGGGAAGGGAAGCTCGAAAAAAGAGAATAGAGCATCGGTACGATTTTTCAAAATGCACTACTTTGTAAAAAGTAGTGCATTTCTTTTATAGATAACTATTTATAAAACAAAAGACATAACTTTTATTGACAAAAGAATCAGGGAATGCTATACTATGTACAACCAAATAAGAGCGGCGGATTGCCGCCGCAGGATGTAGCTAGAGGAGGAACTCATCATGAAAAACATTTATCTCGTCTGCAATGCCGGCATGTCCACGTCGATCCTTGTGAAGAAGATGCAGGAGGCGGCAAAGAAGGAAAACATCGATGCCAACATCGAAGCCTTCTCTGTCGAAGTGCTCGACCAGAAGGCGGACGAAGCCGATGTGGTGCTGCTGGGACCCCAGATCCGCCACATGAAGGGCGATGTGGAGAAGGTCGTCGCAGGCAAGTGCCCCGTCGATGTCATCGACATGCGGGACTATGGCATGATCCGCGGTGACAAGGTGCTCGCCAAGGCCATGAAAATGATGGAGGGCTAAGAGCCCAAGAGGCGCGTGACAAGGAGGACGCGTATGAATTCCATCGTAGAAAAATTCGAGGGCGTCATGATGCCCGTTGCCGCGAAAATCTCGGGCAACAAATATCTGCTCGCCATACGGGACGCCTTCTCGATGCTCTTGCCCTTCATCATCGTGGGCTCGTTCTTCGGCATCATCGAGTGGGTCCTTCTGGACCCATGGGGCACCGTCATGGGCCCCGACGGCCTGGGCCTCGGAGAGATCATCACGGGGCTCGACCCCACGAGCGATGCCTACAAGGCCTCGGTTTTCGTGCAGACGATGCAGATCATCCAGTCCCTCTGCAACAAGGTCGTCACTGTGGGCTTCGGAATTTTCTCGCTGCTCCTCGTCACCGCCTTTTCCTATCGCCTTGGCATGATCTGGAAGGGAGATCCCTTCTCGACGGCCCTCACGGCCCTTGGCGCCTTCATCATCGTCACGCCCCAGCAGATCGTGATGGAGGGGTCGAAGCTCGCGGGCTTCGACATGGGCTACTTTGGCAACAAGGCGGTCCTGACCTCCGTTATCGTGGCGACGGTCGCCTCCTGGATCTTTATCAAGCTCTCCCAGTCGGAGAAGCTCCGCATCAAGATGCCGGACACGGTGCCGCCGGCCGTGGCAAAGTCCTTTGCCGTGCTCATCCCGGTGCTCCTGACCCTCGGCGTATTCACTGTGTTTGCCACATTCCTGGAGGTCATGGACTTCCTCGGCAGCAAGGCCCTCAATGACCTCATCTATGCCCTCATCCAGGCGCCCCTCATGGGCTTCTCCCAGGGCCTCGGTTTCTCGCTGCTCTACCAGGGCATCGTGTGGTTCTTCTGGTGGTTCGGCATCCACGGACACAACGTCACGGCGGCGGTGCAGAACATGGTCTACATGCCTGCCCAGCTGGCCAACCAGGCAGGGGATGCCTCCTATATCTTCAGCAACGGCTTCTTCGAGGCCTTCCTCGGCCATCCGTTGGCGCTTCTCATCTCGATTTTCCTCTTTTCAAAGCGGGCCAGCTGGCGCGCCGTGTCGAAGGTCAGTTTCCCAGCAATGCTCTTCAACATCCAGGAGCCTATCGCCTTCGGCCTTCCTATCGTTTTGAATCCGCTGCTTCTCGTCCCCTATATCCTCGTGCCCCTCGTCAATACGGTCATCGGCTGGTTCGTGATTTCCATCGGGATCGTGCCCATATTCAAGTACGTGGTTCCCTGGTCCATGCCCATGTTCTTCGGGGGCATGATCGGCACCGGCTCCATCATGGGCGGGCTTTTGCAAATCCTATGGCTCGCCGTCGATATCTGTATCTATGCGCCCTTCGTCATTGCGGCGAACCGGGTGAAGGATGAAGAGGAGAAAGAATAATGGACGAAAAGACAGTAGAGCAGTCGATGCAGCTCATCCTCCACTCGGGTACGGGCCGCTCCATGGTCATCGAGGCCATGCAGCAGCTCTTCAAGGATCACGACGTGGAAAAGGCCCGCAAGGAAATCGATGCGGCGGGCAAGGAAATCGGCGAGGCCCACGACATCCAGACCTCCCTTATCAGCGAGGAATGCGACGGCCGCTCCATCGAGAAATCCATCCTCCTCATCCATGCCCAGGACCACTTCATGACCTCGCTGGCTGTCCGGGACATGGCAAAGCTCATGGTGGACATGTATGAGGATCTCAGGGGAGGCAAGGCATGAAGTACGAATTTCCGAAGGGCTTCTGGTGGGGAGCCGCCACCTCCGGCCCCCAGTCCGAGGGCCGCTTCCACAAGCGTCACAAGAGTGTCTTTGATGAATGGTACGATAGGGACCCAAAAGCCTTCTTCGACCAGGTGGGGCCCAATGTGGCGTCGAACTTCTACAACGACTACGAGGCGGATATCCGTCTCATGAAGGAGGCGGGGCTCCAGTCCGTTCGCACCTCCATCCAGTGGACGCGCCTCATCGCCGACTTCGAGACGGCAGAGACGGATTCCGAGGCCGTCCGCTTCTACAATAATGTCATCGACTGCTTCCTCGCAAACGGCATCCGCCCCGTCATGAATCTCCACCACTTCGACCTGCCGGTGGAGCTCCTGGAAAAATACGGCGGCTGGACATCGAAGCATGTGGCAGACCTCTTTGCCAAATTCGCCGCCCGCTGCTTCGAGCTCTTCGGCGACCGGGTGAAGGACTGGACAACCTTCAACGAGCCCATGGTCATCGTGGAGGGCGAGTACCTCTATGAGTTCCACTACCCGCTGGAGGTGGACGGAAAAAAAGCCCTTCAGGCCCTTTACAACATTAATCTGGCGTCGGCAAAGGCCATCGAAGCCTTCCGCGCCTCCACCTGCAAGCAGCAGGGCGGCCGCATCGGCATCGTCATCAACCTGACGCCCGCCTATCCCCGCTCCGACGCGGAGGCGGATGTGCGGGCCGCCCAGTTCGCCGAGACCTTCAAGAACCGCTCCTTCCTGGATCCCGCCGTGCGGGGCACCTTCCCAAAGGAGCTGGTGGGCACTCTCGCCACCGACGGCGTCCTCTGGGAGAGCACCCCGGAGGAGGATGCGATTATCAAAGAGAATACGGTGGACTTCCTCGGGGTCAACTTCTACCAGCCCTTCCGGGCAAAGGCGCGGGAGACTGCTCTTGCGGCTGACACCTGGCTGCCGGAAAAGTACTTCGAGCCCTACGAGATGCCCGGCCGTCGCATGAATCCCTATCGCGGCTGGGAAATCTACCCCCAGGCCCTCTACGACATCGCCATCAACGTGCGGGATAACTACGGCAACATCCCCTGGTACGTCTCGGAAAACGGCATGGGCGTCGAGGGGGAGGAGAAGTTCCGCGATGAAAACGACCAGATCGCCGACGACTACCGCATTGACTTCATCAAGGAGCATTTGGCGGAGCTCCACAAGGGCATAGCGGAGGGCTCCAACTGCTTCGGCTATCATCTATGGACCCCCATCGACTGCTGGTCTTGGTCGAACGCCTATAAAAACCGCTACGGCCTCATCGCCATCGACGACCTCGTGACCCAGAAAAAATCCCTGAAAAAATCGGCATATTTCTTCAAAAAGCTCGCAGAAGAAAACGGCTTTTGAGGAGCAAAACAAGGCATACGGAATGGCTGCCACCTGTCGAAGACAGAGGGCCTTCCGTATGCCTATTTTAGTGACAACGTGTATATAGGAGAATAAAATAAAGAAAAAGGGAGGAATGTAAAATGGCAGCCGTCAGTACAAATATCAAAACTCTGGGATCCTTCTTCGTGCGTTCTATCTGCTTGATGCTTTTCTCCGGAGTGGGGAGATCCTCAGGCATGGTGCCGCCTAAGTCTTTTCGTTATCAGTGGGGCGTTCATTCATCCTATCTACCAGTCTGTCGAAATCCGATAGAATCTTCTGTGACGGATTGAAAAGACGGTATTCCTCCTTTGCTTTTTCCTCTGCCTGTTTTCTCGAGATCTTCCCCTTGTCCTGAAGAACCTCGTAGCGACGAAAGTGTAGGAACTCGTTGACAGAGGCGGCAAACTCCTTCATGGTAAACGTATTCTCTCGTTCGACGAGATCTTCGATATAGTCAAAGAACCCGGTTACGGTACGTTCCAGCTGGCGTATTTGCTTCGCACTGAGATAGTTCTTTGCTATGGTGACATCAGATAGGAGAATTCGCCCCTCAGGAGAATTTTTCCATGTGGTGAGCCCCATGTGCGCCTTAGTGTGGTCGGCGCGATGGTAGACAATTTCTGCAGCAGTTTCGCCTGTAATGGCATAATGGAATTTGTTTTGCACCATGGCATAGAACTCGCGTGTCGTATCGGAGTTTTTGTCATAACTCAAACTTCCCACATGCAAAATACCCAAAGTTCTTTGAAAACTGCATATC
>CAMCRT010000031.1 GCA_945877355.1 uncultured Mitsuokella sp. | reverse complement strand
AGGTCGATGCGGATATTGCGCTCCTCGTCCGTATTGGACCAGCGCTCCACCGCCTCGGCGATCTTGAGCTTCGGCTGCTCGTCCTTCGGGATGGCGTAGAGGCGGGCCACATGGTCGTAGCCGAGACCCTTGGCGATCTCCTCCATGCCGTCCTGCTTGTAGAACTGGAGCTGGGTCGTGGCCTCGATGAGGCCGAGGTTTATATCCCGCGCCTTCATCTCGTCGATGGTGGTCTGGAGGGCCTTCGGGGCGCCGAGGGTCTGGGCGCCGGAGAATACGATCTCCGAGATCCTTACGCCCTCGAGGCGGCTAAACACCGCCTGCACGTCCTCAGGACTTGCATCCTCGTAGTTGCTGGGACGGGCCAGGACGTAGAAGCCGGCGGCGTTCACCGCCTCCATCTCGTCCGTGGGCATGCCGAGGTTCATCTTCAGGAAGGACTCATAGTGGGCCTTGACGGCGAGCACCTCCGTGTCGCCGATGGTGAGGGGCTGCACCCGGGCCTCGCCCAGGCGGCGGTAAAGGTCCTCCTTCACCTCGCCGTAGGTTCTGGCATCGTGGCCGACCACGTAGATCTCGTCGCCCTTGATGGTGCCGTCCGCCACGAGGGCGCCCCAGGCGGCATCGAGGGAGCCCCCGTGGTAGCGGGCGATGAGCTCGCTGCCGGGGATGGCCGTGACCTTGCCGTTTTCATTGAGCTTCTTGAAGGTGGTCTCATAGACGGCCAGCGACGTGATGCCCGCGTCCTTTGCCTGCTGGAGGACCTCCTCGGGGGGGAGACCTTCCCGCTGGGCGAGCTCCAGGAGGCCCTCGTAGTCGATGGCGAGGTCGATCTGACGCGTCGCCCGCTCCACGTCGTTTCGCTCGAAGTTGATGACGAGCGCACCGAGGAGCCCGAGGAAGATCATCAGGACCAGGAGGATGTTATACCGAAATTTTTTCATCAATGGATTTCACCTTCACGTACTTGCGGGACGCTCTGCCGTCAGGACGACGACCCCATCCTTCTGCTCCACATTCGTGATCTTCATGCCATAGGGCAGCTTCCCCGCCCCCAGGAGCTCCACATCGCCGAACATGTCCCCGAGCTTTGCGGTGCCGAGCATGGTATTCTTGAGGGAAAGGGAGGTCATGTGGAAATACAGGACACCGGCATCCTCCACGATGTCACCGGCGAGCTCCACGTCCGCCGTGCGGCCAAAGACCTTCGCATTGGCCTCGGCGCGGATGCCCTCCGGCGTGATGGAGACGCTGATATTCTCCAGCCGGTCCACTTTCCCCGACAGGGCCCGGCGAAGCTCCTCCTCGCCGATGACGCCCTTCAGGGTGAGCTTTTTCGCCCGGCGCACCTGGATGCCGGCATCGGAAAAGAGCGCCGGCACATCCACGTCCACGCCCTCCCCCGAAAGGGTGAGCTCCCGGACCGTGACGCTGCCCACCGTGGCATGGTGGGCCACCACCTCGAGCCGGTCCGCGTGGCCGAGGGCCATGAGGAACTCGGGGCTCGCGTCCATGGTCACATTCACATCGTCCGTGGCGAGGCGGCTCACGATCTTTGCCTTCAGCGCCCCCGCCGCAAAGGTGGGGAGCAGGAACTCGATAAAGAAGGCGGCGATGAGCGCCAGGAGGAGGACGGTGCCAAACAGCTTCTTGAGCATGGGTCTCTCCCCTTAGAGCTCGTGGTTCGCCTTCGCTGCGAGGAAGGCCCGGATGAAGGGATCGAGCTCCCCATCCATGACGGCCTGGACGTTGCCCGTCTCGCAGCCGGTGCGATGGTCCTTCACCATGGTGTAGGGCTGGAAGACGTAGGAGCGGATCTGGCTGCCCCACTCGATCTTCTGCTGGTCGCCCTCGAGCTTGGCGAGCTCCGCCTCCTTCTTCTCCATCTCCAGCTCAAAGAGCTTGGCACGGAGCATCTTGAGGCACTGCTCCCTATTCTGGAGCTGGGAGCGCTCGTTCTGGCACTGAACGACGATGCCTGTGGGCAGGTGGGTCATGCGGACGGCGGAGGAGGTCTTGTTGATGTGCTGGCCACCGGCGCCGGAGGCGCGGTAGGTATCGACGCGCACATCGCTCATGTTGAGGTCCACCTCCACGTTATCGTCGATTTCCGGCATGATGTCGCAGGCGGCAAAGGAGGTGTGGCGGCGGGCCTGGGCGTCGAAGGGAGAGATGCGCACGAGGCGATGGACGCCCTTTTCGGACTTCAGGAAGCCGTAGGCATTGTAGCCCTTGATGAAGAGCGTGGCGCTCTTGACACCTGCCTCGTCGCCGGGCAGGAGGTCCGCCGTCTCCACGGTGAAGCCGTGGCGCTCGGCCCAGCGGCCGTACATCCTGAGAAGCATCTGGGTCCAGTCCTGGGCCTCTGTGCCGCCGGCACCGGCGTGGAGGGTGAGGATGGCGTTGTTGGAGTCGTAGGGCCCGGAGAGGAGTACCTCCAGCTGGAGGGCCTCGAGGCCGCCGGCGATGGCGTCGAGGTCGGCCTTGATGTCGTCCTCGAGGGATGTGTCATTCTCCTCCGTGGCCATTTCCCAAAGGGTCTGGGCGTCGTCGTACTTTTCCCGGAGCGCCTTGTATTTGTCAACGCTCCCCTTGAGGGAGGCGAGCTCCTGGTTGATCTTCTGCGCCGCCTCGGCGTCGTCCCAGAAGGTGGGCTCTCCCATCTTGTATTCCAGCTCCGCGATCTTCGATTCCTTCGAGGGCACCTCGAGAGACGTCTCCATCTCGTCCAGCTTCCCCGAAAGCTCCGTAAGCCGCGGCTTCAATTCTTCTAGCATTCTATTCCTTTCCTACAAAACGTCACTCAGCATCAGGACTCCTGGCCACGCGCTGTACATGCCACCTCGCGCGTGGTTCTTGGCACGTCCATCAGCCTGTTTGCATCCGCCTCGGAGACTCCCTCCGTCACGCCTTCGGCGTGCCACCTCCCTCTAGAGGGAGGCAAGCAAGGCTCCTGCGCTTGCAATGGATTGTGACAATCAGCTATTCCGTACGCCTTGCCTGCTGGATGTGCAAAAGAGCCTGCCTTTCCAGCAAGTCATACCTCCCATTGCGAGCCTCTGAGTCTAGCCTCGTCCCCCTCTAGAGGGGGATGGCCCGATAGGGTCAGGGGGAGTCTGCGAGGGAGCTGACACACGAATGATGGACGTGCAAGATAAGCTGTCGTCAGCCTCAAGACTCCCTCCGACGCGCTGCGCGCGCCACCTCCCTCTAGGGGGAGGCAAGCAAGTCTCCTGCACTCGCAATGGACCGCAACGGTCATCTTGCCCATACGTCTCTGACGTTCCACCTGAATTATTCATTGCGCCCGCAGCAGTTCTTGTACTTTTTGCCGCTGCCGCAGGGGCAGGGGTCGTTGCGGCCTACGGGCTTGCCGTCGGCGCGGACCGGCTTCTTCTTGGCCTCTGCCGCGCTGTGCTCGTCTCCGTGGGAGGCCATGGCGTTTGAGAGGCGATCCGTGAGCTGGCTCTTCTCCCGCGCGATGGCCGCCTCGGCCCGGGCACGCTCGCCCTCCGTGGGCTGAGCCTGGCCCTGGGGGGCCTGGCCGCCGGGCGTCACGATGCTCACGTGGTACATGAGGGAGGCGATTTCGTCCTGGATCTGGGCCTCCATCTCCTCGAACATGTCGAGGGCCTCGATCTTGTACTCCACCAGCGGATTGCGCTGGCCGTAGGCCCGGAGGTTGATGCCGTCCCGGAGCATGTCCATGTGGTCGAGGTGCTCCATCCACTTCTTGTCCACCACGCGGAGCATGACGACCTTCTCCAGCTCCCGCATGTTCTCCTCGCCGAAGAGGAGCTCGCGATTCTTGTAGCCCTCCTCCGCGAGGCCCTCGAGGGCCTCCTTGAGGTCGTCCCGGCTCATCTCCGAGAGCTTTTCCTTCGTCAGGCGGCCCTGGGGCGCGTAGATCTTCTCCGCGTCGCCGATGAGGCCGTCGAGGTCCCACTCCTCCGGATAGAGCTTCTCGTTGGCGTACTGGTTCATCTCCGCCTTGATGATATGGTTCACCATGCCCATGATGTTCTCCCGGAGATTCTCCCCCAGGAGGATCTTGCGGCGCTCGCCGTAGATGACCTCGCGCTGCTGGTTCATGACATCGTCGTACTCGAGGACGTGCTTGCGGATGTCGAAGTTCCGCGCCTCCACCTTCTTCTGGGCGTGCTCGATGGAGTTGGTGATGAGGCGATGCTCGATGGGCTCGTCCTCCTCCATGCCCAGCTTGTCCATGATGCCCGCGATGCGGTCGGAGGCAAAGAGGCGCATGAGGTCGTCCTCCAGGGACAGGAAGAAGCGGGACGCGCCCGGGTCGCCCTGACGGCCGGCACGGCCCCGGAGCTGGTTGTCGATGCGGCGGCTCTCATGGCGCTCCGTGCCCACGATGTAGAGGCCGCCGAGCTCCGCCACGCCCTCGCCGAGCTTGATGTCCGTGCCGCGGCCCGCCATGTTGGTGGCGATGGTCACGGCCCCCATCTGGCCGGCGTTGGCGATGATTTCCGCTTCCTTCTCGTGGAACTTCGCGTTCAGCACGTTGTGGGGGATGCCCAGCTTCTTGAGGATGGCGGAGAGCTCCTCCGACTGGGTGATGGAGGTTGTGCCGATGAGGCAGGGCTGCTTTTTCCGGTAGAGGTCCTGGACAAAGACGCCCACGGCCTTGTACTTGGCCCGCTTCGTCTTGAAGATGAGGTCCGGGTGGTCGATGCGCTGGACGGGCTTGTTCGTCGGGACCACGATGACGGGGAGGTTGTAGATCTTTAGGAACTCGTCCTCTTCCGTCTTTGCCGTGCCCGTCATGCCCGAGAGCTTCTCGTACATGCGGAAATAGTTCTGGAAGGTGATGGTGGCCAGCGTCTGGCTCTCCCGCTGGATCTTGACGCCCTCCTTCGCCTCGATGGCCTGGTGGAGGCCGTCGGAGTAGCGGCGGCCCTCCATGAGGCGGCCCGTGAACTCGTCCACGATGACGATCTCGCCGTTCTTCACCACGTAGTCCCGATCCCGGTGCATGAGGGCCTTGGCCCGCAGCGCTGCCGTGAAGCAGTGGGAGAGCTCGATGTTTTCGGGCGCGTAGAGGTTCTGGATGCCGAGGATCTTCTCGATTTTCGGCACGACGGCGTCCGCCGCCGCCACGGTCTTCTGCTTTTCGTCCACCGTGTAGTCGATGCCCTCCCGGAGGCCCTTCACGGCGTTCGCCATGACGGCGTACATCTCCGTGGACTTGGCGCCGGGGCCCGAGATGATGAGCGGCGTACGGGCCTCGTCGATGAGGATGGAGTCCACCTCGTCCACGATGGCGTAGTGCAGCGGCCGCTGGACCATCTGCTCCACGCTGATGACCATGTTGTCGCGCAGGTAGTCAAAGCCGAACTCGTTGTTCGTACCGAAGGTGACGTCCCGGCTGTAGGCGAACTTGCGCTCCGGAAAGTCCATGTCGTGGACCACGAGGCCCACGGTGAGGCCGAGGTAGCGGTAGAGCTTTCCCATTTCCTCCATGTCGCGGCGAGCCAGGTAGTCGTTGACGGTGACCACGTGGACGCCCTTGCCCGTCAGGGCATTGAGGTAGACGGCGGTCGTCGCCACCAGGGTCTTGCCTTCGCCCGTGCGCATCTCGGCGATGCGGCCCTCGTGGAGGCACATGCCGCCGATGAGCTGCACGTCAAAGTGGCGCATGCCAAGAACACGCCGGGAGCCCTCCCGCACGACGGCAAAGGCCTCCGGCAGGATGTCATCGAGGGTCTCCCCCTTCTCGAGGCGCTCCCGGAAGACGGCGGTCTTTCCCGTCAGCTTGTCGTCGGTGAGGCCCTGCATCTCGGGCTCCAGGGCGTTTATCTTCTCCACCACAGCGCGGTAGCGCTTGATTTCCTTATCGTTGTTGTCTCCCAAAAATCGCTTGAGAAATCCCAGCAACCGAATCACTCCTTATAAAATCAGGATGGTTTCCTCTATATCAGGACGAGTTCCCTCGCTCATAATCCTGTAGTATTCATGCAAGAGGGCAGACTTCGCCCGCTAGCTTCCTAGTCTCTCATATTAGCAGAGTCAGAAATAGAAGTCAATGAAGATAGGGGCGCGGGGAAAATTCTTCTTGACAGGGGGCGGGGCAAAATGGTAAGATAGTATACGTTGATTGTGCGTCTTCCCTCCAGGGGCAATCAGCCCCTCGGACTGGAAGGCAGCATTCAGCGATGACTCAGTAGCTCAGCTGGATTAGAGTATTTGACTACGAATCAAAGGGTCGGGGGTTCGAATCCCTCCTGGGTCACCACTTCGAATATATGAGCCCTCGCAGCTAGCGGGGGCTTTTTTCTTGGCTGACGGTGATGCCAAGCCGAACCTGCCAGCATCAAGACTCCACCCGATGCACTTCGCTTGCCACCTCTCGCTAGATTCTTGGCACGTCCATCATGCTGCTTGCATCCGTCCCGGAGACTCCCTCCGTCACGCCTACGGCGTGCCACCTCCCTCTAGAGGGAGGCGAGGCAAGGCTCCCACGGTCGCAATGGATTGCAGCTTCCCATGAGCTCCCGCAGCCTGCCTGCTTTCCCCTGCGTATCCATCCATTGCGAGCCCCTGAGCCTTGCCTCGTCCCCCTCCCGAGGGGGAATGCCCGCAGGGCAAGGGGGAGTCTGCGAGAAAGATGTTATGCGGTTGGGGGACGGGCTATATTTTTAGCAGAAAGGAAAAGACCATGCTATACATCATTACCAGACTTCTAACAGAAGAAGGCCGGACGGAATTCTCGATTCTAGGTGCTACGGAGGACAAAAAGCGGGCTGCGAAGATTGCGGCGGAGGTCTACAAGGACTACAACAAAAACGCTTCCTTCCAAAACATCGAGATGATCACCGAGTGGCTCGCCACGCGGATGAGCTACTCCTTCCGGAAGGACAAGGCCCATCGGCTCCAGCTCGCCATCACGCCTCTCGCAGGCGAGGTCCCGGAGCCAGGCAAGGAGGTCGTCTTCAGCGCAGCCGCCGAGGAGGACGAGCTCATGCGCCGGGTGAGCCAGACCCTCTTCGAGGGAAAGCACACAGCAGAGCGAGGCGGCGAGGCCCACTCCTGCCCGCTGGGCGAATGAACCGCCCATAGAAAAAGGGAGCTTCCCGCGCAGAAGCTCCCTTTTTCTATGCCTTTTTTCGGATGGACACGTCCCCTGCCACCACGCGGCGGAGCTGTTTTTCTCCGTCCTTCTCCGTCTCCACGAGAAGCGCCCCGTCCTCGTCGATGTCCTTTGCGACGCCATCGAAGGAGTCCACCCCTTCCCGGGCGCCGATGACATGGACCTCCTGGCCGAGGGTGATGGTGTACTCCCGCCACTCCGCCAGAACCGGGGCGAAGCCCTGCTGTCGCACCTTGCCGTAGAGGTCGTCCATGGCCCGGAGCACCGCCTGGAGGAACTTCACCCGGGGGAGCTTCTCCCCCTTCATGATGGATAGCGAGGTAGCGACAGGCCGCAGCTCCTCCGGGAACTCCTCCTCGGCGATGTTCACATTGATGCCCGTGCCGATGACGATGTAGCCGATGCGGTCCAGCTCCGCGCTCATCTCCGTCAGGATGCCCACGAGCTTCTTTCCTTTATAGAGGAGATCGTTCGGCCACTTGATGGCGGGCTGGAGGCGGAACTCCTTCATGGCCCTTGCCACCGCCACCGCCGCCAGCAGCGTGAACTTCGGCGCCTCCTGGGGCAGCAGGAAGTCCGGTCGCAGCAGCACGGAGAACCAGATCCCCTTGCCCGGCGGGGAGAAGAAGGGGCGGGAGAGCCGGCCCCGGCCCACGCCCTGCTCCTCCGCCACCACCACGGTGCCGTCCGGGGCATCCTCTGCTGCGATGCGCTTCGCCTCGAGGTTCGTGGAGTCGATGGTCTCGTGGCTGTCGATGCGCCGGCCGATGACCTTCGTCCCGAGATCGTCCTCTATCTCCGCCGCAAGAAGCCTATCCGGCGCCTCACGGAGGGCATAGCCGCTCCTGGATTGGCTGTCGATGTCGTAGCCCGCCGCCCGAAGCTCCTTGATGTGCTTCCACACCGCCGTGCGGGAGACGCCGAGAGCCCGGGCGATCTCCTCGCCGGAGCAGTAGGAGCCAGCGGCATTTCGCAGGAATTGCAAAATCTCAAGACGCATGAGGCATTCCTTCCTTCTGATAAAAGCCTTCCCATAAATGCTCTCTCAAGTATACTACAAACGCCCTTGCCACGCAAAAGAAAGGAGATGCTCCACGTCTACGTGGCTTAGAACAAAAACGCATCGTATCTTGCGAAGACACCCTCCCATAAGCGTAGCGTTGTGGAGAGAGCGTCAAGCTTGCTTTTCTTTCGCCCTCCGCCCGGAATTCACCGTTCAAACGGGCGGTCAACGTCAGCCAATCGCTTTTAGCTCTTGGGACGTTTTCGCGTGCGACCTGTGAGCCAATCGGCTTTGCCGATTGGACAGGTCAGCAAGTGCGTTTTGAAGGTCGGGCGGTAAATTAAGCGAAAGAAAAGCAAGTAGCTCTCGCAACCCCGTGAAGCGTTGGGAGGGTGTCTTCGCTACTCGCATGAAAAGGGCTGCATCGCATGGAATCTTCCGTGCGACACAGCCCCTGTCTTTCCCTGTCTTTGCGGATGGTTACCTGTCCAGATTTCGTTCCTTCTGCTTGTAGGCCACCTTTTCCTCATACATGCGGGTGTCCGCTGTGGCCGCCAGCTCCGAGGTGGTGGCGTAGGGGAACTCATCCCGAGAGGCGTAGCCGATGGAGATGGACATCTCCTCCACCAGCTTGCCCCGCCAGTTCTCCACGCAGTGCTTGAACTCCTTCCGCGCCTCCTCCAGGGCCTCCGGCGTGGCGTGGATGAGGGCCGCGAACTCGTCGCCGCCGATGCGGTAGACGCGACCATAGGGGCTAAAGACCGTCCGCAGGCACTCCGCCGCCCCCTGGATGAGCTCGTCGCCCGCCGCGTGGCCGTAGGTGTCGTTGCAGTGCTTCAGGTTGTTGATGTCCGCCATGATGTAGACGAATACCGCCTCGCTCTTCTCCCGCCGCAGCGTCTCCAGGTCATCGTCATAGGCCCGGCGGTTGTAGAGGCGGGTGAGCTTGTCCCGGATGGACTCGTTGATGAGGTGGTTCATGTGCTGCACCGTCAGCCGGGAGGCCCCCAGCACCAGGAGGAGCGCGATGGCGCACACGATGCCATTCCGCAGGAGGATATCCGAGTACTGGGAAATGGCAAGATGGGCGTCGCTGCGCACCACGAGGTACCAATCCCGGTTCTCGATGTACTTCGTCACGACGATTTCCTTGTCATCCGTCATCTGGTAGAAATACTCGTCCGGCGAGTCCTTGGCGAGCTTCACCTGCTCCAGCTTTGCGGAGGTGAGCTTTTCCGTGTCCGTATCCGCCTGGATGACGCCGTTTTCATCCACCACATTGATCTTGACATCGTAGCGCTTCTCGTAGTCGTCAAAGAGGCTCTGGAAGTTCGTCATCTTCACGCCCACGCCGACGACGCCCAGGAGGCGGCCGCTACCATCCTCCACCCGGTGGTTCACGAATACCGTCCAGTCCTTTCCATTGACCTCGTCCGTGTCCACGATGAGGTCATAGGGCTTCCGCATGGCCAGGAAGGAGGAGTACCAGATATCGTGGTCATCATGGTCCGGGTCCACGATCTTGTTGAGCCCCTTGTAGGTGTAGTAGCGCTTCGAGTCCGAGGAGACGACGAAGGCCGTCTCATAGCGGAGGCTCGTGCGCAGGAGCTCCAGATAGCGGGAGAATAGGGCGACATTCTCCGCTTCGCTCCGCTCCCCCTCGTGCTGCAGCGCATCGACGAGGAACACATCTCCTGCCATGGCATTCGACACCATGATGGGCTCCTGGAGCCTGCCGCGGATCGTGTCGTGGATCCGGGCCGCCGCCAGCATGACGATCTGCTTCTTGTTGTCCTCCGACACGCTGTTGAGAGAATACAGCGAGACGAGGGTGGACAGGACGAAGCTTAGGATGATGGTCATGGTAGCGACGAAAATCGTTCGATTTCCTTGCATCTGACACCTCTTCTACCCCGATGGGTTCCCCATCGAATTCCTTGATACTTGCTTCTATTTTGTATAAATATGCCACGTTTGCGGCAAGCTTTGCGAAAATTTCAGGAAACGAACCGTTTCCCATAAACTTTACGGCGAGAGCGTCGGTCTGCTTTCTGTAAAACTGTAAAGTCCTATTCATTTAGGTAATTCGCCGCACTTCCTGAAAATCCTCTTTCTTTTTGAAATTTTTTTAATGTATCCTCGCAATTTCGTGCATTTCACCCTTGACAAGCTGCCCCCACACTCGTATACTATAAAACATATTTCACAGATATGAATTTACCTGTTTCACCTCTATCGAAAGAAGGGATTTCTATGCAAACACAGGATAATGTGGAAAGCGCCCGGGAGGCGGCGCTGAAGAATCATCCGGGCCAGAGCACGAAGCAGATGCTTCTGTGGTTCGGTGCCCTCATCCTCGGCGCCATCCTCGGCTGGCTGCAGATCGGGGCGCTCAATGAGCTCTTTAACTTCATCGCCACCGTCTTCACTCGGCTCTTCCAGTTCATCGCCGTGCCCACCATCGCCCTCGCCGTCATCACGACGCTGGCGGCCCTCGGCGCGAAGGAGGACACGAAAAAGATCTTCGCCCATGCGGTGACGTACACCCTCGCCACGACGATTTCCGCCGCGGCGGTGGCCCTCGCCCTCTTCCTCTGGATCGCTCCGGAGAGCCTGCCGGCGGATCTGGCGCTCTCCGGCACCTCGGCC
Source organism: uncultured Mitsuokella sp. (assembly GCA_945877355.1). GTDB lineage: Bacteria > Bacillota > Negativicutes > Selenomonadales > Selenomonadaceae > AWVT01. Next base: position 15,900 of record CAMCRT010000031.1, on the reverse strand, counting down.
GTCCCGGCGGACAAACTGGGGAGCCTCTCCTACTATGACCACTTCCTGACGGTCATCCCGAACAACATCCTCCAGCCCTTCCTGGCGGGCAATGTGCTCTCCGTCATGCTCATCGCAGCAGCCGTGGGCCTCGCCCTCGCCTTCATGCCGAAGACGGAGAACCGGGCGGTGCTCCTGAAGGGGCTCCACGGTCTCCAGGAGCTGCTCTTCACCCTCATCCGCGCGCTCCTCTACGTGCTGCCGGCGGGCATCCTGGCCTTCGCCGCCCAGCTCTCCTCCCAGATCGAGGCGGGCGTCATCGTGGGCGCTCTCGGCAAGTACACCCTCGTCGTCCTCGGGGGCAATGTCATCCAGTTCTTCATCGTCATCCCGCTCTTCTTGCTGCTCAGGGGGCTCAATCCCCTCCACGTCTTCCAGAAGATGGCGCCGGCCGTGGCCGTGGCCCTCTTCACGAAGAGCAGCGCGGGCACGCTCCCGGTGACGCTGGCCTCCTCGGAGACGCGCCTCGGGGTCAATCCCCGGGTCTCCCGCTTCGTGCTGCCGATATGCACCACCATCAACATGAATGGCTGCGCCGCCTTCATCCTGGTCACGAGCCTCTTCATCATGCAGAACGCGGGCTATGACCTGTCGCTCGGCACCATGATCACCTGGCTCTTTATCGCCGTGGTCGCCGCCATCGGCAACGCGGGCGTCCCCATGGGCTGCTATTTCCTGACGCTCTCCCTCATGAGCTCCATCGGGGCCCCCATCGGCCTCATGGGTATCATCCTTCCCATCTACACCATCATCGACATGATCGAGACGGCGGAAAATGTCTGGAGCGACAGCGCGGTCTGCGCCATGACGGATCACGACCTCGAGGGCAAGCTGGAACCCGCCGCCAACTGATGATATAGTCTCATGCAAAAGGGACTTCGCGATTTTGCGAAGCCTCTTTTTTATTTCAGCAAATATAAAAAAAACTATTCTATACTAAAGGCAGTATAGAATAGAAGGTGAATGTATGGAAAACGACGAACAGGCGAAGAAGGCTGCCATCGAGCAGCCCCATGGCAAAGAGCAGCTCATCAAGATGGAGATCCTCGATATGATCCATAGCGGCGAGAGCCCCTACGATATCATTTACCATGTGGCATTGTGGCTGGAGAAGCAGTCCGCGGAGCGGGGCTACGCCCAGTACGTGGAGGATCAGATCCGCTCCGTCTACGGCTTTGCCCTGGAGCATGTCCGGCCCCTCCAGGATGAGCTGCGGGATGTGGAGGCGCGTCTCACGCGCATCGAGGCCGCCTACAAGAATCCGGAGTTCACGGAGGAGGAGCATATCCGCATCGGCTTTGCCATCGACCTCCACAAGAAGAATATCGAGCGGCTGAAGCTCCTGATCCAGAAGGCGGAGGTGTATCACAGGGACCCCACCATCGTAAAGAATCCAGAGGCTCCAGCAGAGGAGGTATGACCCCGTCCCTCAGGTCTTTTTACAGCTTCCTCGCAGACTCCCCCTGACCCTATCGGGCCATCCCCCTCGGGAGGGGGACGAGGCTAGACTCAGCGGCTTGCAATGAAAGGATATGATAGAGAAAAGCAGGCGGGTTGCAAGAGTTTGTGCGCAGCTGCCATCCATTGCAAGCATAGGAGACTTGCTTGCCTCCCTCTCGAGGGAGGTGGCGCACCGAAGGCGCGACGGAGGGAGTCTCCGAGGCGGATGTAAACAAGCTCATTGACGTGCCAAGAATCTCGCGCGTGGTCGGGAGTCTTGGTGCTGGCAGTACCGAATAGCATAAAAAGTGGCTGAGATGCTTTTTTATCTCAGCCACTTCTATTCTCTTACAGCTCCGTCATGGAGTCTACGACCCTATCGGCCAGCGTCAGATCCTGATGGCCGGAGTTTGGATTGCGGTAGGCGATGACGTGCATGCCGGCTCGTTTGGCGGCGAGGATGCCGCTTGTCGAGTCCTCGATGACGGTGCAGTCCGCGGGCTTCACCCCGAGGCGCTCTGCCGAGAGGGTATAGATGGCGGGGTCCGGCTTGCTCTTTGGGAGCGTGGAGCCCGACAGCACCGAGGTGAAGCAGGGGCGTAGGTCGAAGCGGTCCAGCACCGCCTCCATCACCTTCTCCCAGGAGGAGGTGGCAAGGGCGAGCTTCCGACCCTCCCGATGGAGCCGCCGGATGAGGGGGATCGTCCCCTCCACCACTGGCACATCCCCGGCCCTGAGCTCCGATAGATAGGCCTCGTGCTTGTACCGGACGATTTCCTCCAGGGGGATATCCCTGCGGCCCTCCCGGGCGAGGACCTCGCCGAACATTTCCTTGCTAGTGCGGCCCACGTAGGAGGCGAGCTCCTCCTCCTGGAAGGGCAGGTCAAAGTGACGGAAGACGGCGAGCTTCACCCGGGCGTGGAGCGGCTCGCTGTCGATGATGACGCCGTCCATATCGAAGATCACGGCTGGGCTCTTCACGATTTCTGCTTCTCCTCCTGCTCCTCTTTCTGGGCCTTTACGTCCGCCGCGAGCTTTTCCACGTACTCCTGGCGGGGCAGGGGCTTTGAGAAATAGTAGCCCTGGATATCCTCGCAGCCGACGCTGTCCAGATAGTCGATCTGCTCCTTCGTCTCGACGCCCTCCACCACGATGTCCATGCCGAGGCGCTTCGCCATCTGCACGATGCTGGCGAGGATGATGCGGGCGCGCCGCCCCTTTTCTATGTTTCGGACGAAGGCCATGTCGATCTTCAGGATGTCGACGGGCAGCTCCTTCAGCATGTTCAGCGACGAGTAGCCACTGCCAAAGTCGTCCATGAGGACGAGGAAGCCATGGTGGCGGAACTGGCGGACAATCTCCATAATCTGGCGCGGGTTCTCCGTGTAGGCGCTCTCCGTGACCTCCAGCTTCAGATCCCTGGGCTGGAGGCCGTAGCGATGGACGAGCCCCAGCAGGAAGTCCATGAGATCCGCCTGGTAGAAGTCCACCCGGGAGAGGTTCACGGACACGGGGACGACGGTGCCGTACTCCTGGCGGAAGTCGTGGAGCGTCCGGCAGACCTCCTCCCAGATGAAGCGATCCAGATGGGTGATGAAGCCATTCTGCTCGAAGATGGGGATGAACTTGCCCGGCGATATCATGCCCTTTTCCGGGTGGATCCAGCGCACGAGGGCCTCGGCGCTGACGATGTGGTTCGTGTGGAGGTTGTAGATGGGCTGGAGGTATACATGGAACTGGCGATGGGCCAGGGCATACTCCATGTCGCGGGTGATCATCTGCTCCTCGAACATGGTGTCTCGCATGCTCTTGTCGTAGTAGGCATAGCGCTGGAGGTAGTTGCCCTTGACCTGGTTCAGCGCCATGTGGGCCCGGTCGCACATCTGATCCACGGGGAGGAAAGCATTCTCCACCGGATAGATGCCCGCGTAGAAGCGGATGTTGTGGGGGACGGAGAGGCCCTCCAATATGCCATCGATGCCGGCGATGAAGCTATCCATCTCGATGGAATCCTTCGGTACGCACAGGGCGAAGCGATCCGCCTCGATGCGGGCCGCATAGCCATCGTCCCCCACGACGCTCTTGAAGTAGGCCGCCGAGGTCTTCAGGACGAGGTCGCCCATCTCCACCCGGTACTGGTCATTGATGACCTTGAAGAAATTGATATTGAGGTAGATGATGCAGTATTCTGTCGTGGAGTTCGTCTGCATGAGGGTGGCAACCCGGCGGTAAAAGGTCTCCCGGTTCAGGATGCCCGTCAGGGAGTCCCGCTCGATGTAGCGGTTCATCTCGACGATCTGCTGATCCTTTGCCCGCTGCTCCAGCTTTCGCCATTCATTTTCCGTATTGGCCATGACATTGCGCACACGGATCCTGGCGAGAGCCGGCGGATAGGGCGGCCGGAGGAAGTCCGCCGCCCCGAGCTCCACGACCCGCTCGGCACAGCCGGGCTTGTCGGGGATATCGAGGGCGATGACGGGGACGTCCTGGACCATCGGATCCTTTTTGAATGTGGTGAGGATCTCCGGGCCACCTATGTCCTCCATGGGAAAGCGAAGCAGGATGATGGAGATATTCCCTTCCTGGGCAACGGAAATAGCCTCCTTGCCACTGGAGGCTTCCCGTATGATGAAGTTGTCCTGAAAGATGCTGGCAAGGGTCTCGCGCTCGCTTTCCACGTCGCTTGCCAGGAGCATCACAGGTCTATCGTCCACAAAATCGCCTTCCTCTGCTGTAGAGCGGGTACACTTCTCTTACCAGTTCTTATTCTAGCACGATAGGCTAAAATCCTGCAAGAAAAATAGAAAGAAAGGCGAGAAATGTCCTAGCTTCTCACTTTTCTTCCCCAAAAAGTCCGCGGCGTGTACCGCAAGGCGCAGGACCGCGGCTCTTTTCAGGCCGATCCACGGGCTAGAGACACCCGGGCCGTTTATTTTGTCACAAGCTCCCTCTGCCACTCGTAGACCCGCCGGATCCCTTCGGCGAGCGGGACGGCGGGCTTCCAGTCGAGGAGGCGCGCCGCCCGGGCGTTCGACAGGGAGGAGCGATAGATATCACCCTTCCGGGGCGCGTCGAAGCGGGGCTCAAGGGTCCTGCCTGCGGCCTTTCCGAGGAGCTCCGTGAGCTCCAGGAGGCTCTTTTCCGTCTGGGAGGAGAGATTGCAGACGAGGTTCTCCTCCTCCTGCGCCGCCGCCCAGATACCCCGGGCGATGTCTCCGGCATAGATGAAGTCCCGGGTCTGGTAGCCATCCCCGTGGATGGTGATGGGCTCCCCCTTCGCTACGAGGCGGGTGAATATGCTGATGACGCCGCCCTCGCCGCCGTCCCCCTGCCGCTCCCCGTAGACATTGGAAAAGCGCAGGATGGCGTAGCCGAGGCCAAAGGCCTCCCCATAGAGCTCCAGGTAGCGCTCCCCCATGGTCTTCGTGAGGCCGTAGAAGGAGAGGGGCTGCTGCACGAGGTCCTCCTCCAGGGGGAGCTCCTCCAAGTCCGCATCCCCATAGGTGGCAGCCGAGGAGGCGAATATGACCCGAGAGCCCCCCTTCTTCGCTGCCTCCAGCACATTCAGGAGCCCCATGATATTTTCGTCCGCATCGAAGCGGGGGTCCTTCAGGGAGGAGGCGACGGTGGTCTGGGCCGCCAGGTGCACGATGGCGTCATAGCCCTTCGCCATCTCCGTCGCCGCCTTCTCGTCCCGCATATCGAGCTCGAGGAAGGCCGCGCCCTCCGGCACATTTTCCCGCTTCCCGGAGGAAAGGTTATCCAGCACCGTCACCTCATTTCCCTCCGCCAGAAGAAGCGGCACGAGATGGGAGCCGATGAAGCCCGCTCCGCCTGTCACAAGTATATTCATTCCATGTTCTCCTTTTCTTCGGATTCCTGCCCCTGGGTCTGCTCCATATCGTAGAGCAGCCCCTCCATGGCGCACCGCGCGATGAATACGGGGCAATCCGGCGAGCAATAGGCACAGTGCCCGCAGCACGCCTCGATGGCCGCTAGGGCCTTTTTCACCTTTTCTTCCTGAAGCAGCTTGGACACCCGCCCTTCTCATACGTCTTTATTCTCGTATTATACCGCAATTTTCCCACAAAAAAAAGCCTCCCAAATGGGAGGCAGGAGGAGCGAAAGAGGGTCAGGCAAGGGCCTGTTCTTCCACGTTCTGGATGTAGACTTCCTTCACGGCCGTCGGGTTCATGCCATTCACCGTCAGGGCCTTCTTCTCGATGATCTCGCTGAGGACTGCCATGACCTCGTCTTTGGCGAGTCCCTCCTTCGGGTTCGCCAGGGAGAGGGTCGTCGTCTTGCTCTCTGCGAGCGTCAGCACCATTTTGAGTGTCTTTGCCATGAGTATCCTTCCTTTCCTATACTAGAGTTTTCCGCTGTCAGCGTCTTTAGGCGGTCTCGCCAAGGGCTTTCACATCCTGGCGGCGGACCTCGCTCACGAGGCCTGCCTGCAGGGCACCGAGCTTCGAGCCGATGGCGTAGAGCTCCTCATCGCTGAGGGTGGGCGTGATGTTCGCAAACGTCCGCTGCACGTAGGACTGTGCCCCCGTGGACGTCTTTCCCGCCACGATCTTCAGGATGAGCTTTGTAGATTGTACCGTTGCCATATTGCATTCTCCTTTCTTCTGGTCTTGCCTTTTCTCTCGCTCCTCCTTACACCCCTAGACATGCAAGAGGGCTGGCGAAAGGCAACCAGCAGGAGAAGATTTTAGAAATTTATATAGGCCTGCTCCTCTTCCCGGATCCGGGCGGAGAGGGAAAGCAGGGCGTCGGCGTAGAAGGAACGGCCCTCCTCCAGCCGCGCCCCATTGACCGCTTCCGTCCACAGGGAGTCCACCGCCGTGCCGTCCAAAAGGTGGATGCGGCTCTTCGCCCCGCTCCCGGCATCCGTCAGCGGCTCGACGCGCGTCCGCCGGCTCCCATTGATATAGGCCAGGGTCCCCCGGGCGATCTTCCCCCTTCGCACCTGGGTCGGCACCAGCACGAGCCAGGGCTCGATGACGAGGATCCGGTTGCGTCGCCCGTTCCGGGGACGGATACGGCAGCCTCCCCCGAGCTTTCCAAGTTTCCCTAGGAGCGTCAGGCTCATGCCGTGACGCGCTGCATACATGTTCAGCACATAGCGCACCACATGGGGGAGCCACAGGCTTCCGTTTTGCACGACGATGCGCGTCCCATTCTCCCCGCTGGCGCCGATCTCCGGCAGGATGGCCAGCACGTCCCGCTCCGCTGGCAGATATTTCGGTTCCATATTTATTCCTCCTTCGCTTTCCCCCCCAAACACAACGAAATTCCCTTCCACAATAATACTACATACGTTCTGCAAATGCAACATTTGTTCGATATTTTGTAAAAACGCACAAAAAAATGGGCTGCATACGCAACCCAAAAGGTTTTGAATTCCCGTCGGTTCCTCTGGTATCAATCGTTGCTGGAAAGCTCCATTGCCCAGTAGTAATGACCATCGCTGCCCTGGAAGCAGGAAACGGAAATCTGCGTATAATGACGGTTAAGGAGGTTGGCGCGATGCGTGGGGGACCCCATCCATGCGCGAACCATCTTCTGTGCGTCAACAACGCGGCTCACAGCGAGGTTCTCACCGAACCAGGAGTAAGAAGCACCGTTCAGGACCGTCTTGACGGAGCTGCCGTCCGGACGCTGATGAGCAAACTTGACGCTTGCCTCCTGAGCGCGGATAGCGGAAGCATTCTGGAGGTCCGTGGCAACGGTAACAGGCGCAAGACCAGCAGCCTGACGCTCGATGTTGACATAAGCAACAACGTCGTTCTCGAGGCTGGAAGCGGAAGCCGTGCCAGACATCATGACCACACCGACCATAACCAGCATGGTAACAATCGTCTGCAGAGCTTTCATGGTTTCACGCCTCTTTTCGTTAAATCGTTTGTTTTCGACTATGAGCACTTGTCTCCACACAATGTAACTCTGCTATAAAGCAAGTCTCAAACCCGTATTTAACGTTTCAGCGATCGCAACTGCTGATTCAGCCAACTCTTGACTGTGGTCTGTGGTGATGATGTTGTATTCGGTTTTCTTACTGTCCCAAGTATAGCACTTAGGACCTATAGAGTCAACTCCTTTTTTTGAAAATGTCTTGGAAAATTTCGCGGCGGTGCTTTTCATTAAAAAACGGCAGGCGGTCTCTTGACCGTCTGCCGTCGCATTCCTATGCTGAAAGTGCTTAAAGGTCGTCCTCGTCCTCCGAGACCTGGCTTGCATGGAAGAGCTGCATGCCATTCTTACCGGACTCCTGGGCCTTTGCCATGAGATCCTGGATGGAGACCTCGCCGCCCATGAGCTGGGCAGAGCACATCTCGATGAGCATCGGGAGGTTCACTCCGGTGACGATGCCGTAGTTCTCATTGCCGATGACGAGGCGGCAGGCCGCATTGTAGGGGCTCCCGCCAAAGAGGTCATTGAGGAACAGGAGTCCGTCCGTCGTGTCGAGCTCCTTGGCTGCGGCCTCGTACTTCGCCACAATGTCGTCCGGGCCCTCGCCGGGCAGGAGCGTCACAGCCCGCACATTCTTCTGCTCGCCGCAGATCATCTCGCAGGAGGCGAGAAGTTCCTCTGCAAAAAGGCCATGTGTTCCAACGATAATACCAAACATCGATGAATCCCTCCATCCGAAATCACACGCATGAAGTCATGCGCTTACCAATAATCCCCTATGTAGCATTATAGCGCAACGGCGCAAATTTTTCCACTGGCAAAATCATTTTGCCCCAAGGCGGCGGAAAGTGCGCAGGCGAGCGAATGTCCTGGCAAAGCCTAGTACTTTTGTCTCTCCTTCAACGCCCGTTCCACCTCGCGCTTTGCCGCCTTCTCGTGGAGGCTCTGACGCTTGTCGTAGTTGTGCTTGCCGCTGGCGAGCGCCAGCTCCACCTTTGCCCGGCCCCGTTTGAAGTAGATCTTGAGCGGCACGAGGGTAAAGCCCTTTTCGCGGGTCTTCTGGAAGAGCTTTGCGATCTCCTGCTTGTGGAGGAGAAGCCGCCGCTTCCGGAGCGGGTCGTGGTTGAAGATATTGCCCTGCTCGTAGGGGCTGATGTGCATGTTCTCCAGGAAGACCTCGCCATTCGTGATGGTGGCAAAGCTGTCCTTGAGGTTCGCCTTGCCGGCCCGGAGGGACTTCACCTCCGTGCCCTGGAGCTCGATGCCCGCCTCATTTGTCTCATGGATGAAGTAGTCGTGGCGGGCTTTGCGGTTTTCGCAGACCACCTTCATCCCCTGTGTTGCCTTCGCCATTATCTATCCTTTTAGTCTCGCGAGGTGCCTGCCTCGGTCTTGCGGTGGGGGCGGGGCCGCCTCTTCGGTGCGGCCTTCTTTTCCTTCTTCTCCCGCTCTGCTTCCGTCCGCTGGGCCTCCTGGCGCTCCCTCGAGACGTAGCCCGGCGGGTCCGGCCACACGGCGCTGGTGAGGCCCGTGACCTTCACCCGATGGTAGTCGCGGGGAGCCCTCGTCTCTCCCATGTCCCGGAACTCGGTGCGGGGCTTCTTCTTGACCTCCCGGCGGGTGCGGCTCTCCCCGAGGGCACGGGTGCCCTTGCGCTCTATCTTCTGCCGCCTGCGGGCCTCGCCCTCCTGCGGGGCCTCCGCGCTCCTTTTGCCGCGGCCCTCGCCGCGCCTTTCCTTGCTCTTTTCGCCGCGGGTCTCCTCGCGGGTCTCCCCGTGCTCCCCGCGCTCGGTACGCTTCCCGTGCTTTTTGCGGGGCTCCTTCGCCGCGGCCTCCGTATCCACTTCGGCGACGATGCCCTCCGCGTCGCGCTTCCGGCGGCCTCTATCCCTGCGGCCATCGCGCCCTCCGCGCTTTTTCCGGGGCTGGTCGCTCTCAGCGCTCTGATTGCCCTCGCCCTTGGCTGCCGTATCGCCCTTGAGGCCCCTAGCAGATTTTGCGCGGTCGGGGGCGATGCCCTCTGCCGCGTTGTCCTTCAGCACGAAGTCCAGTGTATGCTCCTTCTGGTTCGCCTTGATGAGGACCACCTGCACGGCGCCGCCCAGCTGGTACATGCGGTTCGTGCGCTCGCCCACCATGGCGTAGATGTCCTCCCGGTACTCGTAGAAGTCGTCCGCCATGGTGGACACGTGGACGAGGCCCTCCACCCCATTATCCAGCTCCACAAAGATGCCGAACTGGGTGACGCCGGAGATGACGCCGTCGAAGGTGTCCCCGATGAACTGGGCCATGTACTCGATTTTCTTCATGTCCGTGGTGGCCCGCTCCGCCTCCACGGCGATGCGCTCCCTGGCCGAGGAGTGCTCGGCGATCTCGGGGAGGATGGACTTTAGCCGCTCCTGCCTTTCCCGCGGCATGGTGCCCGTCTCGAAGGTCTCCCGCAGGAGCCGGTGGACGATGAGATCCGGATAGCGGCGAATGGGAGATGTAAAGTGGGTGTAGTAGCGGGCAGCCAGGCCGAAGTGGCCGAGGCTCAGTTCGCTGTAGCGGGCCTGCTGCATGGAGCGGAGGGCCACGGCGCTCACGATGCGCTCCTCGGGGCGTCCCTCCACCTTCACGAGGGCCTGCTGCACGTCCTTTGGCTGGATGTCGCCCCCCTCCGACTGGCGCACGAAGAGGCCGAAGGCACTGAGGAGACTGTTGAGCCGCTCGATTTTCTCCTTCTCGGGCTGCTCGTGGACCCGGTAGAGGAAGGGCAAATGCTTTTCGTCCATGTGGCGGGCCACTGTCTCATTGGCGATAAGCATGCACTCCTCGATGATGGACTCGGCAAGGGATCCCTCCCGCTTGATGAGGGCCACCGGGTGGCCCTTCTCGTCCAGCTTCACCTTGACCTCCGGCAGGTCAAAGTCGATGGAGCCCCGGCGATGGCGCTTTGCCTTCAGCACATTCCGAAGCTCTGCCAGGGTCTCCAGCATGGACTGGATATCCTGATTGTCGCTCAGGAAGGGCTCTTCCTTTGCCACCAGGACCTTGTTGACGATATTGTAGGTGAGGCGCCGGTACACGTGGATGACCGTGGGGACGATTTCATATTTTGTGACCTCACCCTCAGGGGAGATCTCCATCTCGCAGGCCATGGAGAGCCGATCCACGCCGGCATTGAGGCTGCAGATGCCGTTGGAGAGTTCCTTCGGCAGCATGGGGATGACCCGGTCCACCAGATAGACGCTGGTGCCCCGCTCCCGGGCCTCCCGGTCCAGGGGCTGGTTTTCCCGCACGTACCAGGACACGTCGGCGATGTAGACGCCCAGGAAGAAGGAGCCGTCCGCATTTTTCCGGGCAAAGACGCCGTCGTCGAGGTCCTTCGAGTCCTCCCCGTCCACCGTGACGATGGGCAGATCCCGGCGGTCCTTGCGGCCCCGGTACTCCTCGGGAGAGGGCTCCTGCTCGCAGGCCTCTGCCGCCTGCTGGACCTCCTCCGGGAACTCCTCGGAGAGGTCGTACTCCCGCATGACGGAAAGCACGTCCACGCCCGGCGCATCGGCCCGGCCGAGGATCTCCACGACCTTGCCCTCTGCATTGCGGCGGCCGTCGGGCCACTTCGTGACCTCCACCACCACCTTCATGCCCGTCTTGGCGCCCTTCGTCTCCCGCTTCGGGATGAAAACGTCCTGGGTGAGCTTTACATTATCCGGCGTCACGAAGCCAAAGCTCTTGCTGGCCTCGAAGGTGCCCACGATGCGCTTGTTGGCCCGCTCCAGGACGCGGATGATCTCGCCTTCCCGGGATTTCCCTTCGATAAGCGAGGGGGTGACCCGGGCCACGACCCGGTCCCCGTGCATGGCGGTCGATAGGGCGGTGCCCGGCACAAAGACGTCCGTCTCCTCCTCGGTCTCCCGGGTGTCGGGGATGATGAAGCCGAAGCCCTTCGCCGTCATGGAGAGGCGTCCCACCACGAGATGCATGCGGCTGGGCACGCCGTAGAGGTCGCTGCGGTTCTTGATGATGGCGCCTTCCTTCTCCAGTGCCTCGAGGGCAGGGCCGAAGGCCACGAGGTCCTCGCCTTCGAGGGCCAGCGCCTCGGCCAGGTTCTCCGCCAGCAGCGGCTTGTAGGCCTCTTCACGCATGTAGGCCAAAATCCGATCTTTTAAATCCATGTAGTTCTCCCGTACTGATATATTCCGTTCTAATTTGTTCCGTTTAATTTATGCAAAAAACCCAGTGCCTCGCGAAAGACCTGCTCCCGGCCGTCGCAGACGGGGATCATGTGGCCGGCGTTTTCCAGCCAGACGAGGCGCTTTTCCGCGCTGCCCAGATACTTCTCGAGGTAAATCGCGCTCTCGGGGCTCGCCGTGTGATCCTGGAGCCCATGGAGGATGAGGGCTGGCACCTTGACGCGGGGGACTGCCTCCCGGGCGCGCTTTACGAGGGACAGGAGCTCGTGGACGCAGACGAGGGGCATTTTCCGATAGGTGTCATTTACGCCCTGGGGCACATTCTTGAGCTTTCGCCGGGCCTTCGGCACGTATACGCCGTCGCAGTACTCCCGGGGCGGCAGGTGCTCCACTCCCTGCTCCTGGGCGATGAAGATGGGAGCCGATAGGAATATGGCGCCTTCCACAGGCTTTTCCGCCGCCAGGAGCAGCGTGAGGACCGCCCCCATGGAGTGGCCGCAGACCACGATCCGGTCACAGCAGCCGGAGAGGAGCGCGTAGCCGTCCCGCGCCGAGTCCAGCCAGTCCTCCGCCCCCATGCGGGCCATATCCTCCGGGCTCGTCCCATGGCCCGCCAGCCGCACAGCAAGCACCGTATAGCCCGCATGAGAGAGGACCTCCCCCAGGAGGCGGAGCTCCGCGGCGACGCCGGTGAAGCCGTGGACGAGGAGGACCCCCGTCCGTCCGCCGGGGATGAAAAAGGGCTCTGCGCCAGAGATGACCATAGCTCGCTCCCCCTCTCTAGAAAAGCCCCCGCCTTGCGGCCAGGGGCAAAAGCGCACCGGCTCCCCCAAAAAGCGGGCAGAGCTGTGCGCAGAATGGTCAGTTCGTCATTCTCGCGATGATAATGGTGATGACTGCAAAGAGCACGCCAAAGACGACGGTCACCCGGGCCAGCAGCGCATCCATACCCCGCGCCTTGCTGGAAAACACCGTCTCCTGACCGCCCGCCAGACCGCCCATGCCATCCGACTTCGCCTCCTGCCCCAGGACAGACGCGATGAGGACGATGGCCACAAGCGCATCGAGAATCATCAAAACCGTAAGCAGCAACGCACACCCTCCTTTCCTGCCAAGCTCCTCCCATAGCGGGAGCAAAACGAATTCGTACCTGTTATCTTACCATAGAATCCCTAGGGGCGCAAGGCTCTAGCCCCTGTCACTCGCCTTTCCCAGCTGCCCGCTGCCGCAAACCGCATCCTATGCAAACTCTTTCCTATTGCTCCGGCGACCTGCCTTCCTGCAGCAGCTTGCGTACCTCCTTATCAAAGTCCGAAACGATTTTCTGATGCTTGTTAAAAGCCGCATACTCCTCAACGGCCTTTGCATCCGCCTGAGCTTTCGATATATGCCCTTTCCCCGACAGGATTTGATACCGCCGAAATTCCAAAAAGGCATTGACGCTTTCCGCGAATTGCTCCATGGTGAAGGTCTGCTCATCCTCGATGAGATCCTCGATATAGTCGAAGTACCCTGTCACAGCCCGTTCCAGCCGGCGGATCTGCTTCTCATCCAGATAGTTCTTCGCAACCGTCACGTCGGACTTCAGGATGCGTCCCTCCGGCGCATTCTTCCAGGTGGTGAGCCCCATGTGCTCCTTCTCCCGATCCGCACGGTGATATATGATCTCTGCAGCCGTCTCCCCAACGATGGCATAGTGGAACTTGTTCTGCACCATCGCATAGAAGTCATGGGTCACCTTCGCATCCTTGTCATAGTCGATGCTGCATTCTGCAAAAATATCCGTGATCTGCTGCCAGATGCGCCGCTCGCTGGCACGAATGGAGCGGACCCGCTCCAACAGCTCGCGAAAATAATCCTTGCCAAAGGCCGCCTTGCCCTGCTTCAGCCGGTCATCATCCAGCACAAAGCCCTTCAGCATGTATTCCTTGAGCACCTTGGTCGCCCATATACGAAATTGCGTGGCGCGACGGGAATTGACCCGATAGCCCACTGAGATTATCGCATCGAGGTTATAAAAGGACTGCCTCCTCCTGACGAACCGTTGTCCTTCCTGTGCAACTATTGAGATTTCCTTGAAAGTTGATTCCTGCAACAATTCTCCCTCGTCATAGATATTCTTGAGGTGTTGCGAGATGTTGCCGATCGAACAATCGAAAAGCGTCCCCATCGCCTTCTGCGTCAGCCATATCGTGTCCTCCTGGATCAAGGCGTTGACAGACACCTGCTCCGTCTCTGCTTGATAGAGAAGAAATTGCATTTCCTTGTCAGCCATGCCTGACTCCTTTCCGGATTTTCCACCGCATTTCTGCGCCCTACGATTGCCTCCACGCCCGCTATACAATGTCATTTTAGAGGATTGCGCCCGGCATTTCAACCTTTCTCCCGCTATGGCATCCACGCCCGGCAAATTTTTCCTGTAAAAGCAAAAAAAGTTGTTGACAATGCATGGGGGCATCGCTATAATAGTCTATGTCAATTCAACACGGGGCAACAGCCCAAGACAATATGCTGATTTAGCTCAGTTGGTAGAGCAGCTCATTCGTAATGAGCAGGTCGTAGGTTCAAGTCCTATAATCAGCTCCATAAAAACATTCAGCTCCGCAAGGGGCTTTTTTTGTATTTATACGGCACATTCGTGCAGGGGTGGTTCTCTCCATGCAAAAGCTGCGCATCCTTCTCATCGACAACTCCATACTCGCCTCGGAGAAAATCGCCCAAGGGCTGCTGCTGCGGCTGCCGGCGGGAAGCCTTGTGGAAAAGTGCCTCTCCGCCATCGATGCCCAGTCAAAGGTAGAGCTCTTTCGCCCGGACATCATTCTCATGAACTTCGCCCTTGCCGTCTTCACCATCAACGGCAACCCCTTTCTCCCGGCCCTCATCCGGCGGACACATCTGCCGGTGCTGACCTACGGCCTTCTCGCCACAAGCGCGGAGAGCGCCCGGGCCCTGGGTGCCGCCGACTATATCATGAAGCCGGAGGACTCCGCCGACGGGGCCTTCCTCTCGACCCTCACCCTCCGGGCCGTCGCCATCGCCGAAAAGCACCATCCCCCGAAGCCCCTTTTCGCCCCTGGGGACATGGTGACCCGGGATATCTGGACGAATACCCGGCAGGCTCCCCCCCACATCACGCCGACTGCGAAAGCTGCACCGGGCTCCATCCGCAACAAAATGGTCAAAATGAGCCCGATCGCCGGGAAGCCTGCCCTAAAGGAGCAGGCAAAGCCCGCAGCCCAGAAGTGCACGGGGAAATGCCTGCGGCTCATCGCCATCGGCTCCTCCACGGGGGGGCCGGATGCCCTTAGCCAGATCATCCCGCGCCTTTCGCCCCCCATGCCCCCCATCGTCATCGTCCAGCACATCCCCGCCACCTTCTCCGCCCTCTTTGCGAACCGGCTGGACGGGGAGTGCAGCCTCCACGTGAAGGAGGCTGTAAACGGGGAGCACCTGGAGCCGAATACCGTCTACATCGCCCCCGGCGGCAAGCACATGACCGTCGTGAACGAGGGCGGCCGCCTGCGCCTCCGCTGCATGGAGGGCCCCCGGGTCCACAACTGCGCCCCCTCCGCCGACGTGCTCTTCCACTCCGTCGCCTCCGCCGTGGATAACCGGGATGTGCTCGGCGTCATCCTCACCGGCATGGGCCGGGATGGCGCCGCCGGGCTCCTGGAGATGCGGGAGCAGGGCGCAAAGACGCTGGGCCAAGACGAAGCCACCTGCGTCGTCTACGGCATGCCCCGGGTCGCCTACGAAAAAGGAGCCGTCGAAAGACAGCTCCCCCTGAGCAAGATAGCGGACGAAATCACAAGAATCGCCCGCGCTAAATAAAGTTACAGCGTGCGGGGCATGTCCCCCACGCTCGCCACGTCTCCGCAAGGTTCTTGGCACGTCCAACAGTCCGTTGACATCCGTCTCGGAGACTCCCTCCGTCACGCCTTCGGCGTGACACCTCCCTCCAGAGGGAGGCAAGCAGGACTCCCACGCTCGCAATGGATTGTTACGAGCCCCTTGATCATACATCATTCCATTGCCCAGCTGATGAGCAAAACCTCGTCCCCCTCGCGAGGGGGAACGCCCGCAGGGCAAGGGGGAGTCTGCGAGACGGATGTGATGCAAGTGCACGGCTGGCGGACGGGCAAGACAAGTCCCTCCCCATAGGCTCATACACTGCGGCGGTCAGCGTCAGCCAATCACTCCGTTCTTGGGACGCTTTCGCATACGACCTGTTACCCAATCGCTAAGCCTTCGGCTTACCTCTTGGACAGGTCAGTAGCGGTCAGCGTCAGCCAATCACTCCGTTCTTGGGACGCTTTCGCATACGACCTGT